>NZ_JBHYIO010000005.1:54073-395318 GCF_042740095.1 Nonomuraea sp. NPDC059023 | reverse complement strand
CGCCACAACGCTGGGGGCATTCGTCGTTGGGCAGCTCCGGTCAGGCAGCTTCGATGGCGGCCCTGTAGGCTGCCACGACGTCACGGCGGATGAAGCCGAAGTCGTTGACCGCGATGCCGTTGGCCTTGGCCCATGCGCGGATCTTGGGCGCCTCTGCAAGGCGCCGCTGGGCGGTGACGCTCGCGGTGGATCGCGGGTTCGTCACTCGGCGGCCGTGGGTGATGTACGGAGCCATCTTCTGGTCGAGCTCGGCCTCCCTCTCGGGGGACAGGTCGATCTCGAAGCTGTATCCCTTGTAGGTCACCGGGACAGTGCTGGCAGGCTCGCTGCCGTCGAAGTCGTCGGTGATCGTTTCGATGACCACAAGCATGGGTGGGTCCTTTGGTGGTTGGTTTGGTGGTGCGGTGAAGCTACCAACCCGAACCCATTCTCGTAAAGCTGGAGTTGCTGTTAAGCCGTCGCAGTTGTTACGTGGCTTGTGGTGCGACCGGCGCCGACGCGCCTCTAGGTGATGACGCCTTCCTGCATGGCCCGATAGACCATGTGGTCGGTGGAAACGGCCCCGACCTTGTCCTTGATCGCGTTGATCCGGTCACGGACGGCGCGCTCCTTTAGACGGAACGGCCTGCCGATCGCGCTCCACGAGGCGCCGTTGGCGAACATCGAGAGCATGTTGATCTCGTCGGCGCTCAGGCCGAACTTGTGCGTCACTGCGATCTGGCCGCTGTCGTCCGTGAGCAGCCGCGAGGCGCGCTGCGCCGTCGCGTCGAAGACCTCCACGTAGTGCATCACCAGCGCCGGATAGTGCAACGTCAGCGCCAGTACCTCCCCGGCCGGATCCTTGACGCCCACCAACGCGACTGATCGGTCGGCGATCAGCATCTTGTTCAACGGCACGCCCGTGACGTAGAGCTCCTCGCCGTACGCCAGCCCCTTGAGCAGCTCCTGCTGGGCCACCAGATCATCGTTGAGGTTGGCGAGAACCGCGCGCTCCATCATCGTGCGATAGCGCACCCCGCGTGCGCGCATCGACCGATCGAGCTCCTCGCCTTCTGGGTCATCGACCATCCCCGTCTGAACCGGCGCGGTGATCGTGCCGCGCAGCTCCTTCTGGGCGCGGCGCTTGACCTCGAAGAACCGGCGCTTGACCTGCTCTGGGTCGGTGACCGGCAAGACGAACCGGTTGCTCTCCACCAGGGCGGGCAGCACGTGCTCGTAATAGTCGTCGATGCGCTGGGTGAAGGCCCGGAAGTTGTTCAGATGCTGCCGGGCCCGATCCAGAAGTGACCCTCCAAATGCCAGGGCCGGCGACTCTGGGACCAGCCTCCCACGCGGGTCCCAGCAGGCCAGACCTGTGGCCACGATCCGCTTGGCGCGGTTGGCGGCATCTGCGCCGTACTGCTTCTTGAGCTGAGCCTCGGTAACCGGGCCGGTGTTGAGTAGCCAGTCGTAGGTTGCTTGTACCTCATCCGACAAATCGGCGATGCGGTGCATCCCGATCCCACCCCCTTACTGCGCATGCGGGAGCTAGCCCGCAATTGACCGGAGACTTTACGCAGCTCAAACGGCCGTCTGGTAGGGGCGCGTTCCCATTTAGGCAAGTATGTTTCCAATACGTTATGTAACCAGGGTTGATGTGACCAGACTCACCCTTATCGTCTGCGTGACGACCACGGCAAAAAGTGCAGACGCAAAATCTGCCGCCTGCGACGACTACCGGAGCCCCTCTGGAGCTGCACAATTGCAGGCAGACGGACGCTCAGGATCTTGCTGTTAAGGAGGCCGTCCGCCGTTGCGTTGCCCCCTCCGCGTCGAAAGGTTTTACCCCGTGTCTGACAGGAACCTCTCAGGAAAGTTCACGCTCCGTATCGCTGGATTGATCGCCACCGCGACGACCGGTGCCGCGTTGGTGCTCGCGGCCCCCGTGGCGGCGTTCGCCGATGATGCGCCGGAGCAGATCCCTGCGTCCGCGCCTGCCGACCCGACCTCGGCAGATCTGCCGCAGTCGGAAGAGCCTGCACCCGACCCGGGCGACGGCGAGCCGCCCGTCGCGGACGATGAGTCCGAGGCCAATTCCGAGGCGCTGGCGGATACCCCAACCCGGCACGGGGATGGGCTCGATAAGGGCCACATCAAGGACGGAGACAGTGGCGACGGGCTCGGCCAGGCGCCGGTCGAGTCGCAGTACGCCAAGGTCAACATCTGGTAGCAGAGCACCAGGGCTCGACAGCCTCGATGGGGTGCGCCGCCCGCGGTCCCCGGCGTCATCCCATCGAGGCTTCTCCCCGTAGACGGCCGGATGTTCGTGCGCAAAGCCCGAGACATCACGTCGCCTGCGATAACAGCATCTACCGACACTCGAACTAGTGTACTAAACACGCTAGAGTTGCCCTCCCGGGGTGTGCTGACCGGGGAGCCTCCACGAGATATGACGAATGATGGGTGAAGATGACCCGCTATGCCCTGCCCGACGCGACCGGGATCGCCCAGCCGCCAGCCACCCCCACCGTTGCGGACGTCGAAGCAGACTTGATCGACTTGGCGCGGCTCGGATTGGTCGAGATCCTTCCTGGGCCTGGCGGGCAGGCGCTCTATCGCCCCACTCTCTTGGGGTTGAAGGTCTTCGGGGACGCTGACGACGATCTCGAAGCCGAAGATGAACCCCCAACCAAGATCGAAAGCTGAACCTGTGATACAGCTTTCGATATACGCCTGAACCATGAACTTCAGTAGCAGTAAACAATATAAGTTGCTAACCTCAAGCCTGAGTCCGGACAGCTCCGCCGCTCCCGGACTCGGGCTTGATGCGTTCCTGGCCATTCCTCCAAGAATGCTGAGAGTCACCCGCGAGACCGACAAGGAGACAGCGATGGCGATCCAGGCCGTCTGCGACAGGAAACGTGGCGTGGATGACAGCGGGAACGTCATCCGGTGCCGGAAGCCCCTCGATTCACAACAGGAGACCGACGTCGTCATCGGCAAGCAGGCAGGCTCGGGCCACCTGTGCGCCGAATGCTCCGCCGAGCTGGTCGAGCTGGTCAGCCAGTTCGTCGATCTGACCGCCGTCTCCCGCAAGCGTGCCGTGGGCAGGGCCCTGGTCGCCGCCTCGGGCGCAACCCGTCCTCGGCGCACGCTGGCCAAGACCGACGCCAGGACCCTCACCGGCGCCACAGCCGAGGAGGTCCGCGCAGCACTGCTGGGCTGGAAGCAGGAGGACCCCGAGCTTCCCATCACCACCAAGGAAGCCGGCCGCATTCCCCCGGCCGATCTGCGCTACTACAAGGAGCGTATGGACCAGGAGGCGGCCGGATAGCAGGGCGGCGCAGGGCTCAAAAAGCTCGGCCGCCACTGACCCATGTCCTGAAGCCACCCTCGTAGGCATGCCTACGGGGGTTTTCGTGCATCCCCGACCTTGCTCTCGCGTACCAACTACCCTGCGCCAGAGTTGATGCGACAGAGCTCGCCCTTATAGCGTCCCTCGCACTCCCCTTGAGTGAAAGCGAGACAACATATGGGGCTTTACGAAATATCCGCGAGTCGATCAGACGTCGCCACCATCCTCCGCGACACCACCTGCACCCACGTCCAGGCCGCCCACAAGATCAGCCAGCTCGGCGTCGCCACCACCGAAAGCAGCGTCCGCCGCGCCCGCCGCACCCTGGACATTCCCACCCCCACCCAGCCCACCAACACCACGACGCCCCAGGCCGACCCTGCCGCGGACGGCGAGCTCGAGCTCACCGACGAAGACCGCATCAAGAACCTCCGCCGGGCCAACCTCAACCTCATGAACCGCCTGGCCAAGGCCAAGGCATCCAAAGCCGAACTCGTCGAAGCCGTCTTTCAGGCCGCCCGCGACGCGGCAACCGGCCTCGACCTCGACCCCGTCCCCGCACCCACCGCTCCAGCAGGGCCCGGCCGGGAAGAAGTCGCCGTCGCCATGCTCGCCGACTGGCAACTCGGCAAGGTCACCCCCACCTACAACTCCGCCGTCTGCGAAGAGCGCATCAACCTCTACGCCGACAAGCTCCTGCGCATCACCGACATCCAGCGCGCCGGACACCCCGTCAACGAACTGCGCGTCTGGATCCTCGGCGACATCGTCGAAGGCGAACTGATCTTCGGCCACCAGCCCCACACCATCGACTCCAGCCTCTACCGCCAGACCGTCGTCGACGGCCCCCGCATCCTCGGCACCTTCCTACGCCGCATGCTCGCCACCTTCGACCGCGTCCACGTCACCGCCGTCGTCGGCAACCACGGCGTCCTGTCCGGCGGCCGACACTCCCGCTTCAACCCCGAAACCAACGCCGACCGCATGCTCTACCGCATCGTCGAGGCCATGTTCGAGCACGAGCCCCGCATCACCTTCACCATCCCCGACGGCCACGGCGAAAGCGCCTGGTACGCCATCGACCGCATCGGCGACCAGTACGCCTGCCTGCTCTTCCACGGAGACCAGATCCGCGGCGGATTCGCCGGCTTCCCCTTCTACGGCCTGGGCAAGAAAGTCTGGGGCTGGAAATCCGGCGCCATCCCCGAAACCTTCAACGACGTCGCCTTCGGCCACTGGCACCAACTCGTCGAAGTCACCCTCAACGGCACCATCGCCCGCGGCTGCGGCAGCCCCGAGAGCTTCAACACCTACGCCCAGGAACAACTGGCCGCCATGGGCCGCCCCAGCCAACGCCTCATGTTCATCGACCCCCTCAAGGGCGACGTCACCAGTGAGTACAAGATCTGGCTCGCGGACGGCCTGTATGACTGACCGCCCCATCGACCAGCGATTCCACATCGTCCTCGCCAAGTCGTACCAGCACGCCAGCCCTCTCATCTTCAAACTGCGCCAGCAAGGCTTGAACGCCATTTACACCTACGGAACCCGCTACTTCCTCGGACGATGTGCCGAGAAGACCGTGCTCATCCTCGGCCCCGGGTACGCCCAACACCCCGAGTGGGACGAGATGAAAGTGGAGTTCCAGCGACTCGTCAGCCTCGGCGCCACCATCGCCGATCCGCACTGCTAACGGCCGCCTCACCACCGGCCGCAAACCACCACCACCGCCCAACCGAAGGAACACCAACGTGCGCACCAGCGACACCACCACCAACCTCCCGCACTCCCTCCGGCACGCAGACTCCTACGCCCACAGCCCGATCGACAACGGCGACGAAACCGTCACCTTCACCCTCACCCACCGACCCCAGCCCGGCCCCACCTTCCAGATCAGCCGACAGCACGACGAAACCGGCAAGGCCCATGTCGTCATCCGCTACTACGACCCCATGCGCTTCCTTGCCGAATGGCACGAGATCACCGAGACCAAGCGATTCGTCGAGCTCGACGACGACTACGACCGCGCAGACCTCGTCGAGCTGCGCATGCGCCTCATCGCCGAGGAGTACAACGAAGTCCGCGCGGAGCTCATCAACCACTTCAACGGCAACGGCAGCGTCCCTCACCTGGCCAAAGAGCTCGCCGACCTTCTCTACGTCGTCTACGGCACCGCAGACCTGCTCGACATCCCCTTGGACCGAGTGATGGAGCTCGTCCACGACAACAACATGCGCAAGCTCGACCCCGAAACCGGCCAGGTCACGCGGCGCAGCGACGGCAAGATCCTCAAGCCAGACGGGTTCAAGGAACTGTCCTACGACGATATCGCCGCCATCATCACCAGCGCCTGACCCATGGCAGGTCGACGCCCAGGCGGCCCCACCCGGCCGCCACGCCGCCCCACATCGCTGATCCGGATGCTCAGCCCCGTCGAGACGCGCGAGCACCTCAGCAAGCGCCTGGCCAGCCTCAAGGCCGAAGGTAAGAACACCATCCGGACAGAGCGCGACCTCCGAGCCGCAGAGAAGCGCGTCCAGGCCGAATCCCGCTGGTTGAAACACACCCCAGAGCCGCCCCCGGCCGTCGGCACCAGACACAGTGTCAGAACTGTATCCGGCGGCCTCCCCGGGCACGGAAAGCGCCGATAACACCACCCGGCACAACTCGCCGATATAACTGAAGAAACGCACGACGGTACCGTCGAATCAGACGTCACAAGCACGACTGATCGGCGGTACCGTTTTGCCTTCCACGCTCGCTGAGGCCGTCACCCCAGCAGCGGATTTCCTTTCAAATCCGTGGTTCCTCGGCCCTCTCGCAGCATTCGTCTTTCTGATATTCACCCAGGAAGTCGTCGTGCCAGGAAAGGCATACCGGCGCGTCGTCGACGAGAACGCCCGCCTCAACGGCGTCATCGAGCAGGTCGTCCCCGTCGCCCAGTCCATGGTCGAGTCGGCCAAGCAGAACTCAGCAGTCCTCGAAGACGTCGTCGCCGTACTGGAGGACGTGGTCACCGCCCTGGCGGACGCCAAGAACCCGAAGGCGTGACCCCATGGCCAGGGACACCGAAAAGAACAACAGCGGCCCCGTAGCCACCGCGCAACGCGCCCTCCTGACCGCCCTGGACGACATGAGTGAGGTCCTGGCCGACCTCAAGGTCACCGCCGACCGATGCCGCACCCTCGCAGAGAAGGGCGCCTAGACAGTGGCCCGCAGACGCATCCCCGTTCCCCGCCTCGACCTTCCTGGGCCCCGGCCGGTCGCCATCCCCGCACCTAAGCCCCGCAACCGGCCAGCCATCCCGTCGGTCGCCTCCTTGCGCCAACAGCCCTCGCGCCTGGACCGCTGGGCCGACCTCGTCCTCGGCCCCAAGCAACCTCCGAGCCCCGCCGGCAACGGCTACGAACAGCTCGCCCTCGACTTCACCCAGGCCGACGAAGCAGATGACCGCGCCCTCCACATGGACCCCATGGAGTGGTGGGCCCGAGAAATGGCCGCCCGCGGCAACGACGTCTACCTGTTCGCCTACCAGCCCACCCCAAGCATCAACCCGCCTCGCCCGCGCACCCTGGCCGCCGGATACGCAAAGTCGATCAGCACCCTCTACATCCGCTTCAGAAACGGCAGCGTCTACGGCTACTACAACGTCACCCCGAACATCTGGCGAAACTTCCGCCGAGCCAAATCGCCAGGACGCTACATCAACCGCGTGCTGAACTTCTATCCATACGCGCCAGAACCAGACCTCGACATGCCCACCGGCAACCGCTAACAAAGCAACTAGTCGCCAGAAATTACAACCCTCGAAACCATTCTCAATAACGTTTCCAGCGTGTTCAAGACCTATGAACTCGGGAAACTCTACTTCCAATTCCTGAGAATGAATAAAACCGGGCCGATCATCGAACTGGCCCCCACCCAGGAAGTCGACTTCCCCTTCCGCGTCGGCCGCTGCGCCATCCTCCGCCTGCCCCTCACCACCCGAGCGCTCGCCATCGGCATCTGGACCGGCACCGAGCCCGACGAGGACAGCGCCATGCTCCGCGCCCTCCAGGCCCACATGGAGCACGCCCTCAGCGACGACGGCACCCTCCTCGACCGCTTCCAACGACCCAGCCACATCACCGCGGACTCCGACAGCGAGAGGCCCCAGGCCGATGCCGAGTGACCTCCACATCGTGCCGGTGACCCTCGCCCAAGCCAAAGACTTCGTCACCCAGCACCACCGCCACCACAAGGCACCCGTAGGCCACCGATTCAGCATCGGCCTGGCCGACATCACCAACACCCTCATCGGCGTCGCCATCGCCGGCCGACCCGTCGCCCGCCACTACGACGACGGCCTGACCCTCGAGGTCACCCGCACCTGCACCCTCGGCACGCGGAACGCCAACTCCAAGATCTACGGCGCCGTCCGACGCATCGCCACCGAGATGGGCTACCAGCGCCTCATCACCTACACCCACGCCACCGAGAGCGGCGCCAGCCTCAGGGGAGCGGGCTGGACCCACACCTGCACCCGGGCCGCCCGCCCCGGCTGGAACTGCGCCACCCGCAACCGCGCCGACCACGGCGTCGACCGCACCGAGCGCCTCCTGTGGGAGGTGCGCCTTGCCCACTGAAGCCGACCACCAGCGCGCCCTCGAAGACAGTGTCCGCACCATCGTGGCCGACGCGGCACTCAACATCGACGACGAGTTCGCCCTGCTCGACATGCTGGGGCTGATGGCGTGACGCTCAGCCCCCACCAGTTCCTGCCCGAACACCTCGACCGCATCCAAGACGAACTCCGCGACCGCTACCCCCAGGCCCAGATCAACCTGTCCGGACGCCCCCTCGCCGACGGCAGCGCCAACGTCAGCCTCGACCGCATCGTCCTGCCCAAGGAAGCACGCGGCCAAGGCCACGGCAGCGCCATCCTGCGCGACCTCCACACCGCGGCCGACGCCCACGGCTGGACAGTGTCGCTCACCCCCAGCACCGACTACGGCGGCACCAAATCCGGCCTCGACCGCTTCTACCGACGCCACGGCTACACCCCCAACAAGGGGCGCAACAAGGACTACGAGATCAGCAACACCATGATCAGGAGACCCGGACAGTGAGACTCCGCCGCCTCAAGCAACACGACGCCTCACGCGACCTGGCCCGCAAGCGCCTGGCCCGCCTCCCCATCCCCGACGCACTCTCCTGGGGCGACGTCTGCCTCGCAGGCGTCTGGCGCGAACTGGAGGACTACCGCAAGGACAGCGCCCCACACCGACTCGACGAAGCCCGCCGCGGACTCCAGAGCATGCTCGGCCTCATGGACGACCTACAGAACCGTCTCCCGTAGATCCACCGTGCTACCTGGCGAGACGACCCCTCCAGTCCGCCTCGCCAGGAGACCTCAAGAGCTTCGGGAACCAACCAACAGGGTTGGCGTCAACCCTGTTGCCACGACTCGACGGCATCTGCAACGGAATCGAACACGTCCAGGTACCGATCGACTCCAGTCACTCTCAGGACACGCTGCACGTGCTGAGTCGGTCCTACCAGCGCTAGCTGTCCACCACATGCCTTAACGCCACGATGGAAATCCAAGATCGCCCTCATTCCCATCGAATCCATGAAGGTCAGCTCCGACGCATCCATCACCACCCGTGGCTGCCGTGCCAACCCAAGGACCGTCCCAAGCTCATGCATGAGATACGGGGCGGTCGAAATGTCCAACTCGCCACGTAGTTCAACAACCTGATGATCGCGAACGTTGGCAGCCACCGCACTGAACGGCATGGCAAGCCCCCAACGTCCGACTACTCATCTGAACCAAGTGCAATCGCAACGTTACGCCTGAGCGCCGCCCGATTACTGGAAAATCCAAGAGGCGTAATCCCGATCAAACGCCAGAGAGTGCCAGATCCATGGCTGCCGCACCTCGGGTGAACGACGGCCGGAGCAAGTCGGCGTAAATCCGGTAGGTCGTCTCGATCGAGTCGTGCCCCAACCACTTGCTGACGTGCGTGATGTCCGCACCGTTCTCGATCGCATGCGTGGCGAAAAAGTGCCTCAGGTTGTGCTGCTTGACCTCCGGCCGCAGGCCAACCTTCCTCCGCGCACGGGAGAAGGCGGCCGAGAACGCCGAGTGGCTGACCGGTTGGCCTGCCTTGACGGGGGAGGGGAACAGCGGCTCGCCGTCGGCGATGCCGTACCGCGCCACGTGCTCCTGATATTCACGAAGGACGTCCCGCGGCAGCGGGATGATCTTGCCCTCGCCGACGTCCTTGTGCTTCAGCGGCCCATATCCCACACCATGGTCAAGCCACTGCTCGTCGATGTAGATGGTGTCCGTTCCACGCAGTAGCCCGGCGCGCGCGCCCAGCGCCTCGCCTTGACGTAGGCCACACCCGGCCATAAGCCAGATAGCCAACCGGTAGCGGGGACCGATGGCGTCCGCCAGGGCCCCAACCTCCTCCACGAGCGGGAGGACGCGCTTGCCCACCTTGGCCTTGGCCAGCTCGTGGCCTTTGGCTGGGTTGTCGTCCCGCCACTTCAACCGAATGGCCAGCTCGAAGATCGGACCCAGAAGGTTGACCACACACGTCTGGATCAGCCCCGGCTCCGCTCCAGACTTCTTCAGCTCCTGGATGAACTGGTTCACGATGTCGAAATCGACCTCGGCAACCGACATCTGTCCGAGGTACGGCAGCACATGATTGGTCAGCGCGGAGTCGTACTTACGGATAGTGCTCGCCGACAGCGAGGACCGCTGCTCCAGCCAAGAGGAAGCGAACGTGGACAGCAGGGGAGCGGCCCCCCTGGGCCGCATGCCCTGGCGGATCTTGCGCTTGAGCTCGTACTGCGCGCAGAGGTGGTCCAGGGCCTCGGTGTGCGTGCTGAACGTGAGCTCACGCTGCTTGCCCTCGATATCGCGCCAGCGAGCAACCCGCGGGCACTTGCAGCGGGACTTCTCGCCGTGCTTGCAGAAGGCGGGACGCAGGACGGAACCCATCCCGCGACGAAGGGTGGCGGTAGCCATGAGGTGTCCTTCATGGGCTGGTGAGGCCCTGGTTGGTGGTGGTGGGGTCAGCATATGAACGCGTGATCACCAAGTCCACAGGAATATCTCTGAAAGCTGCGCATGTAGTGTGACTTTCGCCATATTGACTGAGGAGTTGATACCCATGGTGCGCTGGTCGGGTGACCACCAAACACACCAACCAGGGCCTCACCAGCCCACGCGACCAGTTCGCCGACATCGCCCTCATTGACGCCGAGATGCTCTGCGAACTATGGGGTGTCGAGAAGGAATGGATCTACGACCAGGTAGAGAAGGGCGGCCTGCCACACATCAAGCTCGGCCGCCGGACCACGCGCTTCTCTGTCCCAGACCTGAAGAAGTGGATGGCCGAACGAACCATCATCAGACGAGGGCGCGAACGCCGCGCAGCCTAGGGGCCTGAGATTTGAAGGCCCTGCGAACATTACGCCTAAGCCCTCCCACGGGAGGGCAGGAGCCCGCAGCCGATCTTAACGGCCGCGGGCTCCTTCGCGTCTAGCTGGCGAAGTCGAACTCGATACCGATGCTGTCGAGCACGTCCGGGTTGATGAAGTGGACCCCCGGCCGCTCGACGATGTAGTGCTCCATCAGTACCTCGCGCGTGTGCCCCAGGCGCTTGGCGATGTAGATGCCGCTGACCCCTGCATCCAGCAAGGCGATGGCGTGCGTGTGGCGCAGGTTCTTCATCGGGATCGGTGCGAGCCCCGCAGCGACCGCTGCGGCCTCAAAGATCTTCCCCCACTCATCGGGGTCTAGGTACGGCGATTCGACCCTCTGCGGCTGTTCTGAGTCCTCCACGGGCATTCCGTTGCGCCTGCGCCGCTGCTTGCGGGAGTACTCGTTGGCCGAGGCCGTGCACCACGGCCCGTTGCATCTGCCGGTGTAGTAGTTGTTGTAGTGGCCGTGCTCAAAGAGCCGTCCGGTCTTGGGCGACACGATGGGGCCCAGCGCCTCACAGGCCGCCATCAACTCCTCAACGGTTGGACGAGGACTTTCGTCCTTCGGGGTCACCAGGTAGGCCGGGAACAGAAGATCGTCGCCCGACAGCCCGTAGTCGTCGATGTAGGAGCGCAGCACCCGCAGGATCTCGTTGCCCAGGTCGACCTCACGGTCCTTGCCGGTCTTGGTCCCGGGCATCTCGATCAGGCGATAGGGGTACTCCGGCAGCAGCCGGGAGAGCTTGACCACCCGCTTGTTGATCGCGAGCCGCGCCCGCACGAAGTTGACATCGGACACTCGCAGCGCGGCCATCTCGCCGAACCGGGCGCCCACGGACGCCTGGGTCATCGCGTAGGTCTTGGCCGGGCGGTTGGGTAGGTGCGGCAGGAAGGTGTTGAACATCGCCATGTCCCAGGCGTGCTGTGGAGCGCGCTGGAAGGACGGTGTCACCTGACCTTCCACCGGATTGTCGTCCCGGTAGCCGTCGTTCCGGGCCATCTTCATCAATGCGGACAGCGCGGAACGCACGACCTTCATCGAGGAAGCCGGAGCACCGTCTTCCTCCAGCTTCAGAAGGAGCCTTCTGATGTTCTCGCGCCGCAGTTCCGCCACCCGGAAGTCCCCGATCAGCGGAACCACGTGCCGGAACAGCACCGCCCGGTACTGGAGCTTGGTGTTGGGAGTCACTCGGTGCTGCTCGAGGAAGATCGGAATGAACTCTTCCAACGTCACCGTGGCCCGGAACTTGGGATCCGTGCCCATGAGCGAGTCTGCGGCCTCCTCCATCTGCTTGGCGACCTCCAGTGCTCGGTCGTAGGAGTCGAAGGTGCCGGCGCTCTTGTACCGGTGGACCAGTTTTTTGATCTTCTCGGTTGTGCCGTTGCCTCGCTCGACCACTTCTGTGACCCACTCGCCCTTAGGCTCGCGGTACATCCCGGTGTAACGGTCAGTGCCTCGCTTGCCACGGTTGGTCTTCACGTATGCCATTGCCAGCCCCTCTTCGCACGCTTTCGCGTGTCCGGTATGTGCACCTTAGGGACTCTTTGGCGGTAGAAATCTCGGTAGAACACGCCCGATCCGGCACCGCCCGGCACGCTCCGCCACGAGGGGGCAAATTGCCCTTGACCTGGGGTAGGAGTTGCTACGCGACACCTGACCGTGAGCAAACCCATGCTTGCTCGTGACTTGTTCGACGCATAACCTCGACGGCAGTGAGGAGTTACTCCGCGCAGCGCGGATTGCCATACCGGTGAACGACGTACGAGCGAGCTCGATTGACCGAGACAGGCGAGGTGTTGGCCAGGTGGGCCGACGCCCGGTCGGTCTTGGCTTGATATCGGTCCACACGCCGATCGGGCTGTCCGTGCCGCGCACGTGACCCCTCCCGTTTTTCAGTCCGCGTTTTGAAAGTCTTGTGACGCGAGGAGGGCGGGGAGCACATGGATCCGCTGGTCGTGGTGTTGCTGGTGGCTGTGCTCCTGTTGGTGTTCGTGACGATGGCGACACTGGTGATAGTGCTGCGGCGTACGTCCGGGCACGTTCCAGGTACGGCGAAGCCGTCCCCCGAGCAGGAGGCCGCCGTCCACGAGGAACTGGAGCAGGCGCGTCTGGAGGCCGGGGAGATCCGCGCGAAGGCGGAGACCGACGCCGAGGACATTCTGCGCAGGTCGGAGCAGGCGGCGGCGAGCGCGACGCAGATGCGGCGGGAGGTCGAAGAGGAGAGCCGGATCCTGAAGACCGAGCTCAAGGAGCTGCGCACCGACCTCGAACGCCGGGAAGGCCGGCTGGCCGAGCGTGAGCAGCGGCTCGACGAGGAGGCACGGCGCCAGAGCGAACGCGACCGCAAGCTGGCCGAGACCGAGACGGAGCTGGCCGGGCGGCGCGAGGAACTGCTGCAGGTCGAGGACGAGCGCCGGGCCATTCTGGAGCGGGTGTCCGGGTTGAGCGCGGATCAGGCCAAGTCCGAGCTGGTCAAGGAGATCGAGAACCAGGCCAAGCGCGAGGCGGCGCTGATCATCCGCGACATCGAGGGCACCGCCCGCAAGGAGGGTGAGAAGCGGGCTACCAAGATCGTGACGCTGGCCGTACAGCGGGTGGCGGCCGAGCAGACGGCCGAGTCGGTCGTCAGCGTCCTGCACCTGCCGGGCGACGAGATGAAGGGCCGCATCATCGGCCGCGAGGGGCGCAACATCCGCGCGTTCGAATCCACGACCGGCGTGAACCTGATCATCGACGACACCCCGGAAGCGGTGCTTCTGTCGTGTTTTGACCCGGTACGCCGGGAAACGGCAAGGCTCACTCTCGAAAAGCTCGTGCTCGACGGGCGTATCCACCCGCAACGCATCGAAGAGGCGCACGACCGCAGCCGCCAGGAGGTCGCCGACCTGTGCGCGCGGGCCGGTGAAGACGCCCTGGTCGAGCTGGGCATCACGGACATGCACCCCGAGCTCACCCTGCTGCTCGGCCAGCTCCGCTACCGCACCTCGTATGGACAGAACGTCCTGAAGCACCTCATCGAGTCCGCGCACATCGCCGGCATCATGGCCGCCGAACTCAAGATGGACCAAGCGCTCATGAAACGCTGCGCCCTGCTGCACGACATCGGCAAGGCCCTGACGCACGAGGTGGAAGGCTCCCACGCGCTGATCGGCGCGGAGATCGCCCGGCGCTACGGCGAGGACGAGGACGTGGTCCACGCCATCGAGGCCCACCACAACGAGGTCGAGGTCCGGACCGTCGAGGCCGTACTGACCCAGGCCGCCGACGCCATCTCCGGCAGCCGCCCTGGTGCGCGCCGCGAGTCGCTGGAGGCCTACGTCAAGCGGCTGGAGCGGCTGGAGGAGATCGCCCAGTCGTACGACGGCGTGGACAAGGTGTTCGCTATGCAGGCCGGGCGCGAGATCCGCGTGATGGTGAAGCCGGACGCGATCGACGACATCCAGGCCCAGGTGATCGCCCGCGACGTGGCCAAACAGGTCGAAGAAGAACTCACCTACCCGGGGCAGATCCGCATCACCGTCGTCCGCGAGTCCCGCGCCACCGAGTTCGCCCGCTGACGGGATTTCGTCTCGCCAGCGGCGAATCCCCCTTTCTTCTGTTACGGCAAGCCACCGCCACCACCACCCGCCGACGTGCGCCGGGGCAGGTCGGGGGGATCGCTTCTCACGTCGGACGTGGCACCCGCCGCAACGGCCCTTCGTCAACCTCCCCCACGGTTCCGATGGCCCGGACGCCGCACTAGAGGGTGAGGTGTCCGAGGACAGGGCTGAGAGAGCGGCGACCGTGAGGCGGCAGAGCCGGCGGAGGGGGGCGGGCCGTGAGGCGTGGGACAGAGAGGGCGTGAGGCCGGGGGCCGGGGGCTGGGAGGGCGGAGACCGTGAGGCGGCAGGGGCTGGCAGGGGCTGGCAGGGGGCGTGAGGGGCTGGGGTTCTTGGGGGGTGGGGATTAGGGGGTGTGGAGGGCGGTTAGGAGGTGGTTTGCTTGGGTGATTATGGGGGGTAGGGCGGCGGTGGGGTCTGGGGAGCGGGCCAGGAGCATGCCGGCTTCGCACAGGGCGCCGAACATCAACTGACCTCTGATCGCCAACGCTTCGGCGGGGAGTGTGTCGTCGGTTGCTCGCATGGCGTTCAGCAGGACGCGCAGGGTGTGGGCTTGCTGGATCTGGCGTACCTCTTCCCAGCCCAGCACCGATGGCGCGTCCAGCAGGACGATGCGGCGGAAGCCCGGGTCGAGGCAGTGCTCCAGGAAGGTGCGGCAGCCGTGCCGCAGCGCGGTCCACGCGTCGGGGGATGCGGCGCCCACCTCTTCCAGGTGGGCGGCGATCTCCTCCTGTTCGCGGGTGAAGGCGGCGCGGAACAGGCCGAGTTTTCCATCGAAGTGGTGGTAGGCGGCGCCCTTGGTGACCCCGGCCGTGGCGGCGACGGCGTCGATGGAGGTGGCGGCGTAGCCGTACTCGCCGAACAGCTTTCGCGCCGCGCTGATCAGCTGCGACGTGGTCGTGTCCGAGCGCTCCGCCTGCGTGCGGCGCGTCATCTTCGTGCTCCCCATTGACTTGCATACTCGCGGTACGTAACTTCGAAGGCACGTTACCTACCGTCAGTATGAAACACGGAGGCGAGTCGTGAACATCGCCGTCTACGGGGCCACCGGCCACACCGGCCGCCTGGCCACCGCCGAATTACGTGCCCGGGGCGCGGAGGTCATCCTGGCCGGGCGCGACGAGGGCAAGCTCAAGGCCATGGCCGACGAACTCGGCGGGGCCCGGGTCCGTCAGGCCGCACTGGACGACCCGGCGGCCCTGCGGGAGCTGGCCGCCGAGGCTGACGTACTGATCCATTGCGCGGGGCCGTTCACCCACACCGGACGGCCGGTCGCGCGGGCCGCCGTCGACGGCGGCTGCCACTACGTCGACCACGCGCTGGAGCAGCACCACACCGCCTGGATGTACGCGGAGATGGACGCCCGTGCCCAGAGCGCCGGCATCACCATGGTCACCGCGATGAGCTTCTACGGCGGGCTGGGCGACCTGCTCGCAGGCGCCGTGGCGGCCGGGATGAGCGAGGTCGACCGGGTCACCGTCGCCTACGCGGTGAGCGACTGGATGCTGACGACCGGCGCGAAGGGGACGGCCGAGCTGCTGTTCGCCGACACGCGGCGCATCACCTACACCGACGGCGCCTTCCACGTCGGCGACATCGAACCGCGCAACGCCGTCTACCCCTTCCCGCCGCCGCTGGGGCCGCGCAGCATGATCGCCCCCCTTCCGTCGTCGGACGTCGTCACCATCCCCCGCCACGTGACCGCCCGCCGGGTGGAGGCGCAGCTCACGGCCGACACGTTCAGCGACGAACGCGCGTTCACCAACGAACACGTCGACGCCGCCACGCGCGCCGGTTCCCACTTCACCGTCGCCGTCCAGGTGGTGACGGCCGACGGCAACCGGGCCGGTCAGGCAAGCGGGCGTGACCTGTGGGGGGAGAGCGCGGTGGCTTCGGTGGAGGCCGCTGTGCGCCTGGCCGACGGCCGCGGCCCCGACCGTCCGGGCGTCTACGGCCCCGCTCAGGCCTTCGCCGCCGCGCCGTTCTTGCGCGATCTGGAACGGCTCGGCCTCTTCACGCTCACCCTGCCCGAACCCCTCACCCCCTCCTGACCACCCCGGGACATCGGGTTGAGGGAGGAACACCGGGAGAAATGCCGCACAGAGCACGCCGCGCGGGGTGCGTTGCGTGGGGCTGTTGAGCGGGTGGAGGACGCCGCGCGGGTGTCGGATGGGCTGGGTTACCGAGAAGGGTGTCGCGATGATTCTTGTTACCGGAGCCGCAGGTGGTTCCCAGGGTGGTACCGGGCGCTTGGTCGCCGAGCTGCTGCTTGAACGTGGTCACCAAGTGAGGGCGTTCGTGCGCCGGGACGACCATCGAGCCGAAGAGCTCAAAAAACGGGGCGCCGAGGTGGTGGTCGGTGATCTGCGGGAGGTCTCCCAGGTGGTCAAGGCGTTCGAGGGGGTCTCGCGGGTCTACTTCACCTACCCGGTTACCGCGGGACTGCTGGACGCCACCGCCTCGGTCGCCGCCGCGGCCAAGCGGGCAGGGGTGGAGCGGGTGGTGGAGGTGTCGCAACTGGACGCCTCACCCGAGGCGTTCACCCCGCGCATGCGCCGCCACTGGCTGTCGGAGCAGGTCTTCGACTGGGCCGACGTCGGTGCGGTGCATCTGCGGGCCGCGGTGTTCTTCGAAAACCTCAAGGTGGCGGCCGGCGAACGTGAGCTGGCCCTTCCGCTGGGCGCGCCGGACACGAAGATCCCGCTCATCGCCGCCGAGGACGTGGCCAGGGTGGCGGCCGGGTTCCTGGAGGAGGCGGGGCCGGTGGACCGGGTCGTACCACTGACCGGGCAGATGGCGACGGCCGGGGAGGCCGCGGCGGCGCTCGGGCTGGAGTATGTGGACGTCGCGCCGGAGGTCTGGGAGGAGCGGGCGATGGAGCGGTATCAGGACCCGTACACGGTGGATCATCTGACCCATCTGTGGGGGATCTTCCGGTTCATCGGTTCGGGCGACCATCCGCTCTACCGCGTCACCGACGTGATCGAACGGGTGGGCGGGCGGGCGCCGCTGCTCATCGGCCGGAGCTAGCTGAAGATCTGCTGGTAGAAGGCCAGCTCGGCGGCCAGGGCGGTGGTGCGGGTCTCGGCGCGGCGGAAGCCGTGGGATTCGCCCTCGAACGCCAGGTACGTGCACGCGATGCCCCGCTCCAGCAGCGCGTCGGCGAACGCGCTCGACTGCTCCGGGGGCACGATCGGATCCTCCAGCCCCTGGAGCAGCAACATCGGGCAGGAAACCCCGGACACCAGGGCGAGCGGCTCGCGTTCCGCGTAGACGGACTCGTCGGCGCCGACCAGCCACTCCATGTAGCGCGACTCGAAGTCGTGGGTGTGCGCGATGAGCGGGGCCAGCGCGCTGACGCCGTAGTAGGAGACGCCGCCGGCGAACACGTCGGAACGGCAGCAGGCCGCCATGACCGTCCAGCCACCGGCGCTGCCGCCGCGCACCGCGATCTTGGCCGGGTCGGCGAGGCCCTCGGCGGCCAGCCATTCGGCGGCGGCGACCGTGTCCTCGACGTCGACGACGCCCCACTGGCCTTTGAGCCGGTCGCGGTAGGCCCTGCCGTACGCGCTGGAGCCGCCGTAGTTGACGTCGAGCACCCCGATGCCGCGCGAGGTGAAGAACGCCTTCTCCAGGTCGAGCTCCGACTGCGCGTGCCCGGTGGGGCCGCCGTGCACGAACACCACGTACGGCGTGCTGCCCTCCTGGCGCACCTCCGGGTTGGCGGGCGGGTAGAGGAAGCCGTGCACGTGCCGTCCGAACCTGCCCTGGAACTCGACCGCGCGCGCCTTGGGCAGGTAGGCGATGTCGGGCAGTTCGTCGATGCCGCGCCGCAACGCCTCCACCCGGCCGGTGACCGTGTCGATCCTGACCACCGATCGGGGGACGGCGCCGCCGTACCCGAGCCCGATGACGGACGTGCCGTCGGCGGCGAGCTTGGGCTCCCAGCCGTCGTAGGGGACGTCGAGGTCGGTGAGCTCGCCCGAGTCGGGGTCGAGCAGCGCCAGGCGCAGGTCCCCGCGGCCGTGCACGACCGCGAGTCGCCCGTCGCCGAGCGGCAGGTACGGCCGGCCGCCCAGCACCCACAGCGGCCACGCGAACTCCTCCTCGGCCGGGAAGAGCGCCTGTGCGGAGGTGCCGTACATGGTGATCTGGTAGAGGTTCCACCAGCCTGACCAGTCGGAGACCAGGTAGAGGGTCTGGTCGTCCTTCCACTGCGGGGAGAGGACGGACTCGGACGAGCCGCCCTTGACCGTCCAGGAGGAGCCGTCCTCAAGGCGCAGCACGCGCAGTTCGGTGCCGTTCCAGGGCATGCGCGGGTGGTTCCAGCAGATGTAGGCCAGGTGGCGGCCGTCGGGGGAGAGGGCGGGGGCGGCGTAGAAGTCGGCGCCGGTCACCCATTCGCGCGGGTCGCCGCCCTCTAAGGGGACCGAGACGATGGCGCGCACGACCTTGCCGTCGCCGGTGTGGCGCTCGCGTACGCACCAGACCTGGTCGTCGCGGACGAGCAGGTCGGCGTAACGGGCGCCGTCGTCGGGGGTGAGCGGCCGTGGCTCGCCGTCGAGGAGGTAGAGGCGCTGGTCGGGCTGATGGGTGAAGACGATCAGGTTGTCGGCGGTGACGGCGTAGGGGCGCCCGCCGTACTCGTGGACGCGGGTGCGGGCGTTCCAGGGGGCGGGCAGCAGCTCGCTCCGTGCGCCGTCGGCGGCCCTGTGCATGATCGTCGTGCGGCCGCCCTCGTCGGGGCGGTCCTCTGTCCACCACACCTGGCCGGACTGGGCGCTGGGCCAGCCCAGCCGCAGGGCCGCACGCGCGACGTCGGTGGTGGAGATGGGGGAAGGCCACGGCATAGCGGCATCCTGCCGGAAAACGGCCGCTCGTGAGGGGTGGTCGCGTGGAACCACCCCTCACGGACTCAGGCGATGTTGCCCATGTCGTTGGTCAGGGCCACCGGCTTGGCCGCGGTCTTGCGGCTGCGGCGGCTGCGCTTCTCCAGCCAGTTGGCGAACCAGCTGAGGAGCATGTTGAGCCCGATGTAGAAGACGCCGATGAAGATGGCCGCTACCAGCTTCGTGCCGAAATGCACCGAAGGCAGGATCTTGAAGCCCATGTTCAGCAGGTCGATGTAGGTGATGATGTAGCCGAGCGCGGTGTCCTTGAGCAGGACCACGAGCTGGCTCACCACCGCGGGCATCATCGCGGTGAGCGCCTGCGGGAGCAGGATCAGCCGCATCACGCCGCTCTTGCGCATGCCGATCGCGTAGGCGGCCTCCGACTGGCCCTTCGGCACGGCGAGCACGCCGGCCCGCACCACCTCGGCCAGCACCGACCCGTTGTACAGGGTCAGGCCGATCACCAGCGCCAGCAGGCCGTAGTCGCCGCCGCCCATCAGGTCGGGCGCCAGGAACCAGATGAAGAAGATCAGCAGCAGCAGCGGGATGGCACGGAAGACCTCCACCACCCAGCCCGCCGGGATCCTGATCCACCTGTGGTCGGAGAGCCTGGCCAGGCCGAAGACGGAGCCGAAGATCAACGCGAAGATCGAGGCCAGCACCGCCGCCGTCAGCGTGCCCTGCACGCCGGGGATCAGGTATTGGTTCCAGGTCTCCCACTCGAAGAAGGGCGCCCAGATGTTGCCGGCGAACTGACCCTTCTCGTTGAGCTTGACCACCACGAACGCGGCGATGGCCAGCAGGGCGACCACGGTGATCATCGTGTAGAGGTTGTTGCGCAGCCGCGCCTTGGGGCCGGGGGCGTCGTAGAGGACGGTTGCCTGCGGCTTGGTCATCGCGCCACCGCCAGTCGCTTGGCCAGCCAGCCGGTGAACCAGCCGATCGGGAGAGTGACCGCCATGAAGGCGATGACGAGCCCGATGAAGATCGGGATGGAGACGCCCGTGGTGTCGAAGGTGTCGTACATCACGAAGGCCGCGTCGGCCAGCAGGCCGCCCGCCTGGGCCACCGTGGTGTTCTTGATCAGGGCGATGATGACGCTGCCCAGCGGCGCGATGACCGCGCGGAAGGCCTGCGGGAGGATGATCAGCCGCAACGTCTGCATGAAGGTCAGCCCGACCGCCCGCGCCGCCTCCGCCTGACCCATGGGCACGGTGTTGATGCCCGAGCGCAGCGCTTCGCAGACGAACGTCGAGGCGTAGATGGACATGGCCATCACGACCAGCCAGAACGCGTTGTCGTACGGCTCGTCCGAGAACGTGAGCCCGAGCGTGTCGCTGAGACCCAGTGCGCTGAACGCCAGCAGCAGGGTCAGCGGCGTGTTCCTGACGACGTTGACGACGGTCGTGCCCGCGGCCCGGAGGACCGGGATGGGGGAGACCCGCATCGCCACCAGGATCGTGCCCAGGACCAGCGCGAGGACCGTGCAGATCGCCGACAGTTGAAGGTTGACCAGGAAGCCCTTGAGAAGGTCCGGCCCGTATTCAATGAGTTCGTCCATTGTGCTCCACCGCATATAGCAGCGGCGGCCGGATCACCGGCCGCCGCGACATGGGCGTGTCCTTACGCGCAACCCTCGAAGGGCGGCGCGGCGGTGGGCGCCGTCAGCCCCTTGGCGTCGCCGAACCACGTGGTCCAGATCTTCTGGGCCTCGCCCTTCTGGTACAGCGAGGTGACGGCCTTGTTGACCGCCTCGCAGGTCTTGGTGTCGCCCTTCTTCAGGCCGATGCCGTACTTCTCGTCGGTGAACGGGTCACCGAGGATCTTGAAGTTGCCGCCGGCCTGCTTGGCGAAGCCCGCCAGGATCAGGTCGTCGGTGGTGACCGCGTCGAGGTTCGAGCCGCTCAGCTTCTGCACGCACTCCGAGTAGTTGCTCGCGCCGACCAGCTTGGCCGGCAGGCCCAGCTTGCCGTCCGGCGGCGGGTCGGTGATGCGCTTGTAGGAGTTGGAGCCCGCGGCCTGGCAGATCCGCTTGTCCTTGAGGTCCATCGCCTTGGCGATGGCCGCGTCGTCCGCGCGGACCATGGTGTCCTGGTGGGCGACGATGTACGGCCCGGCGAAGGAGACCTTGCCCTTGCGCTCCTCGGTGATGGAGTACGTGGCGAAGATGATGTCAACGGTGCCGTTCTGGAGCAGCGCCTCGCGGTTCTTGGAAGGCGCCTCCTTCCAGGTGATCTTGACATCCTTGCCGGCGGCCAGTTCCTTGATGACGGCCTTGGCCATGTCGACGTCGTAGCCGACGGGCTCGTTGCCGGTCTTCAGGCCCAGGCTGGGCTGGTCCCACTTGGTGCCCACGATGATCTCGCTGGCACCGGTCACCTTGTCGACCACGGTCGAGTAGCTGCCGCCCCCGCCGCCGCCACAGGCCGCCAGTCCGACCGCGAGTGCGGCCACGGCGCCCGCGGCGCCGATTCGACGCTTGTACATGAGTCTTTACCTCAATCTTCAGTGCGTGAGGATCTTCGACAGGAAGTCCCGCGCCCGGTCGGTCTGGGCGTTGGTGAAGAACTCGTCAGGGGTGTTCTCTTCGACGATCTGCCCGTCGGCCATGAACACGACCCGGTTGGCCGCCCTGCGTGCGAACCCCATCTCGTGCGTGACGACCATCATGGTCATCCCGTCGCGCGCGAGCCCGATCATGACGTCGAGAACCTCCTGGACCATCTCCGGGTCCAGGGCCGAGGTGGGCTCGTCGAAAAGGATCATCTTCGGATCCATCGCGAGCGCTCTGGCAATCGCGACGCGCTGCTGCTGCCCACCCGAGAGCTGCGCGGGGTACTTGTCCGCCTGCGTGGCGATGCCCACCCGCTCCAGCAGCTCCATCGCCCGCTTGTCGGCCTGATCCTTCGCCGTGCCGCGCACCTTGGTGGGGCCCAGGGTGACGTTCTCGCGGATCGTCTTGTGGGCGAACAGGTTGAACGACTGGAACACCATCCCGACCTCGGACCGGAGCTTGGCCAGCGCCTTGCCCTCGTCCGGAAGCACCTGCCCGTCAAAGACGATCTTCCCGGCGTCGATGGTCTCAAGCCGGTTGATGGTACGGCAGAGCGTCGACTTCCCTCCACCCGAAGGGCCGATCACGACCAGAACCTCGCCACGGGAGACGGTCAGGTTGATGTCCCTCAGGACGTGCAGCGCCCCGAAGTGCTTGTTGACGTTCTCCATTTGTACTAGTGGAGACGCGTGCCCGTTCTCCGTCATGGATGCAACCTAAAGGGCGTAAGGACGCTGGTCACTAACCAGGCGGTACCGATCCGATCACATCACGCCACCAAGCTGGAGTTTTAGCCAGTGAGGGGGACGGCGCAAGCCGTACAACGACTACCCTTGAACGTGCGATGACTGTTACCCAGGAGAGCGCCCGCACCTACGAAGTGCGCACATACGGGTGCCAGATGAACGTGCACGACTCCGAGCGGCTGTCGGGCCTGCTGGAAGACGCGGGCTACGTGGCGGCGACCGACGGCGAGACCGCCGACGTGGTCGTCTTCAACACCTGCGCCGTCAGGGAAAACGCCGACAACCGCCTCTACGGCAACCTCGGCCACCTGCGTCCCGCCAAGGTCAAGAACCCCGACATGCAGATCGCCGTCGGCGGCTGCCTGGCGCAGAAGGACCAGGGCGAGATCGTCCGCAAGGCGCCGTGGGTGGACGTCGTGTTCGGCACCCACAACATCGGATCACTGCCGGTGCTGCTGGAGCGCGCGCGGATCGCCGGAGAGGCGCAGGTCGAGCTCAAGGAGTCGCTGGAGGTCTTTCCCTCGACGCTGCCGACCAAGCGCGAGTCGGCCTACGCGGCGTGGGTGTCGGTCTCGGTCGGCTGCAACAACACCTGCACGTTCTGCATCGTGCCGTCGCTGCGCGGCAAGGAGAAGGACCGCCGCCCCGGCGACGTGCTGGCCGAGGTCAGGGCCCTGGTCGACCAGGGCGTTCTCGAGGTCACCCTGCTGGGCCAGAACGTCAACACCTACGGCGTGGAGTTCGGCGACCGGCTCGCCTTCGGCAAGCTGCTGCGCGCCTGCGGCTCCGTCGAGGGGCTTGAGCGGGTCCGCTTCACCTCGCCGCACCCGGCCGCGTTCACCGACGACGTGATCGCCGCCATGGCCGAGACGCCCAACGTGATGCACCAGTTGCACATGCCGTTGCAGTCGGGCTCCGACCGGGTGCTGAAGGCGATGCGCCGTTCGTACCGGGCCGAGCGCTACCTCGGCATCATCTCCCGGGTCCGCGACGCCATGCCCGACGCCGCGATCTCCACCGACATCATCGTCGGCTTCCCCGGCGAGACGGAAGAGGACTTCCAGGGCACGCTCGACGTGGTGCGCGAGTCGCGCTTCGCCAACGCCTTCACCTTCCAGTACTCCATCCGGCCCGGCACGCCCGCCGCCACCATGCCCGACCAGCTGCCCAAGGAAGTGGTGCAGGAGCGGTACGAGCGGTTGGTGGCCCTGCAGGAGGAGATCTCCTGGGCGGAGAACAAGAAGCAGGTCGGACGGACGCTGAAGGTGCTGGTCGCGGAGGGCGAGGGTCGCAAGGACGCGGCGACGCTGCGGCTGAGCGGGCGCGCGGGCGACAACCGGCTCGTGCACTTCGCGGTGGGCGACGGCGAGACGCCGCGGCCCGGGGACATGGTGACGGTCGAGGTCACGTACGCGGCACCGCACCACCTGGTGGCCGACGGCGCCGTGCGGTCGCTCCGCCGTACCCGCGCGGGCGACGCGTGGCAGGCCCGCCAGGGCTCCCCCGTCCCGTCTGCGCCCAAGGGCGTCTCCCTCGGCATGCCCACCCTCGGCCGCCCGCCCCTTCCCACCTCTTCCTGCGCACCCCAGTAGATCCTCTATTTCGGTCGTTTCTGCTGGTTTCCCGTTGGATCGGTTCTCTGGGGTTGCTGTCTGGTTCGGTGTGTCCGCCCCTTTTCCGTTACGGCAAGCCGCCGCCCCCGCCGCCCGCCGACCCTGGCGGGCGGCCCGGTTCGGTGGCCGGCAGCCGGACGTGGTCCCCGCCGCGACAACGCACGCAGACCCCCTGCTCCGGCCCCGCTACCCGGTGCCCCGGCTGCCGGGTTAGCCGGGATTGCTGAGTAGGCGGTCGCAGTAGTCCCGGCGGATGTCCGGGAAGGTGGCGCACGGGTTGTGGCCCGGGTTCGGTGCCGGCTCGGGGGCCTGCTGGGCCGGTTGGGCGGGGGTGCCGGTGTTGGCCGGTGCGGTGTTCTGAGCTGGTGGGTTGACGGCCGGCGGGGTGCTGCTCTGAGCGGGTGGGCCGGCTTGGCGGGGGTCGTCCTGGCGGGAGTTGCCCTGAGGGGGAGGGTCGGTGGCCCGGGAGGTGTGGTCGTTCAGGGGTGTGCTGGGCAGGGTTGGGGGGAAGCCGTCTGCCGGAGGTGGGCCCAGGGTTGGGGTTTCCGGTGGAGAGGATGGCGGGGGCGTCTTGCCGGGGGCGGGGATCAGCTGGATCCAGGCGGCGGGGGCGGTGTCGCCGGTCAGGGCGGGGGGCGAGGGTGATGGGGAAAGCGGCGTTACCCGATAGTGGAGTTCGGGTGATCTTTCGGAAGGCCCGAATGCCAGCAGAATGCCGAACCCGGCCACGGTCAAGACGATCACCACGGATATGGCGGACGCCAGCCGGCCCTGCCCACCTGGGCGAATGGCTCCAAAGCGTGACAAGTCGTGATTCCCTGTGATTGAGCGGTGATTGAGGCTGTGATTGTTGTGCGAGCATTCCACTGCTGCGGCTAGTGTGGTCCATCACCCGCGGAAGCCGGCGAGCTTTCCCGATACGACCGCAGGGAGCTGTCCCCCATGCATCACCCGACCGAGCCGGACAAGCCCGAGATCCTCGACGGACCGGGCGAGGAGCCTCGGCGCGCACGCCGTACCCCCTCCAAGAAGAACAAGACGATCATCATCGTCGCGTCGGCCCTGGTGGTCGCGCTCGCGGCGGGAGGCGCCGGCTTCTTCCTGGCCAACGGTGACCAGACCCCGGCCGGGGGTACGCAGCCGCAGACCGTTCAGCAGACGCAGCAGCAGAAGCCGGATCCGCGGCTGGCGGAGGACGAGGACGCCTCGGTGGGCGACGTCACCACCGACGCGCCGAAGGACGGCGACACCGCCGACGAGAACCTTCCCCAGGACGCCGTCCCCCAGAACCCCAACCCGCAGGTCCCGGCCAAGCCGAACACCGCCGACCGCGGAACGCCCAAGCCCGGAACCGGTAAGCCCAGCACGGACAAGCCGGGTTCGGCAGGCAACAACACCACCGCCCCGGACAACCCGGCGGACGGCCCGGCCGGCGAGCTGACCGGCCAATGCGCCGCATCCGGTTGCTGACCCACCCCAACCCCTGACCAGTTCCGTCCGCGTGCCGGAAATCTCGCGTCGCGGGTGGAGTGGTCGGGCGGTTCTGGGGGTGAATGGACCTTCTGGGGTGGCCTGGTGTGACCGTAGGTTCCGGGTATGACGAGTCAGAAGGCCGCCGCCCTGCGAGCTCTGCACGTGCCCGGCGATCCCCTGGTCCTGCCGAACGTCTGGGACGCCGCGTCGGCGCGGGCCGTTCGGGAGGCGGGGTTCGCCGTCGTGGCGACCGGGAGTGCGGCGATCGCGCGTGTGCTCGGCTACGACGACGGCGAGGCCACGCCGGTGGCCGAGATGCTGGCCGCGGTGGGGCGGATCGCGCGGGTCGTGGAGGTGCCGGTGACCGCCGACATCGAGCGCGGCTACGGGCTCAAGCCGGCCGAGCTGGTGGAGCGCCTGCTGGCGACGGGCGCCGTGGGCTGCAACCTGGAGGATTCCGACCCCGGCACCGGCCAGATGATCGACCCGGCGGAGCAGGCGGACTTCCTGGCCGAGGTACGGGCCGCCGCCGGAGGAGAGCTGGTGATCAACGCTCGTGTCGACACCTTCCTGGGCGGCGCCGGGACGCGGGAGGACGCGGCGGCCAGGGCCCATCGGTACCTGGAGGCGGGCGCCGACTGCGTCTACCCGATCCTCGCCCCGGACCCCGCCGCCCTGGCCGCGGCGATCGGCGGTCCGGTGAACGTGATCTTCCACAAGGGTTCACCGTCCCTGGCCGAACTGGCCGCGATGGGGGTGGCCAGGGTGAGCTTCGGTCACGGGTTGCACGCCGCGGCGCATGCCCATGCCGTTCACCTGTTCGGCCGGGTCCGCGAAGGGCACAACCCCTATCTGTAGGTGAACCGCCGTCAGGCGTTCGCATACCCTGGCGGCGTGCTTGTCGCCGCGGCCGTCTGCCCGCATCCTCCGCTGATCGTGCCCGAGCTCGCCGGTGCCGCCGCCCCCGAGCTCGACGGTCTGCGCGCCGCCTGCGCGGAGGCCGTGGCCGCCCTGCGTGCCGCCGCCCCCGACCTGCTGTTCGTCGTCGGCGGTGACGACACCACACGCGAGTACGGCCCGCGTTCGGCGGGTTCGCTGGCCCCCTGGGGCGTGGACGTCAGGACCGGCGTGGGCGATCCGGTGCTGCCGTTGTCGCTGACGATCGGGCGATGGCTGCTGGGCGGCGACCCGGACGGGTTCCTGGCGGTGGCCGTGGACGCCGGTCCCGCCCAGTGCCTTGAGCTGGGGGAGCGCCTGGCCTCCGGGTCGCGGGTCGCGCTGCTGGTCATGGCCGACGGCTCGGCCAGGCTGACCGGCAAGTCCCCCGGCTACCTGGACCCCGCGGCGGAGCCGTACCAGAGAAGGCTGGTCAAGGCGCTCGCCGAGGCGGACCTCGCGGCGCTCGCCGAGCTCGACCCCGGCGAGGCGGCGGAGCTGTGGGCCGGCGGGCGGGCGCCGCTGCAGGTGCTGGCCGGAGCGGCGGCGGGGGTGGAGTTGCGGCCGGAGCTGGTGCTGGAGTGCGCGCCCTACGGGGTCGGGTATGCGGTGGCGGTCTGGAGTTAGGGGCGCTTCGGGACCTGGACGGTCATGAGGTCGCGGGCCACGATCACGTCGCCGTCGAAGACCGCGCGGGCCTCCTCCAGGAAGACCGGCTCGGCGTCGAGGCCGTAGCGCTCGGAGAAGTGGGTCAGGACCAGGCGGCGCGCGCCCGACTCCTTGGCCACGAGCGCGGCCTCCTGCGCGGTCAGATGGCCGTACTCCTTGGCCAGGGCGGCTTCAGCCGACAGGAACGTCGACTCGATGACCAGCAGGTCCACGCCGTCGGCCAGGGCGAAGACGTTCTCGCACAGGCGGGTGTCCATGATGAACGCCGCCGACTGGCCGGGGCGTGGCGTGCTGCACATCTCCAGCGTGACGCCGCGCAGCACGCCTTCCTCCTGCAGAACGCGCACGTCGGGGCCGGTGACGCCGTGCCTTCTGAGGCGTTCAGGGAGCATGCGGCGGCCGTCTGGTTCCTGGAGGCGGTAGCCGTACGACTCGACGGGGTGGGACAGGCGGCGCGCGGTCAGCGGCGGCAGGGTGGCGGTGTCGCCGGAGACGGGGTGTTCGGTGATGGCCTCGGTGTCGGTGAAGACCGCGGCGTGGCGCAGGCGGTTCCAGTACTGCTCGCCGCTGGCCGGGTAGACCGCTTTGACCTCGTGTTGCACGCGGTCGCGCGCGATGCGCTGGACGATGCCGGGCACGCCGAGGCAGTGGTCGCCGTGGAAGTGCGTGACGCAGATCCAGTGCAGCTGGCTGGAGCTGAGCCCGGCGTGCAGGAGCTGGCGCTGGCTGCCCTCGCCGGGATCGAACAGGTAACCCTGCCCATCCCACCGCAAAACATAGCCATTGTGATTACGGTGTCGGGTAGGGACCGCGCTTGAGGTGCCCAGCACGACCAGTTCACGAGAGGACACGATGCTCACCGTCGCCTACGCTCAGCTGCCGACGCCCGTCGGCGCCTTCCATGTGGCCGTCACCGAGGACGGGCTGGTCGCGACGGGCTGGCGTCCGCTCCAGGTCGGCCTCGACGAGGTTCATGACCCGGATCGTACGGCTTTCGTGCTCGATGAGCTGAAGCTTTATTTCGCCGGTGAGCTCAGGGCGTTCGAGACGCCCATCGACTGGAGTCTCATGGCGGGGTCGCGGCGGGCGGTGCTACGGGCCCTGCACGGCGTGCCGTACGGGAAGGTCGTCACCTACGGCGAGCTCGCCCAGCTGAGCGGCACGAGCGTGCCCGCACGCGGGATCGGGTCGATCATGGGCTCGAACCCGATCCCGATCGTGGTGCCCTGCCACCGCGTGCTCGCGGCGGCGGGCCTGGGCGGCTTCAGCGGCGGTATCGGCGTGGAGACCAAACGCTGGCTGCTCACCCACGAGGGCTACCTACAGCCCACGCTGCTGGATCTCTAGCCTTCCTTGCCGTCGATCTTGTCGGCGGCGTCCTTGGCCATGTCGGTGCCCTTGGCGATGTGCTCGTCGAACTTGCCGCCGGTGGCCTCGCTCGCGGCCGTGGAGGCCTTGTCGATGCCCTGGTTGGCGGCGTCCTCGGCCTTCTCGCGCAGGCCGTCCATTATGCCGCCCGCCGAGTCCTGAGTCTGACCGGCGGTGTCTTTGGCCTGTTCGGGGATGTTCTTCAGCTTCTCGTCGTGCCCGCCGAACATCTCCTTGACCTTGTCGAAAATCGACATGTCTTCCCCCGATGTCTCATTGACGGCCCCCCCGAGCCGTCGTCTCCTTCATACCCCTTGTGTTGACACACTTATCGGTGTGCGCAAGCAGCCTGTCATCGCCGTCGTGGGGCCCACCGCGGCCGGAAAGTCCGATCTCGCCGTGGATCTGGCCCTCCGGCTGGGGGGCGAATGCATCAATGCCGACTCCATGCAGCTTTACCGAGGAATGAACATTGGAACGGCCAAACTCTCCCAAACCGAGCAAAGAGGTGTTCCTCACCATCTGCTCGATATCTGGGATGTGACCGTCACCGCCAGCGTGGCCGAGTACCAGAGGCTGGTCCGGCCCCTGCTGGACAAGCTGGAGGTGCCGATCCTCGTCGGCGGGAGCGGCCTGTACGTGCGCGCCGCCCTCGACGACCTCGACTTCCCCGGAACCGACCCGGCGGTCCGTGCCCGGCTGGAGGCGGAGCTGGCCCAGGTGGGGCCCGCCGTCCTGTACGAGCGGCTGCGGGCGAGCGACCCCAAGGCCGCAGAGGCGATCCTGCCCAGCAACGGCCGGCGGATCGTGCGCGCGCTGGAGGTCATCGAGTTCTCCGGGCGCCCCTTCTCGGCGACGATGCCCTCCTACGAGGCGCTGTACCCGAGTGTCCAGATCGGCCTCGACGTGCCGCGCCCCGAACTGGACGCCCGCATCGAGCTGCGGGTCGGGCGGATGTGGGAGGCGGGCCTGGTCGACGAGGTGCGGGTCCTGCTCGATGAGGGCCTGGCGGACGGCCGTACGGCAGGCCGCGCCCTGGGATACGCCCAGGTCATGAAATATCTGGCGGGGGAGTGGACCGAGGAGGAGGCGTTCGCCGAGACCGTCCGGGCCACCCGGCGCTTCGCCCGCCGCCAGGAGTCGTGGTTCCGCCGCGACCCCCGCGTGGTCTGGCTGCCCTACGACGCGCCCGATCTGCTGGGACTTGCGGTCGATAGGCTTGGGTCATGAAGTTTCTGAAGGGCCACGGTACTGAGAACGACTTCGTCATCATCCCCGACCCGGATGGCGAGATCGACCTGTCGGCCGCGCTCGTGGCCGAGATCTGCGACCGCCGCACCGGCCTCGGCGCCGACGGCGTGCTCCGCGTGGTCCGCAGCAAGACCAGCCCCGAGGTCTCCGAGCAGGCCGGGCAGACCGAGTGGTTCATGGACTACCGCAACGCCGACGGCAGCATGGCCGAGATGTGCGGCAACGGCGTCCGCGTCTTCGCCCGCTACCTCGTCGACGCCGGTCTCGCCGAGCCGGGCGAGTTCGGCATCGCCACCCGCGGCGGCGTCCGCAAGGTCCGCCTCGGGGCCGAGGGGGACGTGACGATAGACATGGGCAAGCCCACGGTGTACGGCGAGAGCGTCACCTCCGTCTCCGGCCAGGAATACACCGGCCTGCACGTCGACATGGGCAACCCGCACCTGGCCTGCGCCATCGGCGACCCCGTCGTCCAGCTCGACCTGACCCACCAGCCGGCCTTCGACCCCGGCGTCTTCCCCAGCGGCGTCAACATCGAGCTGTTCAACGCCGTGGGCCCGCGCCGCGCGGTCATGCGCGTCTTCGAGCGCGGCTCCGGCGAGACCCGCTCGTGCGGCACGGGGGCGGTTGCCACCGCCGTCGCCGCCGCCCACCTGAGCGGCGAGGTCACCGGCGAGTGGATCGTGGAGGTCGCCGGCGGCCGGCTCACGGTCACCCTCGACGAGGAGACCAGCTACCTCAGCGGACCGGCGGTGATCATCGCCTCCGGCGACCTGACCCTTGCAGAATAATGTTCTCCTGAGCGATGCTGGGCGCATGGCTGATCCACAGACCACCGCGATCGAGGTCAAAGCGCCCATCGGCGTCCTGGGCGGCAACTTCATGCTGTCGAGGGAGGCCAAGGCACTCTGCGAGGAGTACGGCCTCGGCCCACGCGAGCTCTACTTCCGCGGGCGCTGCGGCGTGCTCGGCGAGTGCGAGGCCGACGTGGTCACCTCCGTGGCCGCCTTCTTCCCGCCGGAGCACGTCGCGCAGAACTGGGACGCCGGCCGCAAGATGCCCGTCGAGCAGGCGGTCGAGCTCTACACCGGCGCCTGCCACGCGTGGGGGCGCCGCAAGCTCGGCGGCTTCGACGGCTGCGCCAGGATCGCCGAGCTGCTCGAACCGGTCGTCGAGAAGGCCTCGCCGGTCGGGGCTCCGTTGTTCGCCGGGTGGCGGGCCGTACCCCTGCCCGATGACGCGCCCGCGCGGGCGACGCAGCTCATGCACGTCGTGCGGGAGCTACGGGGCGGTCTGCATGCCAATGCGGTGATCGCGGAAGGGATGCATCCGCTGGACGCCATCCTCGCCGCCTCGCACGAGGGCACCCCGTTCGGACGCGCGACCGGCGAGTCGATCGCGCGGTTCTTCACCTGGCCGGAGCCCTATCCGCAGCTCCCCGCCGAGGTGATCGAGCGCCGGGCGAAGATCGAGGAGACGACCGATCGGCTCATGGCTCCGGTATTTTCTGTCCTGAACGCGGCTGAATCGGATGAGCTGATAGGCCTTCTCCGTTTGGGGCACGCCCATTGACCTGGCAGACTGACTCCCCATGGACGTGGACATCTGGGCCTGGGTCGGCGACACCCAGCAGCAGCTTTCCGAGGCGGGCAACGTTGGCCTCGCCATGGCGCTGGGAGACCTCCCCGCACAGGCCTACGAGGGCCGCTATCCCCAGCTCGACGTGATGGCCCCGGCCATCGCGCAGCAGGCGGAGCAGCTCGGGCTGCCCTGGCTCGAGTTCTACGCCCGCTATTGGCATCTCGTGGGCCGGGTCGGCGACCGGGCCCAGGGCGCGGTGGCGATCGGCGACGCCGAGGAGCTGCTCGCCTTCGCCCAGCGCGAAGAGGTGCGTGACTGCCCCGCGGCCCCGGCCGCCGTTGAGGCGCTCGCCCTGGCCTGGGCCAACGCCGACGGCCCCGGCTACGCCGAGCAGCGCCTGGAGAAGCTGGGCGCGGCCATCGAGGGCCTGTCCGCCGACCAGCCCGCCTACACCGGTCTGGTGACGCAGTACGTCGCGGCCCTGGTCGACGCCGGGCGCGCCGAGGAGGCCGTCACCTACGCCGAGTCCGCCGTCGAGCAGTTGCGCGCCGTCGACAAGCCGGCCAGCTGGGAGCTCGGCGCCGCGAGCGCCCACGCGCTGCTGACCGCGGGCCGCGCCGAGGCCGCGCTGACCGCGCTGCAGGCCGCCGCGGACTTCCCGGCCGACGACCCGCCCGCCAAGCCCCACCGCGACGGTGTACGCCGCGCACGCATCCTCGCCGAGCTCGGCCGTACCGCCGAGGCCGTGGACGCGCTGCCCGACCTCGACGTCGTGGGCAACCACCCGCGCGACTTCGTCGAGTGGGCGCAGGTCGTGCTCAAGCTGGCCGGTTCCTCGCAGATCACCAACACCTGGCAGCTCGGCCGCGTCCTGCGCCAGTGGATCGACTACTTCAGCATGATGGGCGGCTACCAGGCCCGCGTCGAGCTGGCCCTGGTCGCCGGCGACCTGGCCATCGCGCGCCAGGGCGTGTGGCAGGCGCGGCTGCTGGCCGACCTCGCCGAGCAGTTCTCCGGCGAACTGCGCGAGCCGGAGAGCGTCACCGGGCGCATCGCCGGCCTGCGCGCCGCCGCCGACGCCACCGCCGAGCCGGAGGCTCCCGGCTCCGAGGACGAGCGGGTCGCCTACTTCGACGCCGCCGACGGCTTCAACGCCGACCCCGAGAAGTGGGTCGGCTGGCTGGCCCCGATCTCCGGCTCCGACCTGGAGGCCACCCGCCGTCACACCACCACGCTCGGCTTCCTCGGCTACCCGGCCACCGGCGCCGACATCTACTGGAAGATGCTCGTCGACTCCGGCGACATCGCCACGGCCGACCCCGACGACGTCGCGTACCTGACCACGCTGCTCATCGAGGCTCGTCAGGACGAGCGGCTCGAGCAGATGGCCGCGATGCTGCCGCACGCCGCCCAGCACCTCACCCTCGCCCGCCTGCACAGCGCCCGCGAGCGCTGGGCCGAGACCGCCGCCGAGGGTGAGCACGCCATCGCCGCCGGCGCCGGCACGGAGGCGCGCCGCCTGGTCTCGGGCGCCGCGCAGCAGCTCGACGACAACGCCCGCGGTGCCCAGGTGCTGCTGGAGGTCCTCGACGAGCTCAACGACGAGGACGTCTGGCGCATGGTCGTGATGGCCACCGCCGCCGAGGACTGGGACACCGTCCGCAAGGGCGCGGCCAAGATCGGGATGCCGATCCAGTCCACCGAGGGCCCGATCGAGGAGGAGATGGGCCTGATCCGGGTCATCCTCCCGGCGCCCGACGGCGGTCAGCGGCAGGTGCTGTCGATCCGTACCGGCCCGGCCACGGCGCGCCTGGCGCTGCCGCAGCCGCGTGGCATGGAGTACAACGCCGGCGACCTGGTCGTCTTCGACCCGCAGCTGCTGGAGCCCATCCCCGACGACCCGAAGGAGCAGGAGAACTTCGTGCCGCCGTTCGCGGCCGTGAGCATCCTGCGTCCCGGCGGCTACGTCAGCTACTTCTTCGACGGCGCCGCGCCGTCCGAGAGCGACTGGGCCGAGTTCACCGAGGTCATGGCCGAGCGCGGCTGGCCGATGTGGGTCTACTCGGAGGAAAACTACACCGTCACCCACCCGAGCTCCGGCGAGACGCTGCCCGGTGTCTACGGCTGGGTCGCCGTCCCGCCGGACGTCGCCGCGACCGATGTCGACGCCCTGCTCGACGACGCCACCGAGCGCTGGTCGCACCCGCTGGCCTGGCTCGACCTGGCCCGCGAGATCGACGTCGAGGTCGAGCGGCACGAGCGCATCGTCAAGGAGTACGGTCTCTGATGATCGACAAGTTCAGGCTCGACGGGAAGGTGGCCATCGTCACCGGGGCTTCGTCGGGCCTGGGCGTGGCCTTCGCCCGCGGGCTGGCGCAGGCGGGGGCCGACATCGTGATCGGCGCCCGGCGGGCCGACCGGCTCGACGGGACCCGGAAGCTGGTCGAGGAGGCCGGGCGGCGTTGCCTGGCCGTCGCGACCGACGTGACCGTGGTCGAGCAGTGCCAGGCGCTGGTCGAGGCGGCTGTGGCGGAGTTCGGGCAGGTCGATGTTCTGATCAACAATGCCGGGGTGGGCACGGCCGTACCGGCGCTGCGGGAGAGTCCCGAGGAGTTCCGGCGGGTGATCGACATCAACCTGCACGGGAGCTACTGGATGGCGCAGGCGTGCGCGCGCGTCATGCGGCCCGGGTCGTCGATCGTCAACATCGGCAGCATCCTCGGTGAGACCACGGCGGGGCTGCCGCAGGCGGCCTACAGCGCGTCGAAGGCCGGGGTCATCGGGCTGACCCGTGATCTGGCGCAGCAGTGGACGGGGCGGCGCGGGATCCGGGTCAACTGCCTGGAGCCCGGTTTCTTCGCCTCGGAGATGACGGATGAGTACAGCGCCGGGTACCTGGAGCGCATGCTGGAGCAGCGGGTGGTGATGGGCCGGGTGGGCGAGGCCGATGAACTCGTGGCGGCGGCGGTGTTTCTGGCGAGCGAAGCCTCGTCGTACATCACGGGCGTGACGCTGCCGGTTGACGGTGGGATTCTGCTGACCTGATAGGTTGCTCGCTGATCTTCACGTTTCGGAGGGATTTATGGGCGACATCGACCGTCTTGCGGCAGTTATCAGGGACGACCGGCCTTGGGGTGGGTTTGAGCGCTTCACCCTGAATGAGATGTCGACCGTGAAGATCATCGACGTGGCGCCCGGTCAGCGGCTCAGCCTTCAGCGGCACACCTCGCGCGACGAGCTGTGGGTGGCGCTGGACCCGGGCTGCGTGTTCGAGATCGACGGCGAGCGCACGGAGCCCGGCGTTGGTGACCGGGTTCTGATCCGCGCCGGCCAGACCCACCGCCTCAGCAGCTCCGGCCCCGCCACCCGCATCCTCGAGATCGCCTTCGGCCACTTCGACGAGGACGACATCGAGCGCCTCGAGGATGCGTACGGGCGTTCTTAGTTTTTCCTTTCTGTTACGGCAAGCCGGGCTGACGCCACCCGCCGTCGCTCGTTGACGCCGATCGGGGGGATCGCTTCTCACGTCGGACGTGGTCCCCACCGTAACGGCCCTCCTTAACCGGCTCCCGGGCTCGCTGTCCGTCCGTTGCCTTCTTCGAGCCGAGTGCCCTCCGCCTCGTTCGCCCCTGGCTCCTGTTTCTTGCCCCCGGCTTCTGTCCCTTGTTGCCCCTTCGGCTTCTGGGTCTGGTTGTCCTTCGGGTTTGTTGTGTTCTGGGCGGTGGATGTCCTGGGTTTTCGGGGTGTTTGGCTTGATGTCATGTTTGGGTTGGTGGCTGTGGGGCTCTTGTTTGGGGGTCGGGTGGGCTCTATGTTCGTTGCGTAGTCCGGTACGTGTTGCGTATTAGGGAACAACCGGAGGGCGCATGGTGTCCCGGCCGCGGTTAGTGATCATTGGAGCCGGCATTGTGGGCTGTGCCCTGGCCGATGAGCTCACCGGGCGGGGGTGGACCGACGTCACCGTGGTCGAGCAGGGGCCCCTGTTCGCCGCGGGCGGGTCGAGTTCTCATGCGCCCGGGCTGGTGTTCCAGACCAATCCGTCCAAGACGATGACGGAGTTCGCCACCTACACGGTCAACAAGTACAGCGGGCTCTCGCTCGACGGGCAGTGGTGCTTCAAGCAGGTCGGCGGGCTGGAAGTGGCCACCACGCCTGAGCGGCTCACCGACCTGCGGCGGCGTCAGGGGTGGGCCGAGGCGTGGGGTGTGCACGGTGAGGTGATCAGTCCCGAGCGGTGCCTTGAACTCTGGTCTCCGCTCGATCCCGCTCGGGTGCTGGGCGGGTATTTCGTGCCTACTGATGGGCTGGCCAACTCACTGCGGTGCGGCGAGGCGCAGGCGCGGCGGGCGATCGAGCGGGGGGCGCGGTTCCTGCCGCACCACACCGTGGTCGGGATCGAACAGCAGGGCGGGCGTGTCACCGGGGTGGCGGTCGAGGCCGGTGCTGAGGGGCTCGAGTATCGGGTCATACCCGCTGATGTCGTGGTCAGCGCGGCGGGGTTCTGGGGGCCGGGCATCGGGGCGATGGCGGGCGTCAGTGTGCCGTTGCTGCCGCTGGCTCATCAGTACGCGCGGTCGGAGCCGCTGGCCGTACTGGAAGGAAATCCTGAAGCGGTACGGCCCATCCTGCGGCACCAGGACAGAGACCTGTATTTCCGGGAACACGGGGATCAGATCGGCGTCGGGTCCTATGCGCACCGGCCGATGCCGGTCCGGCAGGAGGAGATCGGGCCCAACGGCACCACGATGCCGTCGGTACAGGCGTTCACCGAAGAGGACTTCGAACCTGCCTGGCGGGACGCCGTCGAACTGCTGCCCGCGCTCAAGGAGTCGGCCTACACCGACGGGATCAACGGGATCTTCTCCTTCACACCGGACGGGTTCCCGCTGATCGGGGAGGCGCCGCAGCTCGACGGGTTCTGGGTGGCCGAGGCGGTGTGGGTGACGCATTCGGCGGGGGTGGCCAAGGCGCTGGCGGAGGTGCTGGTCGACGGGCGTTCCAGCTTCGACCTGCATGAATGCGAGCTGAACCGGTTCGAGCCCGTCCACCTCGCGCCCGCCTTCATCGAGGAACGCGGCAAGCGGAACTTCGTCGAGGTCTACGACATCATCCATCCGCTCCAGCCGATGGAATCGCCCCGTCCTCTGCGGACCAGCCCTTTCTATCCGCGTCAGCGGGAGCTCGGGGCGTTCTTCCTGGAGGGGGCGGGGTGGGAGCGTCCGCAGTGGTTCACGGCCAATGCCCCGCTTTCCGATGGTGATCCCGGGCGGCGGGATGACTGGGCGGCGCGGCACTGGTCGCCGATCGCCGCTGCCGAGTCCCACCACACCCGTGAACAGGTCGCCCTCTACGACATGACGCCGCTCAAGCGGATCGAGGTGGCGGGGGCCGGGGCGGCGGCGTTCTTGCAGCGGATGACGACGAACAATGTGGACAAGAAGCCCGGTTCCGTGACGTACACGCTGCTGCTCGACGCCGGTGGCGGGGTGCGGTCCGATCTCACGGTCGCGCGGCTGGCCGAGGAGCGGTTCCAGGTCGGCGCCAACGGGAACCTCGACCTCGACTGGCTGCGGCGGCACGCGCCGGGCGATGTGCAGGTTCGGGACATCACGCCCGGGACATGCTGTGTGGGGGTGTGGGGGCCACGGGCCCGCGAACTGGTGCAGCCGCTCACGGACCTGGACATGTCTCATGAGGGGTTCCGGTATTTCACCTGTAAGCAGGGCTATATCGGGCATGTGCCGGTGACCGCCATGCGTGTGTCGTATGTGGGGGAGCTGGGCTGGGAGCTCTACACCACGTCCGACCTGGGCCTCAAGCTCTGGGACACGCTCTGGGCGACGGGGCTGCCGATCGCGGGTGGGCGGGCGGCGTTCAACAGCCTGCGGCTGGAGAAGGGGTACCGGTTGTGGGGCGTGGACATGACGCCTGAGCACAACCCGTACGAGGCGGGGCTGGCCTTCGCCGTCCGGGAGGACAAGGACTTCCTCGGCCGGGACGCGCTGTCCAAGGAGATCACGCGCAAGCTCGTGCCGCTGCTGACGGCCGAGGTCGTGATGGGCAAGGAGCCGGTACGGCACGGCGGCGCCACGGTCGGCTACACCACCAGCGCCGCCTACGGCCACACCATCGGCCGCCCGATCGCCTACGCCTGGTTGCCGATCGACCTCACCACTCCGGGGACAGAGGTGGAGGTCGCCTACTTCGGCCGCCCCGTCCCGGCCGAGGTCGCCGCCGAGCCCCTGTTCGACGCCAAGATGGAGAAGATCCGACGATGACCCGATCGACGGAACCCCCACCAACCCCACCCCAGCCCGCGACACCGGACCAGAACCCCCGATACCCCGGTCGGTCAGACCCGCGGCTGTCAGACCCAGGTGGGTCAGACTCCGGTGGGTCAGACTCCGGTGGGTCGGACTCGGGGTGGTCGGACACGGGTGGGTCGTGCCCGGGGCTGTCGGTCCGGGCAATGACAGGTCGGAGGTCGACGGGCTCGGGTGGGTCAGGCCGGAGGCTGCCAGGCCCCGGGTTGGTCGGACACGGGGTGGTCGGACCCGGGTGGGTCGTGCCCGGGGCTGTCGGTCCGGGGTATGACAGACCGGAGGCTGACGGGCTCGGGTGGGTCGGGGCGGAGGCTTTCGGGTCCCGGTTGGCCGGAGCAGGGGTTGGCGGGTCTTGGGTTGTTGTGGGGTGGGGAAGGGTGGAGGCGGGCGGCGTGAGGCATCCTGAGTTTCTGTGGCGGAATCCTGAGCCGAAGCCCGCCTACGACGTGGTCATCGTCGGCGCCGGTGGGCATGGGCTGGCCACCGCCTACTACCTGGCCAAGAACCATGGGATCACCAACGTGGCCGTCCTGGAGAAGGGCTGGCTGGCCGGCGGCAACATGGCCAGGAACACCACGATCATCCGTTCCAACTACCTGTGGGACGAGAGCGCCGCCATCTACGAGCACTCGCTCAAGCTCTGGGAGGGGCTCAGCGACGACCTCGGCTACGACCTGCAGTTCAGCCAGCGGGGTGTGCTCAACCTCGCCCACAACCTGGCCGACGTCCGCGAGGGCAGGCGCAGGGTCAACGCCAACCGCCTCAACGGCGTCGACGCCGAGTGGCTGGAGGCGGACGAGGTCAAGAAGTTCTGCCCGGTCGTCAACGTCTCGGACTCCGCCCGCTACCCGGTCCTCGGCGCCACGCTGCAGCGGCGGGGCGGCATCGCCAAGCACGATCACGTCGCCTGGGCCCTGGCCCGCAAAGCGGACGCCTACGGCATAGACCTCATCCAGAACATCGAAGTCACAGGCTTCGAAATGGTGAAAAATCGGGTCTTGGCCGTCCAGACGACCAGAGGACGGATCGCGGCCGGGAAGGTCGCGCTCGCGGCCGCCGGGCACACCTCCGTGCTCGCCGCCAAAGCCGGGTTCCCGCTGCCGCTGCAGTCCCACCCCCTCCAGGCCCTCGTCTCCGAACTGCTGGAGCCGGTCCTCGACTGCGTCGTGATGTCCAACGCCGTCCATGTCTACGTCAGCCAGGCCCACAAGGGCGAACTGGTCATGGGCGCCGGAATCGACTCCTACAACTCCTACGGCCAGCGCGGCGCCTTCCACGTCATCGAAGCCCAGATGGCCGCGGCCCTGGAGCTGTTCCCGATCTTCAGCCGGGTCCGGGTGCTGCGCACCTGGGGCGGCGTCGTGGACGTCTCGCCCGACGCCTCCCCGATCATCGGCAGGACGCCGGTAGACGGCCTGTTCGTCAACGCGGGCTGGGGCACCGGCGGCTTCAAGGCCACCCCCGGCTCCGGCTGGGTCTACGCCCACACGATCGCCCATGACGAGCCGCATCCGCTGGCCGTACCCTTCGCGCTGGAGCGGTTCACCACCGGCGCCCTCATCGACGAGCACGGAGCCGCGGCGGTGGCGCACTGATGATGCTGATCGACTGCCCGCACTGCGGGCCACGCGACGAGAACGAGTTCACCTACGGCGGCCAGGCCGGGATCGCCTACACCCCGGACGCGGACGACGAGGCGTGGGCCGGATACCTGTTCATGCGCGACAACCCCAAGGGCTGGTTCCACGAGCGCTGGTTCCACGCGCACGGCTGCCGGACCTGGTTCACCGTGCACCGCCACACCGTCACCCATGAGATGAGGCCGCACCCGTGAGGTTCACCTTCGACGAGCGGACCTACGAGGGGCGGCCGGGCGACACGCTCGCCGCCGCGCTGCTGCGCAACGGCGTGCGCGTGGTCGGGCGCAGCGTCGACCTGGGCCGCCCGCGCGGCGTCTTCTCCGCGGGCCCCGAGGAGCCGAACGCGCTGGTCCGCGTGGGCGCCGACCCCATGCTCGCGGCCACGACGGTCGAGCTGTACGAGGGCCTGGCCGCGTGGAGCCTGCGCGGCAAGGGCCGCGTCGACCTGTCCGAGCCGGACGGGCGCCGCTGCGACAAGGGCTACCTGCACTGCGACGTGCTCGTGGTCGGCGGCGGCCCGGCGGGGCTGGCCGCGGCGCTGGCGGCCGGCGAGTCGGGCGCGCGCGTCATCCTGGTGGACGACCAGCCGGCGTTGGGCGGCGACCTGCTCGCCGGCCGGGCCACGCTGGACGGCTTGCCCGCCCTCGACTGGGTGGCCGAGGTCGCGCACCAGCTCGCGGTGCTGCCCGAGGTGCGGGTGCTGACCAGGACCACCGCGATCGGCTACTACGACGACAACTACCTGACCGCGGTGGAGAAACGCGGCTCGGGCGAGCGCCTGTGGCATCTGCGGGCGCGCCGCGTGGTGCTGGCGACGGGCGCGCAGGAGCGCTCCCTGGCCTTCCCTGACAACGACCGTCCCGGCGTGATGCTCGCCTCCGCGGCGCGTACCTATGCCAACAGGTACGGCGTGCGGCCCGGCACCAGAGCGGTGGTCTTCACCTGCGCCGACTCCGGGCACGAGGCCGCTCGCGACCTGGCGGCGGCGGGGGTGGAGGTGCTCGCGGTCCTCGACGCCCGCGACGGCGCGGAGATCACCGGCACCACCGCCGACGCGGAAGGGGTGCTCACCGGCGTCCGTACGCGCGGCGGCGGGTGGTTCGCGGCCGATCTGCTGGCCGTGGCGGGCGGGTGGAACCCGGTGGTGCACCTGTTCAGCCAGTCGCAGGGCAGGTTGCGCTTCGACGAGGAGTTGCAGGCGTTCGTGCCGCACCTGTCGGCGCAGGCCGAGCGTTCGGCCGGGGCGTGCAGAGGCCTGTACGGCACCGCCGAGGCGATCGCGGACGGCTTCGCCGCCGGTTCCCAGGCGGCGGGGCTGACCGGGTTCGCCGAGCGGGACAGCCACCATGTCCCGAGCAGTGACGAGCCGCCCCGGAGGCCGCCCGCCGCGCTCTGGGTGATGGGCGACGATCCCGCGACGTCCTTCGCCGACCTCCACCGCGACGTCACCGTGGCCGACCTCCAGCGCGCCTCCGGCACCGGCATGCGTTCGGTGGAGCACGTCAAGCGCTACACCACCGCGGGCACCGGGGCCGACCAGGGCAAGACGGCGGGCGCGGTGGTCGTGGGCGTCATGTCCGCGCTGCTCGGGACGGCGCCGGGCCAGATGGGGACGACGACGTTCCGCCCGCCGTACACGCCGGTGTCCTTCGCGACGCTGGCGGGGCGCGACCGCGGCGCGCTGTCGGACCCCGTGCGGACCACCGCCATGCACGAGTCGCACCTCGCCAGGGGCGCGGTCTTCGAGGACGTCGGCCAGTGGAAGCGCCCGCGCTACTTCCCCCTCGGCGAGGAGGACATGGACGAGGCGGTGCGGCGCGAGTGCCGCGCGGCGCGGACAAGCGTGGCCGCCATGGACGCCTCCACGCTCGGCAAGATCGACATCAAGGGCGAGGACGCCGGTGAGTTCCTGGACCGGATATACACCAACATGTACTCGACGCTGGCCGTGGGCGCCTGCCGCTACGGGCTGATGTGCAAGGCCGACGGCATGGTCTTCGACGACGGCACCACGGCCAGGCTCGGGCCCGATCACTTCCTCATGACGACCACGACGGGCAACGCCGCCGCCGTGCTCGACTGGCTGGAGGAGTGGCATCAGACCGAGTGGCCCGAGCTGGACGTGCGGTTCACCTCGGTGACCGACCACTGGGCGACCGTGGCGGTGGCGGGGCCCAAGGCGCGCGAGGTCGTGGCGGCGCTCGCGCCCGAGGCGGCGGAGCTGGCGTTCATGCGGTGCGTGGAGACGCCGGTCGCCGGGGTGGACGGGCGCGTGTTCAGGATCAGCTTCTCGGGAGAGCTGGCCTACGAGGTCAACGTGCCCTGGTGGTACGGCGCCGCGTTGTGGGAGAGCGTGCTGGCCCTGGGGGCGGTGCCGTACGGGACGGAGGCCATGCACGTGCTGCGCGCCGAGAAGGGCTTCGCGATCGTCGGGCAGGAGACCGACGGGACCGTCACCCCGCAGGACCTCGGCATGGCGTGGATCGTCTCGCGCCGCAAGCCGGACTACGTCGGCAAGCGCTCGCACGCGCGCCCCGACACCGCACGCGAGGGCCGCAAGCGCCTGGTCGGGCTGCGGCCGGAGGCGTTCGTGGAGGAAGGGGCGCAGCTCGTCGCGCCGGGCGGTCGCGAGATGCTGGGCCACGTGACCTCCAGCTACACCGGCGCCGTGCTGGCGATGGCGCGCGACGTCGCGCCCGGCGACCGGCTGGAGGCGGTGTCGGGCGGGCGTACGGTGCCGGTCACGGTGGTCGAGCCGGTCTTCTACGACCCGGACAACACCCGCCGCGACGGCGACCCGGTCGAGAGCGTCGGCGTCGAGAGCATCGGCGTCGAGAGCGTCGGCGTCGAGAGTGTCGGCACGGTGGGGGAGTGGCGGCCGGAGAGCCCGGCCGCGCGGTTCGCCCACCGCTTCCTGGCCGCGAGCTCCGAGCGGGTACGGCTGCGCGAGCTGCCGTTCGTGCGCATGTGGGAGGTCCGGGGCCAGGACCCGGGGCAAGGACTGCGCCTGGGCCCCGCCTGGTGGCTGGTGACCGGGGAGAGCGGCCAGGAGGGCTGGACGGACGTCTCCGGCCAGCGCACCGTGCTGGAGCTGTCCGGCCCGGACGCCGTCGAGGTGCTGGTCACCGGCTGCCCGATCGACCTGCACCCCGCGGTCTTCCCCGGATACGCGCAGACGCTGCTCGGAAAGGCCGGGGTGATCCTGGAACGGACCGCCCCGGCCGTCTTCCGCGTCTACGTGCGCTCGTCCTTCACCGGCTACCTGGCCGAATGGCTGCTGGACGCGCTCAGCCACCCTGGCTCTGGGAGCAGTCCTCCTTCGAGGTGACCGGCGCGTCCGGCGCGGTGTCGGAGACCGAGACCTTCAGCTGCGCGGTGGAGGCCAGCAGGCTGCCGACCGGCGCGCCCGCCGCCTTCTCGTCCACGACCACGCTGCGCTCGCCGAGCAGCGCGTAGCTCTCCCCGTCGATGATCAGCTCGGAGCGCTGGCCCCGCCAGACGCCGCCGACGCCGAGCCCCTTACGGCCCGCCGCGTCCTCGGCCCCCTCGGTGACCGTGATGCCGGGCAGCGTGCCCAGCGCCTTGAACAGCGCGGCCCGCTGCGCCGGCGGCATGTACGCCTCGCGCAGCAGTTCGCTGGCGCCGTCCCAGACCGCGAACTCGGGCCCGACCTGCTTGTCGCCGTCGCTGGGGAAGGTCTTGTGCAGCCACGCCTTCATCGCCTCGGCGTCGGTGGGCAACTGCTTGAGCGTCGCGTAGTCCTTGCTCCACGGGCCCCTCGTGCCGCAGGACGTCAGCGGCATGACCGAGACGCCCTTCTCCTCGTAGGCCTGCTTCGGGATCTTCCAGCCGGGGTAGGCGACCGGGTCGATGCTCTCGATCTGGAGCACGCCGTCACGCCCCTGGGCGTCCTGCTTCCCGTCGGCCCTGAGCCAGATCTTCCGCTTCGTCCGGTACAGCCAGCGCTCCTCCGTGTTCTCGCCGATCGCATACGAGGCGAACATGGTCTGCGACTCGGTGACGACATACTGGTCGTCGCGTGGCTCCAGCTCCTCGACAGCGGCCCCCGCCGCACGGTCGAACACCTGCTCCGCCGACATGAGCGCGATCTTCGGCAGCGCGACGGGCGCGCTCTGCCGCGGGCTCACGCGAGGGGTCTCGGCGGGCAGGAACACGGCCGCGCCCACGCCGACCGCGAGCGCGAGCGCTCCCGCCACGGCGAAGGTGTACGGCTTGCGCCACGCGAGGCGCTTCCTGCCCGCCGCGACCAGCTGATCCCTGGCCATGGCCTTGGTGCCGGGATCGTAGGGGGGGACGTCGGGACGTGCCTGGTTGACCTGGTCGAACTCGTTCATGATGTGCCTTCCAGGGCGCTGCGGATCTTGGCTCGGGTGCGTGACAGGCGCGAGCGCACGGTGCCCACCGGGATGCCCAGTGCCTCCGACGCCTGCTCGTAGGACAGCTCGGCCCAGGTGACGAGGAACAGCAGTTCCCGCTCGGCCGCGCCGAGCTTGGCCAGGGCGGCGGCCAGGCTGGGGCCGAGCCGTTCGGCGTCCATCCGGTCGACGCTGCGCTGCTCGAACGCCTCACCGTCCGGCTCGGCCGTGCGGGCGAGCGCCCTGAGCTTCCTGGTCTCGGTACGGCGGTGCTTGGAGATGAGGTTGGCGGCGATGCCGTACAGCCAGGGGCGGGCGTCGGGGCGCGTGAGGTCGTAGCGCCGGCGCTTGCGGAAGGCGACCAGGAAGGTCTCGGCGGTCACGTCGTCGGCCAGGCTCACCTGGTCGGCGCCGAGCCGCCGGGCGGCGTAGCGGTGGATCTCGTCCGCGTGCAGGTCGAAGATGCGGGCGAAACGATCGGGCTCGGCCAGCGACTCCGCGATGACGGCGGCGTCGGCGTCGGCCGTCGGACGGCCGGACAGCGCGGCGCTCACCACAGCGTGAGTCTTTCCATGGGGGCTTTCCTTCCGTAGGGCGCGTTCGCGCCCTTCACCCCGTTCTCACCCGCACCGGCTGTTCGGTTCCCAAGATCTTTTGAAAGGCTGAATCAGGATATTAAGGAATTTGCCCTGTTTAGACTCTAGGGGGAGTCGCTTGACCATTTCTTGGCATGGAGGTTGCGGTGCGCGTACGTCGTCTCGCGGGCGGGCTGGCCGTCGTCGCGGCGCTGGCCGCCGGGTGCGGAGGGTTGCAGGCCGGGGTGGAGCAGGGGACCGACAAGTCCACGACTCCGGTCAAGGCAGGCGAGGCACGCAAGAAGCTGGACAAGCTCTCGGTCAAGGGGCGGGCGCCGCGTACCGGCTTCGAGCGCGAGAAGTTCGGCCCCGCGTGGGCCGATGTCGACCGCAACGGCTGCGACACGCGCAACGACATCCTCAAGCGAGACATGCGCGAGGAGAAGTTCAAGGCGGGCACCCACGACTGCATCGTGCTCACGGGCGTGCTCGACGACCCCTACAGCGGCAAGACGATCAAGTTCAAGCGCGGCAACGACACCAGCATGGCCGTGCAGATCGACCACGTGATCCCGCTGTCCGACGCCTGGCAGAAGGGCGCCCAGCAGTGGGCGGACGGCAAGCGCAGGGAGTTCGCCAACGACCCGCTCAACCTCATGGCCGTCGACGGGCCGCTCAACAGCCAGAAGAGCGACTCCGACGCGGCCACCTGGCTGCCGCCGCGCAAGGGCTACCGGTGCGCCTACATCGCGCGGCAGATCGACGTGAAGGTCAAGTACGCGCTCTGGGTGACGGCCGCGGAGAAAGAGGCCATGGAGCGCGTACTCGACGGGTGCTGAGGCTCAGTCGTCGTTGTCGGCCTTCTCGGTCCTGTTCTTGAGCACCTTGCCGTTGGCCGAGTCAAGCTCCAGCTCGTGCTCGGTGCCGCCCTTGATCAGCTCGACGTCCCAGGTGCCGTCGTCGTCGTGGTCGACCGAGCGCACCCAGGCGCCGGGGACCTGCTTCTTGGCGATGTCGATGGCCTGCTCGACCCCGACCTTCGGGGCGACGGGCGCGTTGACCGAGGCGTAGGCGACGCCGCCGCCCGCGAGCAGGACCACGGCGCCGGCGCCGGCGATGACGATCTTCTTGGTGATGTTCATGGGTCAAGAAAAGCGCGATCAACGGTAAAGCCGCGCTGTGGCAACCCTAAGGCTGGGTTAACCCGAGTATCAGCTCGACCGCGGCCCTCGACACCGTCATCGCGCCGCCCGACGACTCGGCCGTACGGCGGGCGATGTCCAGGCCCAGCCCGGTGGAGCCGCCCGCGCTCGAGCCGCGTTCCTGCAGTTCGGGTGGGAACCCGGGGCCCTCGTCGGCGACGGTCAGGGCGGCGCCCTTCTCGTGCTGCGCCAGCCGTACGGAGAAGGCGACCCCCTCGGGGGTGTGGGCGAAGACGTTGCCCAGCAGCGCGTCCACGCACGCCGCCAGTTCGGCCGCGCCCACCGCGACTTCCAGCGGCGCGCCGGGCAGCTCGACCGTGAGAGCGCGCTCCTGATCCTCGGCCAGCACCGCCCAGAACCGCACCCGATCGCCCACCACCGCCGTCGCGTCGCACGAGGCCTGCGGCGGCCGGACGCCCGTGCGGCCGCGGGCCTCGGTGATGACGGCGTTCACCGCGCGTTCCAGGGCGTCGGCGCGCTCGCCGATGCGGGCCGCCTCCTCCGGGTCGCGCAGCGACTCGGCGTCCAGGCGCAGACCGGTCAGCGGCGTGCGCAGGCGGTGCGACAGGTCCGCCACCGACTCGCGCTCACTGGCGAGCAGGTCGCCGATCCGGCCCGCCAGGTGGTTGAGCGCCAGGCCCACCGACTCCACCTCGGGCGGCCCGCCCGGCTCCGCCCGCGCCTCCAGGTCGCCTCCCGCCAGCCGGTGGGAGACCCGCGCCAGCTCGTCCACCGGCCGCGTCACCCGCACCGCCAGCCGGTCGGCCAGCACGATCCCCAGCACCACCAGCGCGAGACCGAGCAACAACAGCGCCAGCCACGCCTCCCGCACGCCCGCGAACAGCTCCGCGTCGCTCACGAACACCCGGATCACCACCGGGCCCTGCGCGGACCTGACCGAGACCAGGACCTCCCTGCCGCCCGCCGCCTCCGCGGTCACGCTGCGCCCCGCGCGCGCCAGCCGGACCGCGTCCGACTCCCGCGCCCGCGCGCCCACGACCCGCCCGTCCGGCAGGAACACCGACACGGGCGCGGGCACCCGCTCGACCGCCAGCTCCAGGTCCGGCGTGCCCACCGCCACGACCACCGACTCGGCCGCGCTGGTGGCCCGCGCCATGGCGCCGTTCTCGGCCACCGAGCGGATCAGCAGCGCCATCGGCACCAGCAGCGCGATCAGCACCACCGACGTCGTGGCCGCCACCAGCAGCCCCAGCCAGCGCCTCACGCGGGCCCGACCAGCTTGACGCCGACGCCCCGGACGGTGTGGAGGTAACGGGGTTCCGAGGCGGTCTCGCCGAGCTTTCTGCGCAGCCACGACAGGTGGACGTCGACGGTCTTGTCGGCGCCGCCGTACGGGAGCTGCCAGACCTCCGTGAGCAGCTCGCGCTTCGAGACCACCTCGCCCGCGCGGGCGGCCAGGTAGTGCAGCACGTCGAACTCCCGCGGCGTCAGGTCCAGCGGTGTCCCGTCGAGCGCCGCCACCCGCGAGCGCGGATCGACGCTCAGCCCGCCGACCTTCACCGACGCGTCAGGGCGATCTTCCGCGGTACGGCGCAGCACCGCCTTGACCCGGGCGTTGAGCTGGGCGGCGCTGAACGGCTTGACCACGTAGTCGTCGGCGCCCGCGTCGAGGACCGGGACCATCTCGGCGTCGCCGTCGCGCGCCGTGGCCACGATCACCGGCACCTGGCTGACCGAGCGCAGCATGCGCAGCAGTTCCAGGCCGTCGAGGTCGGGCAGGCCGAGGTCGAGCACGACCAGGTCGGGGCGGTCCTGCACGGCCAGGCGCAGGCCGTCGAGGGCGGTGGACGAGGAGGAGACGGCGTGACCCAGCTCGCGCAAACCCCTGGTCAGGGCGGTGCGGATGGTCACGTCGTCCTCGATGAGGAGGATGGAGGCCATATAACTCCACGTTAACCTGGCGTTAGACCTGGTTGGGGGAGTGTGGGGCCGTGAAGAGACTGATGCTGGCATGGGCGGTGACCGCGCTGGCCGCTGCCGGGGTGGCGGTGGCGGTGCTCGGGCTCCTGGGCGGCGTCCTCACCGGCCAGTCCGGAAATGTCATGACGCAGGCGGAAGCCCGCTCCGCGCTCGCCACCCTCCCGTCGGCCAACCCCACCGGCTCTCCGACGGACCCCGGCGCCTCCCCGTCCACGGCGCCGACCGGCGGCGGTGCTCCCGTGGGCAAGGTGATCAAGACGCGGGGCGGCACCGTCATCGCCACCTGCTCGGCCGGGCAGGTCAGCCTCCGCAACTGGAGCCCCTCCCAGGGCTACTCCGTCGACGACCCCGAGCCCGGCCCCGCCTCCTCCCTGAAGGTCGAGTTCGACCGGGAGGAAGGCGAGGACGTCGAGGTCGTGGTCCGCTGCCAGAACGGCCGGCCGGTCATCTAGCCTTCCGCGCTCAGCGCCGCCTTGGTCAGTTCCGCCTGGCGGCGGATCTGGCGCATCACGACCGGGTTCAGGTTCCTGGCCTCGAAGGTCGCGATCATCGTGTCCATGACGGCGTGGGCCTGGGCCAGGTCGCCCTGGCGGGCCTCGGCGCGGGCCAGGCGCCGCATGACCATGTTGAGCGTGATGTTGTCGATCGAGGTGTCCCTGACGACCACGCCGAGCTGCTCGATGCTCTCCTTGGTGTCCGGCGGGCGGATGCGCAGGTTCTTGGCCGGGGTCAGGTCCTTGAACTCCCGCCCCGCGTTGAGCCCCTTCACCATCCGGGCGTAGACGGACAGGGGGTGCGAGCCGTACCGGGAGATCACCTCGTCCAGCGCGTCGTTGCCCGAGCGCAGCGCCGGAGAGTCGGAGCCGAGCAGTGAGAACAGCTTGCCCTGCTCCTCGCCCAGCATCAGCTCGGCCACCCGGTGGTCGTCGACGGAGACCGGGTAGCCGACCCTGACCGCGCAGACGTTGGAGACGATGCGCGAGCCGTCGCCCGCGATGTACTGGGCGCGCACCTGGTACTCGCCCGGCTGCTGGAAGTAGTGGCCGTCGCGGCCGTGGCCGATGTACGCGCTGCGGTAGACGGCCGGGTTGTTCTCGTCGAGGCGGATGTCCGGCGAGGCGTCCACGCAGTGGCGCATCATCGGGCGGTAGACGACCGTGCGGCCGCCGGGCTGCGTGATGCAGACCTGCGTGAACTCCGTGTCCGGGTGCAGGTGGCTGTGCGTGGTCCGCGCCTCGCCCGTGACGCACAGCTTCAGCTCCACGACGACCGGCTCGCCGAAGCCGAACGACTCCTTGGCCCGCAGCTCCAGCCGCAGCCCCGACTGGTCCATGACGGGCTGCTCGAACGGGTCGATCTCGGCGGCGCCGGTGCCGAACGCGTTGGCGCCCATCGCGACGTCGCGGAAGAAGCCGTGGCGCAGATGGACCAGCTCCACGTCGGTGAACTGGAACGGGAAGGCCGACCAGTAGCCCTGCTCGCCGCCTGGGCGGTAGTTCTGCACGTAGTTCATCCACGACAGGTCGCCGAAGCCGCCGTTCGGGCCCAGCGGCTGGGGCGGGGTTGCCAGGTTCTTCTGCCAGGAGTGCAGCAGGTTGAAGGCGTGGCCCAGCTCGTGGACGTACGTGCGGAGCTGGGCGCGTTGCGCCTGCGGGCTCTGGCCCTGGATGGCGTCGTAGAAGACGGCCGCGCCCTGCCGCTGGAAGCCGTCGTTGTAGTCGAACATGATGCCCCGGTAGCCGCCCACGTGCTTGCTGGCCACCAGCAGCCAGACCCGCCAGGCGGCGGCGTCGCCGTACCGGCTGAACTGGGTTGTCATCGCGTGATGCAGCTCGGCGTCGTCCCAGGCGAGGTCGGCGCCCTCGCCGCCGGTGGGCACCGTGCCCGGCTCGGTGACGCGCAGCTCGATCCCGGCCTCGGCGTAGGCGGCGGGCACGCTGAGCTCACGCGCGGGCGAGCCGGTCGGGCCCGGCAGCGAACCCGTGTCGTACGACACGAACGGCGCCGTCCCGGCCACCGAATCCTGCTCCAGAAGGACGGTGCGGAAGTACGGCGAGACGTAGGCGAGCTGGAAGTCGTCCCCGCCCACGTGCGCGGACGCGCCCTCGTCGGTGACCGTGATGCTGACGCTCCCGGTCGGCACGCTGTAGGTGAACCGGCCGGACCCCCAGACCCGGGTCCTGTCGCCCTCGGCCTGGGTGTTCGGCTGGTCGACGCGGAAGGAGCCCACGTACGAGGTGGTCGCCCCGGCCACCGAGAACAGATCGCCGCTGACCCGTCCGGTGGGTCGTGCTCCGTCGACGTCGACCCTCAGCTCCAGCCGCGAGTCGCCGTTCTGGCCCTGGTACAGCCCGCTGATCATGGGGGGCTCCCTCCCGATGGGGGTTACACCGGGGACGTTCCCCTCGCTGAGGGAGCCTGTCAACAGGCCGTTTCAGCGAGCTCCGCGGACCTGGAGGGAGCTGAGGAGTTCCTCGGAGGCCTGGGTGATCGACTCCACCGCGCGGTCGAAGGCGTCCGCGTTGTGTGCGGCGGGCGCGCGAAATCCCGAGATCTTGCGCACGAACTGCAGCGCCGCGGCCCGCACGTCCTCCTCGGTCACGTCTTCGGTGTACGGCGGGCGCAGCGTCTTGATGCTTCTACACATGCCTCAACGGTAATAGCCGATGCGCTGACTGATCTCGCGGGCACCCGCCGCCAGGATCGCGCCGACCTCCGGCAGGCGCTCGGCCGTCAGCCGGTACGACGGTCCCGACGCGCTGACCGCGGCCACCACCGAACCGTCCGAGCCGCGCACCGGCGCCGCCACCGCGTTCAGGCCCAGCTCCAGCTCCTCGACCGTGCCCGCCCAGCCGCGCTCCCTGATCTCGGCCAGGGCGAGGCCCTCGACCGTGACGATCGTGGCGGGCGTGTAGCGCTCCAGGTCGCGGGGGAGCGGCAGCGCGCCGAAGGCCAGCAGGACCTTGCCGCTGGAGGTGGCGTGGGAGGGGGTGCGCTGGCCCACCCAGTTGTGTCCGCTGATGGCCGACGGGCCGCGTACCTGGCTGATGTTGACGGCGTGGCCGTCCTGGGGGACCGCGAGGTTGACCGTCTCGCCGACGTCCTCGGCCAGGCGGCGGCAGACCTCCCGGCTCTCCTTGGACAGGTCGAGCTGCGCGGTGGCCGCCCCGGCCAGCCTGACCACCCCGAACCCGAGCCGGTAGCGCCCGCGATCGCCGCTCTGCTCGACCAGGCCGCCCTGTTCGAGGGCGTTGAGCAGGCGGAACGCGGTGGACTTGTGCACGTCCAGCTCCACGGCCAGGTCCGTCACCCGGGTGGCGCCCTTGCTGGCGAGAATCTCCAGGATCGCGATCGCCCGATCCACCGACTGCACCGAGCTGTTGCTCATGACGCAACACTACTGGGTTCTGTCGGTGCCGGGTGGGAAGCTCTCGCTCATGGAGTTCTCGGAAGGCACACCCTGCTGGGTGCAACTGCTGACACCCGACGCCGCCGCGGCCAAGCGCTTCTACGGCGGCCTGTTCGGCTGGACCTTCGACGAGCGCGGCGCCTGGGCCGTGTGCCTGGACGGCACCCGCCCCGTCGCCCAGATCACGCAGGCCCCGGGAGAGGCGTGGGAGGTCTACCTGACCACCCCCGACCTCGCCGCGGCCGCGGCCAGGGTCCCGGCCGCCGGCGGCACCCTCCTGGAAGAACCCTTCGACGTCCCCGGCCACGGCCACTACGCCCGGGCCGCCGACCCGGCCGGGACCCCGTTCGTGCTGTGGCAGCCGAGGGAGTTCACGGGCGGCGGCGTGCACTGGCTCGACCTCAACACCCGGGACGGCGAGCGGATCGACGCCTTCTACGCCGCTGTCCTGTCCTACGACCCGCATCCGGCGGCCGGCGACTACACGTTGTGGCACTCCGGCGGCCGGCCGGTGGCGGGCCGCCTGGAGATGAACGACGCCGAGTGGGCCGGCGTCCCCGAGCACTGGATGACGTACTTCGCGGTGGCGGACGTGGACTCCGTGGCCTCGTTGGTCGAAGACCTGGGCGGCACCGTGGGCCATGGCCCCGTGGCCTCCCCCCATGGCCGCCTGGCCATCATCGGCGACCCCACCGGCATCCCCTTCACCGCCATCACCCCCACCCAACCCACAACCCCACCCACCTAGCTGCCCTGCGGGCCGGCCGCTTGGTCGGCACGCACGCGCCACTCACCTTCGGCCGCCCGCAGGGTTCCCGCTTCTGCCCCGGCCCCGCGCCGTGCCGCCTCGCGCTGCCTCGTGCCCTACCTGCCCCGCGCCGTTGGCGGCACGCGTGTGGGGTCGGCCAGCGCGTCAGGTCGATGGTGGTCGCCCGTATCTGTCGGTGACGCATGCGGGGTCCTCGCGCCCGCGTGTGTGGTGCGTTCGCGGAGTGACGTGGCTGTTCGTCTGGCGCGCTTGTGGAGTGGCCGGGGTCGCGGTGGCTGTCCGGTTGGGTTCGGGGTGTTACCCCGATGCGGGTCCCGGGACGGGGGTCAGGGGGTGGGGCTGAGTTCTGCGCCGAAGGCGGTGGCGATCTTGCGCATGCCGGTGGCGAGCTCGTCCCGGTCCAGGGCGTCGATGCGTTCGGCCGGGCCGGATACCGACATGGCGGCCACCACGCGGTTGCCGTCCTGTACCGGTACCGCCAGGCAGTGCACGCCCAGCTCCTCCTCGCCCAGGTCCATCGCGTAGCCGCGGACGCGGACCCGGTCCAGTTCGGCGAGCATCGCCTGCGGGTCGGTGATGGTGTTGGCGGTCTTGCGGGGCATGCCGGTGCGCTCGAACAGGCTGAGGGCCTCGTCGGTGGCCCGGTCGGCGAGCAGTACCTTGCCGACGGCCGTGCTGTGCGGCAGCACCCGCCGCCCGACCTCGGCGAACATCCGCAGCCGCCGCGGCGACGGCACCTGCGCCACGTAGACGATGAAGTCGCCCTCCAGCACGGCCAGGTTCGCCGTCTCACCGGACAGCTCGACCATCCTCGTCAGGTACGGCTGCGCCCACACCCCGACCATCCGCTCGGCGACGCCGCCCAGCCGTACCAGCCCGCCACCGAGGGCGTAGCGCCGGTCGGACTCCTGCCGCACGTAGCCGCGTGACAGCAGGGTCTGCAGCAGGCGGTGGATCGTCCCGTACGGCAGGCCCGTCCTGGCCGCGATCTCCGACAGACCGGCTTCGCCGCCGTGCTCGGCCAGCGCCTCCAGCACGTCGAGCGCCCGATCGACCGACTGCACGCTCACCCGCTCACCCCCGACTCGCTCCCCACCCGGCTCCCCGGGCAACTTACTCCCGTTCCACCCGCCTCCAGACCAACCCGGCCCCGGTACGGCAGGCATGGCGGGCTCACAGGGGTACGCCGCGTAGGGACGCGTCGAGGACCTCGGCCGTGTGGGCGACGCGGATCGAGCCGCCCGCCCGCGTCATCGCCGAGGCGATCTGCATCGTGCATCCCGGATTGGCCGACACCAGCACCTCGGCCCCGGTCGACGCCACCGACTTGGCCTTGCGGTCGCCCAGGTCGCGGGCGGCTTCGGGCTGGAAGATGTTGTACGTGCCCGCCGAGCCGCAGCAGATCGCCGCGTCCGGCACCTCGCGCACCGACAGGCCGGGGATGGCCGACAGGAGCGCGCGCGGCTCGGCCCGGATGCCCTGGGCGTGGGCGAGGTGGCAGGCGTCGTGGTAGGCGATGGTCAGGGGCAGGGGGTGGCGGGTGGCGGCGGGGCCCAGTTCGGCGAGCCATTCGGCCAGGTCGACGGTCCTGATGGCGCGGGCCCTGGCCGCCCAGTCGGGCCGGTCGGCGAGCAGCTCGCCGTACTCCTTCATGGAGGAGCCGCAGCCGGCGGCGTTGACGACGACGGTGGTGACGCCGGCGCGTTCGAAGGTGCGGATGGTGCGTCTGGCGAAGCGGCGGGCCTGGTCTTCGCGGCCGGAGTGCACGCTGAGGGCCCCGCAGCAGCCCTGGCCGGGCGGGATCACGACCTCGCAGCCCTCCAGCGCGAGCACGCGCGCGGTCGCCGCGTTCACCTGCGGGAAGAACTCACCCTGTACGCACCCGGTGAGCATGCCGACGACGGCCCGGCGCGGCCCGCGGGCACGGACACGACGCGGAAGGCGCTGGCGGCGGGTGACCCGGGGCGCGAGGGCGGCCATGGCGCCGAGGCTGGGGTGCACACGCTCCAGGAAGGGCGCCATCCGCTCAGCCAGCCCGATACCAGGACGCAACAGCCGCAACCGCCGCGGATAGGGGAACAGGCTGAAGACGATCCCCCGCACCGCACGCTCGCGCGGGTCGCGCACGTGCACGCGTTCGACCTCGGCGCGCGTCTGCTCGATCAGCCGGTCGTACTTCACCCCGGACGGGCACGCGGTCACACACGCCATGCACCCGAGGCACGCGTCGAAATGCCCGGCCATCTCGGGTGTGACCGGTGTGCCGTCGGTGTGCTGCTTCATGAGGTGGATCCGCCCGCGCGGAGAATCCATCTCCTCGCCCCACAACACGTAGGTCGGGCAGGTCGGCAGGCAGAACCCGCAGTGCACGCAGTCCTTGATCAGCTTCGGGTCCATGCTAGATCCCTCCCACGAACCGGCCGGGGGACATCCTGCGCCCGGGATCGAACCGCTCCTTCACCCGCCGCATCAGCGGCAGCGCGGACACCTCACCCCACCGGTCCATCCGGTACGGCGAAGCCAGCACGCCGACCCGCGCCCCCGCCTCCCGCAGCCCGGCGACGGCGGGCCCGAACCCGGCCCCGTCCCCCCAGAGAAAGAACCGGCCGGAGACGGGAGACCCGCGCAGCGCCAGCCCCGTGCCCGCCAAAACGTCCAGGACGCCGCCGACCCGATCGGGCAGGCAACGCACCTCGGCCAGCGACTCGCCCTCGCCGGCCGTACCCCACCAGCCGGGCATCGAGGAGGTGACCTCCTCCAGGAGCGTCCGTGCGCGCGGGGCGGCGGAGGCGCCTTCGACCAGGGCGGCCAGCGTTACCGATCCGGAAGGGTCCGGCCAGTCGAGTTCGACCGCCGCGGGCTCGGCCTGCGCGGCGGCCAGCCGTACCGCGGCCTCCTGGACCTGCGACGGGGCCACGCGCGCCTGGACCCACGCGTGCTCGGCGGGCAGCGGATGCAGGCGGAAGGTGGCCTCGGCGATCACCCCGAGCGTCCCGAACGAGCCGGTGAAGAGCTTGCCGAGGTCGTAGCCGGCGACGTTCTTGACGACCTTGCCGCCGGACCTGGCGATCGTGCCGTCGGCCAGGACGACGGTGATGCCGATCAGGAGGTCGCGCGGCGTGCCGTACCGGAAGGAGCGGGGGCCGGCGGTCCCGGCGGCGAGCAGCCCGCCGACGGTGGCCTCGTCGCGGAAGGGGCCGTCGTAGACGAGCTCCTGGCCCTGCGCCGCGAGCCGGCCGGCGAGCGCCTCCAGCGTCACCCCGGCCTGCGCGCGGACGACGAGGTCGCCGGCGGCGTGTTCGATGATCTGGTTCATGCAGCAGGTGTCGATCAGCACGTCGCAGCGCTCGGGCGGCGCGCCCCAGTCGAGCTTGGTGCCGCCGCCGACGGGCACGGCGGCGAGGTCGGCCTCGGCGCAGGCGCGCAGCAGCGCGGAGATCTCCTCCACGGACTCCGGCAGCGCGACGTAGGCGGGCGTCACGTCGCCGACGGCGTCGAGCGGACCGGCCTCGCGCAGGGTGACGCCGCTCTTCTCGAGTGCCTTCTCCGTCATCAGAACTGCTCCGCCTTCCCCGACTCGACCAGGGGATGCACGCCCTTCCGCACGCCTGGCACCTCGCCGCAGAGCCGCGGCGTGGGGAAGACCTTGCCGGGGTTCGACAGGTTCCCCGGGTCGAAGGCGCAGCGGACGAGTTGCATGGTGTCGAGGTCGTCGTCGGAGAACATCCTCGGCATATATCGGGACTTGTCCACCCCGACCCCGTGCTCACCCGTGATCGATCCGCCGTTCTCGATGCACAGATCGAGGATCTTGCCCGACACCGTCTCGGCGCGCTCGCCCGCCCCCGGCTCCGCGTCGTCGAACAGCACCAGCGGATGCAGGTTCCCGTCCCCGGCGTGGAAGACGTTCGCCACCTTGATCCCGTATTCGGCGGACAGCCGGTCGATGCTCGCCAGCACCGCGGGCAGGCTCGTCCGTGGCACCACACCGTCCTGCACGATGTACGCCGGGCTGATCCGCCCCACCGCGGCGAACGCCGACTTGCGCCCCTTCCAGATCGCCGCCCGCTCGGCCGGATCGGCCGCCACCCGCAGCTCGAACGCCTGCGCGCAGATCTCCGTGAGCTGCGCGAACTGCCGCTCGACCGCCTCGGCGGGACCGTCCAGCTCCACGATCAGCACCGCGCCCGCCCCCTCGGGATAGGCGCAGGCCACCGCCGCCTCGGCCGCCTCGATCGACAGCGCGTCCATCATCTCGATGGCCGCCGGGACGATCCCCGCCGAGATGATCGCCGACACGGCCTGACCGCCCTGCTCGATGCTCACGAAGGCGGCCAGCACCGTCGTCACTGCCTCAGGTGTACGGCTGAGCCGCACCGTCACCTTGGTGGCGATGCCCAGCGTGCCCTCCGAGCCCACGAAGGCCCCGAGCAGGTCGTAACCCGGATCCATCCGATCAAGCACCACGATGTCCCCGTCGGGGGTGACGATCTCGCAGGCCTCGACGTGGTTGACGGTGAAGCCGTACTTCAGGCAGTGGGCGCCGCCGGAGTTCTCGGCCACGTTGCCGCCGATGGAGCAGATCTGCTGGCTGGAGGGGTCGGGGGCGTAGTAGTAGCCCTGCTCGCGCACCGCCTCGGTGATCGCCAGGTTGGTGACGCCCGGCTCGACGACCGCGCGCCGGTTGGGCAGGTCGATCTCCAGGATGCGCCGCATCTTCGAGGTGACGATGAGCACGCCGTCGGTCCTGGGCAGCGCGCCGCCGGACAGGCCCGTGCCCGATCCCCGGGCGACGAACGGCACGCCGTACCTGTTGCAGAGTTTGACGATCGCGGCGATCTGCTCGGCGGACTCGGCGAGCACCACGACGCCGGGGGTGGCCCGGTGGTAGGTCAGGCCGTCGCACTCGTAGGTGCGCAGGCGTACCGGGTCGGTGATGACCTCGCCCTCACCCGAGGCCACCCCGTGCAGCGCCGTGATGAACTCCGCCAAAGGGGTCATGGCATGCGAGCATAAGCCGGAAGTGTGAGGAACTCCGCGAAATCATCGTCGAGCGCGACCTCCTTGAAGAGCGCCTCGGCCTGGGCGTAGCGCTCGGCGTCGTAGCCGGGCTCCTTCGCGATCTTGGCGAGTTCGTCGGCGATGATCCGCTCGACCAGCTCCTTCGTGACCGTCTCGCCGGTGTCGGCCAGCGCGATGCCGTTGTGGATCCACTGCCAGATCTGCGAACGGGAGATCTCGGCGGTGGCGGCGTCCTCCATGAGGTTGTGGATCGCGACCGCGCCGAGCCCGCCCATCCAGGCGGCCAGGTAGCGCAGGGCGACGTCCACGTTGTTGCGCAGCCCGGTCTCGGTGATGCCGCCGGGGGTGGCCGAGACGCTGAGCAGGTCCTCGGCGCTGACCCGCACGTCCTCGCGGGTGCGGTCGAGCTGGTTGGGTCGCTCGCCGAGCACGCCGTCGAAGACCTCACGGCAGATCGGCACCAGGTCGGGGTGGGCCACCCACGAGCCGTCGAAGCCGTCGCCGGACTCGCGGGTCTTGTCCGCGCGCACCTTCTCCAGCGCGACCGCGTTGACCTCGGGGTCGCGGCGGCTCGGGATGAACGCGGCCATGCCGCCGATCGCGTGCGCGCCGCGCTTGTGGCAGGTGCGCACCAGCAGTTCGGTGTACGCGCGCATGAACGGGGCGGTCATCGTCACCGCGTTGCGCTCGGGCAGCAGGAACTCGCGGCCACGCGTGCGGAACTTCTTGATCACGCTGAAGAGGTAGTCCCAGCGGCCCGCGTTGAGACCGGCCGAGTGCTCGCGCAGCTCGTACAGGATCTCCTCCATCTCGAACGCGGCCGGGTACGTCTCGATCAGGACGGTCGCCCGGATCGTGCCCTGGGGGATGCCGAGCGTGTCCTGGGCTTGGACGAAGACGTCGTTCCACAGGCGCGCCTCAAGGTGGGACTCCATCTTCGGCAGGTAGAAGTACGGGCCCTTGCCCTTGGCGAGCTGGCGCCGCGCGCAGTGGAAGAAGTAGAGGCCGAAGTCGAAGAGCGAGGCGGCGACCTCCTGGCCGTCGACCAGGGCGTGCTTCTCGTTGAGATGCCAGCCGCGCGGGCGGACCACGATCGTGGCGAGCTCGTCGTCGGGCCTGAGCGAGTAGCTCTTGCCGCCGGTCTCGAAGTCGATGGCGCGGTCGAGGGCGTTGCGCAGGTTGAGCTGGCCGGCGACGCAGTTGTCCCACAGCGGCGCGTTGGCGTCCTCGAAGTCGGCCAGCCAGACCTTGGCGCCGGAGTTGAGCGCGTTGATGGTCATCTTCTGGTCGACCGGGCCGGTGATCTCGACGCGGCGGTCCTCAAGGCCGGGGGCGGGCGCGGAGACCTGCCACTCGCCCTCCCTGATCGCCTTCGTCTCGGGCAGGAAGTCGAGCGTGCCGCCGGCCGACAGCTCGGCCTGCCGCGTCTGCCTGGCCTCCAGGAGTTCCAGGCGGCGGGCGTCGAAACGCCGATGGAGCGCTGCCACGAAGTCGAGCGCCTCCGGGGTAAGAACCTCGTCGAACCGGTCGAGCATCGGGCCGGTGATCTCCATGGGCCGAAACCCCTTTCCATGCCGTGGAAAACCTGTTCTGGATTATGGAAGCGAAGCTACTTCATGAGGGGTCGAGGGTCAAAGACGGGGGTCGGCTAGGGGGCATCCCGGATGCGGGTCCGGGCCCAGGCCGGGAAGATTCGAGATATGAAAACAATCGTGTTCGCGGGGGCCCTGCTGGCCTCCACGGCCGTCCTCACCGGCTGCGGGCTGGCGAGCATTGGGGGGCCCACCGAGGAGAGCGTCGTCAACTACGACGTCAACGACAAGGTCGCGCTCCTGGATGTCAACTCGGGATCCGGCGACATCGTCATCACCGAGAGTGAACGGTCGGGCATCCGCGTCACGGAGACCCTCCAGTGGCGCAACAACAAGCCGCAGGCCGAGCACAAGGTCGAGGGCGACACGCTCCGCGTCACGTACGACTGCAAGGGCGGCTTCGGCTCCTGCAGCGTCAGTTACAAGATCGAAGTGCCCAAGGGCCTGAAGGTCAAGGCCGACGCCGGCTCCGGCACCATCACGCTGCGCAACCTCACCGGAGAGCTCGAGGCCTCCGCCGGTTCCGGCGACATCGAAGCCTCCTCCCTCGGCGGCAAGAAGGTCCTCGCCGACGCGGGTTCCGGCAGCATCGACCTCAAGTACGCCAGCGCGCCCGCCGACGTCACCCTCGAAGCCGGTTCCGGCGACGTCACGCTCACCCTGCCCGGCGGCTCCTACAACGTCAAAGCCAACGCCGACTCCGGAGACTCCAAGGTCGAGGTCACCAACGACCCGAACGCCGCCAACCGCGTGACCATCGAGGCCGGATCGGGGAACATCAACGTCGTACCCGGATAACCAGGTGATGGCCGTGGGGATGTCGTGCCACCATCTGGGGAAGACACCACGGTGTCCGGACGTTCCCTAATAGAGATGACACGAATGCAGAAATACTCCACGCTCGACCAGATCGAGACCGGCGAGATGGACCTCGAAGAGCGCCACGCGCTCCGCCGCGTAGCGGGCCTTTCCACCGAACTCCAGGACGTCACCGAGGTCGAATACCGCCAGCTCCGTCTCGAGCGGGTGGTCCTCGTGGGCGTCTGGACCTCTGGTACATCGAGCGATGCCGAAAACTCCCTGCTGGAGCTCAAGCTTCTGGCCGAAACCGCGGGATCCGAGGTGCTCGAGGGCCTCATCCAGCGGCGGCAGAAGCCGGATCCGGCGACCTACATCGGCTCCGGCAAGGCGCTGGAGCTGCGCGACATCGTCGACGCCACCGGCGCGGACACGGTGATCTGCGACGGCGAGCTGACCCCGGCCCAGCTGCGCGAGCTCGAAGAGGTCGTCAAGGTGAAGGTCGTCGACCGGACGATGCTGATCCTCGACATCTTCGCCCAGCACGCGCAGAGCCGGGAGGGCAAGGCCCAGGTCGAGCTCGCCCAGCTGCAGTACCTCATGCCGCGCCTGCGCGGCTGGGGCGGCAACCTGTCCCGTCAGGTCGGCGGCCGTTCCTCCAACGGCGTCGGCGTCGGCGGTCGCGGACCCGGTGAGACGAAGATCGAGCTCGACCGGCGGCGCATCCGCGAGCGGATGTCGAAGCTGCGCAAGCAGATCTCCGGCATGTCCACCTCACGCGAGGTCATGCGCCACCAGCGCCAGCGCCGCGAGGTGCCGGCCGTGGCCATCGCCGGCTACACCAACGCGGGCAAGTCCTCGCTGCTCAACCGCATCACCGGTGCGGGCGTACTGGTCGAGGACGCGCTGTTCGCCACCCTGGACCCGACCGTGCGCAAGTCGCGCACGCCGGACGGGCGGCTGTTCACGATCGCCGACACCGTTGGGTTCGTGCGCCACCTGCCGCACCAGCTGGTGGAGGCGTTCCGGTCCACGCTGGAGGAGGTCGCCGACGCTGACCTGATCCTCCATGTGGTGGACGGCTCGCATCCCGACCCCGAGGGGCAGATCGCGGCGGTTCGCGAGGTCTTCTCCACCATCGAGGGCGCGCTCGACGTGGCCGAGGTCGTGGTGATCAACAAGGCCGACGCCGCCGACCAGGAAGTGATCGACCGCATCATGCGGCGCGAGCGCAACAGCATCGTCGTCTCCGCGCGGACCGGCGCGGGCCTGCCCGAGCTCATGGAGCTCATCGAACGGCAGCTGCCCCGCCTGGACCACGAGGTGCGCCTGCTGGTCCCCTATGACAGGGGAGACCTGGTCTCGCGGGCCCACGAGGAGGGCGAGGTCGTCTCCGTCGAGCACGTCGAGGACGGCACGATCCTGCACGCCTGGGTGCTGTCGAGCCTCTTCCACGAGCTGGAGAAGGTCGCCAAGCCGGTCGAACGGGTCTGATCTCCATTTTCATCTGTACGGCTATCGCTATCTCGATTGGGTGAATGCCCAGCGTATGGCGGTAGCCGTACATCTTAAATCCTGACAAATGCGACAGTGGCCTTGATGTGCCTGGGATTGCTACCATTGGCCAAGCCTCAGGACAGCAAAGGGCACGGGTTGCGGATGATGGCTGCTGCGGGACGAGACGCATGCAGGGGGCGCTGTGACGATTGTGATTTCTTCCGAATAACCCTGTACAGTCGGCCGACCTGTGAAATAACGTAACTGAACTGAAATCGCCGGATCATGCGTCCGGCGATACGGTCACCGCACATCATTGGCGGATGAGAGCAGGAGACCCCATGTCGTCCGGACCCGGACTGGACTCAGTGGGCGCGGCGGGAGCCGTGCGCTCTGTTTCGCGTCCGTGCGTGGCGGTGATGCGGTGACCGTTCGCCTGCTGACCAACATCGGCCGCCTCTGGACCGGCAACGAGGTCCTGAGCAACGCGGCCATCCTCGTGCACAACGACCGCATCGCCTGGGTCGGCCGCGCGCCGGACCTGCCGCAGAGCGTGCCCGGCGTCGTCGACGACATCGTCGACGTCGACCACGTGGAGAACCTCGGCGGCGCCCTCGTCACTCCCGGCCTCATCGACGCGCACACCCACCCCGTCTACGCCGGCAACCGCTACGCCGAACTGGCCATCCGCACCGGCGGCTCCACCTCCTCGGCGATCACCGCCGCGGGCGGCGGCGTGGGCTCCACCGTCACCGTGACCCGCGGCACCGACCCGTGGACCCTCTGCAACGGCGTGCGCGAACGTCTTCGCGCCTGGCTGCTCAGCGGCACGACCACCGTCGAGGCCAAGACCGGCTACCACCTGACGCGCGACGGCGAACTCGCCGACGTGCGGCTCCTGCGCGAGCTGGAGAAGGAGCCGATGATGCCGCGGGTGCACGTCACCTTCCTCGCGGCCCACGTGGTCCCGCCCGAGTACTTCGGCCGCCAGCGCGAGTACGTCGAGGCCGTGGGCGCCTGGTGCGCCGACGCGGCCGCCGCCGGAGCCGACAGCGTCGACGTCTACTGCGACGAAGGCCACTTCACCACCGAGGAATCCCGCTGGGTCCTCGCCTCCGGCCGCAACGTCGGCCTGCTGCCGCGCATCCACGCCGGCCTGTTCAGCCGCCGCGGCGCCGTCCAGCTGGCCGCCGAACTCGGCTGCGCCTCCGCCGACGGCCTCCACCACACCTCCGACGAGGACCTCGCCATCCTCTCCCGGTACGGCGTGCCCGCCGTCGTCTGCCCGGCCACCGCGCTCCAGCGTGGCAACCTCCCGCCGGTGCGCAAGATGATCAAGCACGGCGTGATCGTCGCCCTCGGCAGCGACCACAACCCCGGCTACTGCGGCATCACCTCGATGTCCCAGGTCATCGCGATGGCCGTCGCCGCCTTCGGCATGAGCGTCAACGACGCCCTGCGCGCCGCGACGCTCGGTGGCGCCACCGTCCTGGGCGCGCCCGACCGCGGCGTGCTCGCTCCCGGCCGCCTGGCCGACATCGTCCAGTGGGACGCCGACCACGAAGGCGCCTTCGCCTGGTCCTTCGGACTCAAGCCGCGCCGCGTCTGGCGGGGTGGCACCCCCGTTCAGTAGTTAATCTCGGGGTATGCCGCCTTCGGTCGCCGTTGTCACGGACTCCACCGCCTACCTGCCCGCCGTCGAAGGCGTCACGGTCGTCCCCCTTTCCGTACTCGCCGGCGGAACGGCCCACGACGAACCCGGCTTCACCGGCGACCTCGCCACGGTCACGACCTCGCAGCCGTCACCCGCACGGTTCGCCGCCTGCTACCGCACACTCGCGGCGGCCGGCCATACCGCGATCGTCTCCATCCACCTGTCCGCCGAACTGTCCGGAACCGTCGGCGCCGCCGAACTGGCCGCCTCGAATGCCGGATTACCGGTCGAGGTCGTGGACAGCCGGTCGCTCGCCATGGGCCTCGGATACCCGGTCCTGGCCGCCGCCCGCGCCGCCGCCCAGGGCGCCCCGCTCGCCACGGTGGCCGAAGCGGCCCGCACCAGCGCCGCCGCCACCCGTACGTTCTTCTACGTCGACACCCTCGACCAACTCCACCGCAGCGGCCGGGTCAGCGCCGCCGCCACCCTGTTCGGCTCCGCCCTCATGATCAAACCCCTGCTCCACATCAAGGACGGCACCATCCAGCCCCTGGAAAAGGTCCGCACGGCTACCCGGGCGGTGGCCCGCATGGAAGACCTCGCAGTGGAGGCTGCCTCCTCGTCACCGGTAGACCTGGCAGTCCAACACTTGTCCGCCCCGGACCGAGCCCACGCATTGGCCGACCGCCTCCGCAAACGCCTGCCGGGACTGCGCGAACTCACCTTGGTAGAGGTAGGCGCCGTCGTGGGTGCCCACGTAGGCCCCGGCATGCTCGGCATCACCCTAACCCCCGCCTAACCACCCTGGCCCCACGCCCCGTCCGCCGTCCCAGCACCCTGGGCGCCCACAACGTGTCCGCCTCGGTGCCCTGGCTCGCGACCCGTCTGTCATCCCAGTGCCCTGGCCCGCGACCCGTCTGCCCCTGCGCCCACGGCCCGTTTATCGCCCCAGTGCCCTGGCCCGCGACCTGTCTGTCTTGGTGCCCCTGGCCCGCGACCCGTCTGTCCCAGTGCCTTTGCCCGCGGCCCGTCTGTCCGGGTGCCGTTGTGGGCCGCGCTTCTGCCCTTCAGCGGCGATCCGGCCTGCGTTCGGCTCTCCGCCTGTCCCTGGTGCCCACCCCGTGGCTGGACAGGAGAGCGATCCCCCTCCATCGGGATGCCTGGTTCCTGGGCGTCAACACCCCTGCGCGTCAGCGGTGGGTTCTTGGGCGTCAACCTCTCTGCGCGACAGGCGGCGGGTCTGGGGGTGTCAGCGTCCCGTGCGGTTGGCCACGATGGTCTGGACGGCGCGTTCGAGTGCGTAGCCCGGGTCGGCGCCACCGCCCTTGACCTGCTCGTCGGCCACCGCCACCACCTGGAGCGCCCGTGACAACCCCTCCGGCCCCCAGCCGTTGAGCTGGCGGCGTACCCGATCGACCTTCCACGGCGGCATCCCCAGGTGACCGGCCAGCTGACCACCGCGAAGGTTGCGGGGCGCCCCGCCCACCTTGGCCAGCGACCGCAGGCCGCCCGCCATCGCGCTGACCAGCAACACCGGCGCCACGCCCGTGCCCAGCGCCCAGCGCAACTGCTCCAGCGCGTCCCCCAGCCGCCCCTCCACGGCCGAGTCCGCCACATTGAACCCCGTGACCTCCGCCCGCCCCTTGTGATAGCGCGCGACCGCCGCCAGGGTGATGGTCTTCTCCTGCGTGTCGAACGCCAGTTGACTACACGCGGCAGCCAGTTCACGAAGATCATTACCTACGGCTTCGAGGAGCGCCTGCGCGGCATCAGCCGCGATGGCGCGCTTCGCCCGTTTCACCTCGGTCTTGATGAAGTCGAGCCGTTCGGCGGGCTTGGTGAGCTTGCTGACGGTGACAACGTTCACCCGAGCCTTCTTCAGCCCGTCGACCAGTGCCTTCCCCTTGACCCCACCCGGATGCATCAGCACCAGCACCGTGTCATCGGAAGGCCGCCCCGCATAGGCCAGAACCTCGGCGATCACATCCTTGCCCAGATCCTGCGCCGACCGGATCACCACCACCGACCGGTCCCCGAACAAGGACGGTGAGGCCAACTGCGTCAGCTCCCCCTGAGCCACCTTGGACCCGACCAGATCGTGCACCTCCGCGCCGGAATCGGCAGCACGCGCGATGGCGACAACCTCGCCAACGGCCCGCTCAGCCAGCAGCTCCTCGTCGCCTACGACCAGGGTCACGAGTGGTGGATCGGTTGCGGCCATGTCGAGCAGCATGCCACGTCCCAACGACAACCCGGAACTCAATCCACCACCCACCAGATCGACCCGCCACCCCCACCCACAGCCAAGCCCGAGGACACCCCCCACGGCACCCGAAACCGCCGGGACTGTAAAACTAACGGCCGATCTGATGATCAAGGAAGAGAAGATCGAGGTCCGAGACCGCCGTGGAGTCGCTGTCCATGAACGAACTGCCTGCCGAGCCGAACCGCCAAGTAGGCGGGCTGGAAGGAGTGAGGGGTGGGCGGTGAGGTGGTTAACGCGTGGGGCGACGGAGAGTGGGGCGACGGAGAGTGGGGTGGTGCGTGCTGGAGAGGCGTGGGGATGCGGGAGTGGGCGGGTTGGGCGGGTTGGGGGGGTTTGCTGGGCGGTATGGGCTAGTTGCGGGGGGTGATGGACAGGGTGGCGTTGTGGTCGTCGGTTATGGCTAGGTCGCCGGACTGGTCGGTGCGGTAGACGCGGGTGCCGGAGCGGTGGAGGAGGGCCAGCGTTGCCGGTGCGGGGTGGCCGTAGGTGTTGTCGGAGCCGACGCTGATCAGGGCTGCTCGGGCGCCGACCGCGGAAAAGAAGGCGGGGTCCTGGCGGGCGGAGCCGTGGTGGGGGACCTTCAGGATGTCGGCTGCCGGGGAGGTGGTTCGCAGGAGGTCGGATTGGGCTTCGGTTTCTATGTCGCCGCTCAGGAGGATGGAGCCTGCGTGCCAGCGGACGCGGAGTACGACGCTGGTGTTGTTGATCTCGCTGCCCTCAGTTCCGGTGTGTGCTGTCGGGGGTGTCGCGGGTGGGGCCAGGACGGTGAGTTCGGAGGGGCCGAAGGTCCATTGGGCGCCGGGGGTGGCTGTCCATTGGGGGACGTGGTGGGTTGCGAAAGTCCGGGTGATGGGGGCTGGGGTGGCGGGGTGGTCGGTCAGTAGGGCGGCGCCTATGCGGCGGTTCTTCAGGGCTCCGGTCAGGCCGCCGATGTGGTCGGCGTGGGGGTGGGTCAGGATGATCAACGGGATCTCGCGGATGCCCAGGTCGCGTAGGCAGCGATCCATGGGGGTTGGGTCGGGGCCGGTGTCTACTACGACTGCTCTGCCTGGGCCTGCGGCGATGGCCATGCCGTCGCCCTGACCTACGTCGCACATCACCATGAGCCATCTGCGTGGCGGCCACGGGGACAGGGCGGGTGGGAGGACCATGGCGGCGATCAAGATGCCCGCCAGCACAGCCAGGGTGACGGCTCGGCATCGGGGATGACGGAGCAGGGGTACGGCGACTGCCACCGCCACCGCCAGGAGTGCCAAGCCGAGCAGGCCGCCTGGCCACGGGATGGTGGCGAACGGCAGGCCCGCCGCCCACTGTGCGACGGTGATGATCCAGCCCACGGCGTATCCGGCCGGAATCAGCAGGATACGTGCCGCCTCGACGCTGATCGGGGCCACGACGGATGCGGCGAACCCCAGGAGCGTCGCCGGGGCCACTGCGGGGCCGGCCAGGAGATTGGCGATCACCGCCACCGGGGTGACCTGGCCGGACATCAGGACCAGCACGGGTGTCACGGCGAACTGCGCGGCGGCCGGTACCGCGATCGCCTCCGCCAGCCACCTGGGCAGGGCCCGCCGCGGCCTGAGGAGGCTGGTTGCCGCCTGGGCGACGGATGATCTTGGGCGTGGGTGGTGTCGCTTGCGTGTGCTTCGGATCCGAGGGGCTTCCGTGATGAGGGCGAGGGACGCGGCCGGACGTGCGGTGAGGGGTTGTGCGGTGGTGATCGGTTCTGTGGCGGCTGGCCTTGTAGTGGGGGGTTGTGCGGTGGTGACTGGTTCTGTGGCGGCGGGTCCTGTGGTGGGGGGTTGTGTGGCGGGGAGCCCTGTGGTGAGGGGCCCTGTCGTCAGAGGCTCTGTGGTGGTGCGGGGTTCGCTGGGGGTGAGGGTGAGCTGGAGATTGGCGGGGGTGGGCTTGGGGCGGGTCTGGGGGTGGGGGTTTGGTGGGGTGGGTTGGGGTTGGGATAGGTGGTCGCGCCATTTGGGGGCCAGGAGGAGGATGCCGGCGGTGGCGGTTACGGAGAGGGCGAAGCCGTAGGAGCGGGCCAGGTCTGGGGAGAAGAGGATGAGGAAGAGGACGGAGATTGACAGGGCGGCCATGCCGTGGCGGGGGCGGCCGGTGGCCAGGGCCAGGGCGGCTGCCAGGCCCATTGCCAGGGCTCTTAGGACGCTGGGGGAGGGGCGGGCCACTACCGCAAAGGCGATCATGGCGGTTGCGGCCAGGATTGCTCTGACCGGTAGGGGGAGGCCGGTTACGCGGGACAGGGCCAGGGCCGCGCCGGCGATGATGGCGAGGTTGGCGCCGGATACGGCGGTCAGGTGGGTTAGGCCTGCTTCTTTGAAGTCGGCGGTTACCTGGGGGTCCATGCGGGAGGTGTCGCCCACTACCAGGGCGGGGAGCAGGCCGCGTTGGTCTTCGGGGAAGGGGTCGGCGGCTGCTCTCAGGCCGGAGCGCAGGGCTCCGGCGGCGGTTTGGATCCATGAGGGGGTGCCCAGTTGTTGGGGGGTGCCCTTTACCAGTAGGAGGGCGGCGGTCAGGTCGGACGGGTCGGCGGGGGCCAGTTTGGCGGTGATCTTCAGGCGTTGGCTGGGGAGGAGGGTTCGCCAGTGTGGGCCTGTGGCGAAGAGGGTTACCGGGGTGCTCAGGGTTAGGTGGGTGGTGGGGGTTTGCAGGAGTTCTAGGCGGGCTTCGGCTACTACGCTTTCGCCGGGGAAGCGGGGGTTCCTTCGGGTTCGAGGGTCGTTGGTGAGGACTACCTCGGCTGTTGCGGTTATGCCTTTTCTGGCCAGGTCTGGGATGGGGCCTGTGGATACCGCGTGGGTGTGGAAGGCCACTGTGGCGGCTGCCGCCGCGGTGCAGGCGGCTATGGCCACTGCGGTGCCTCGCCACGGGGGTGTGGCGTAGAGCGTTGCGGTGGCCAGTGCGGCTACTGCCGCGCAGATGAAGCTGACCTCTGCCGGAGCGCCCAGGAGGATCAGGGCGGTGGCCCAGGCGGCCAGGGCGGGGAAGACGGTGGGGCTATACGCGGACTCGGTCCTTGAGTTCTTCATACTTGCGCGGGCCTATGCCTGTCACCTCCTTGAGCTGGTCGACGCTGGTGAAACCGCCGTGTGTGTCGCGGAACTCGGCTATGCGGGTGGCCAGGACCTCGCCTACGCCTGGTAACTGCTCCAGTTGGATGGGGGTGGCGGTGTTGAGGTCGACGATCGATGTTGTGGGGTCTGAGGCCAGGGCTGCCGCCGCCTCGGGGGTGCCTACGGCTATCTGTTCGCCGTCTATCAGGCGGCGGGCGAGGTTGAGGGGGCTTGAGTCGGTGCCTCTTCGCAGGCCTCCGGCGGCGGTCAGGGCGTCGGTGACGCGGGAGCCGGTGGGGAGGCGGTAGACGCCTGGGGTGCGTACTTTGCCGGTGACGTGGATGGTTACCGAGGCGGTCGGGCGTGGGGTGGTCGCCGCTGGGGGTGGTGGTGGGAGTGGGGCGGGGGTGGGGGCCGAGCGCCAGAAGGTGAACGCGGCTACCGCTGCCGCCAGGGCGCCTACGGCTATGAGGACGCGTACGCCTGTGCGGGTGGGGGCTTGGGCGGCTACTGCTGCGCGGAAGGCCTCGAAGGTGGGAGGGAGGTTGGGGGTGCGCTCGCCTGTCCCTGGATGGGTGATCGATCGCAGCCTCGCCTCGGCTATGGCCTGCTCGCTGGTGGGATCGGGGGAGCGCACGGCAGTGACGGTACGGCGGGGCGGGGTGAGGGGGATCGGGCGAACGGGGTTCTGGGGATAAGGCGGGGGCTGTGGACAACCCGCCAACCCGCCACACGGGTTAGCGGGCCAGGAGGGGGCCTTAAGGGCTTGCTGGGGCGATGCGGGCCACAAGGCTCGGGGCCGTGGGAGGGGCCCAGAGGGTTTGCGGGCCAAGGAGGCCGTGAGGCTGGCGGGCCAATGGGCTGGTGTGGTCGGGGGCGAGCGCGGGCCCCGCGTGCCGTGGCAGGGCGGGCATGCGCGGGCGGGCGAAGGGCGGTGGGAGGCGAACGCCGGTGAGGGCCGAAGGCTGGTGGAGGCGAACGCCGGTGAGGGCCGAAGGCAGGTGGAGGCGAAGGCCCGTGGGGGCGCGAACACGCGTGGGGCGCGAGGGCTGGTGGGGGTGAACGGCCGTGGGGGGTGGAGGTTAGTGGGGGGATTCGACGTTGTGGAGGAGTTGCTTCAGCAGCGCGTCCAGCATCACCCGATCCTCAAGCGAAAGCGCCGAGATCATCCCCGACTCCACCTCAGCCCGGATCTCCATCGCCTCGGTCCACAAGTCACGCCCCCGCCCGGTCAGCTCCACATCCACCCGCCGCCGGTCATCACTGCTCCGCACCCTCCGGATCAGCCCCGAGCGTTCGAGCGTGTCGAGCCGTCCCGTCATCCCCGCCGGTGACAGCAGCAGCTCCGCCGCCAGCACGGAGGGCGTGGCGCTCCCCGAGTGCGCGGCCAGCCGGTGCAGCGTCTCGAACTCGAAGTCCTGCATCCCCACCTCGGCCAGCGCCGCCGCCTTCGTCTGGTGGAGGTGCTTGACCAGCATCTGCATCCGGGTCACCACCCCCTCGACGAGCTCGTCGTAGGGGGCCTTGCCGCGCCAGCGGGCCAGGTGACGGTCGACGGAGTCTTCCACGATTGGATCATACGCCACTAAGTATTTTGTTGACGAAACATTCGCCAGCGAAATACCATCCGAGGCCATGACGAACCGCCTGCTGGCCGGGCGCGCGCTGTCCGCCCTCGCCACCGCCTTGATCCCCACCACCCTCACCCTTGCCGTCCTGCGCACCACCGGCTCCGGCGCCGACCTCGGACTGGTGCTGGCCGCCGAACTCGTCCCCCTGCTGCTGTTCCTGCCGATCGGCGGGGTGCTCGCCGACCGCATAAGGCCGGAGCGGGTGGCGCTGGCCGCGGATCTGGCCCGGTGCCTCACTCAGATCGGCATCGGCGTGGAACTGCTGCTCGGCGTGAACCGGATCCTCGATCTGGCCGTCCTCTCGGCCGCGGCGGGGGTGGCGATCGCGTTCGGGATGCCGGCCGTACCCCGGCTGGTGGCGGCGGTCGTGCCCGAGCGGGACCGGTTGCGCGTCAACGCGCGCATCGGAGTGGCGACGAGCCTGTCGGCGGTGGTCGCGCCCGCGCTCGCGGGCGGGGTGGTGCTCGTGGCGGGTCCCGGCTGGGCGGCGCTGCTGACCGGGCTGCTGTTCGCGTGCTCGGCACTCACCCTCGGCTCAGTCCGTACGGCAAGCCCGCCCCACCCCGCCCACCGCCGCACCTTCGGCGCCGACCTGCGCGAGGGCTGGCAGGAGGTCAGGCGGCGCCCCTGGTTCCTGACCAGCGTGCTCGGCCACGGCGTCTGGCACTTCGCCGCTGGCCTCTTCCTGACCCTGGGCCCGCTGGCCGTCACGGGCACGGCCGGTGAGGCCGGATGGGTGCTGATCGTGCAGTGCGGCACCGTAGGCCTGGTCGCGGGCGTGTTCGCCGCGCCCAGGCTGCCCATCCGCCGCCCGCTGGTGGTGGTCCAGGTGAGCGCGGCCCTGTACGTGCTGCCGATGGCCGCGCTGGCGTTCGCCGCCCCGGTCTGGGTGCTGGCGGGGGCCTATCTGGTGGCGATGTTCGGGCTGGGCCTGCTGAGCCCGCTGTGGGAGACGGTGGTGGCCGGGGAGATCCCGCAGGCGGCGCTGGGGCGGGTGCGGTCGTTCGACCAGCTGATCTCGTTCGCCTCGCGGCCGTTCGGGCTGGCCGTGGCGGTGCCGCTGGCCGGGGTGACCGGCGGCACGGGGCTGCTGCTGACGGCGGGGGTGCTGGTGGTGGCGGCCAACCTCGCCGCCCTGGTCAGGACTCCTGCAGCAGCGCCGCTTCCTGAACCACACCGTCGCTGATCTCCAGCACCCGGTCGGCCAGCGTGATCAGGCTCGGGTCGTGGGTGGCGACCAGCGCGGTCACGCCCTCGCTGCGTACCAGCGCCCGGATGAGCTGCATGATCTGGCGGCCGGTCTGGGAGTCGAGCTGGCCGGTCGGCTCGTCGGCGATGAGCAGCCTCGGCCGGTTGGCCAGGGAACGCGCGATCGCGACGCGCTGGCGCTGGCCGCCGGACAGTTCGTAGGGGCGCTGGTTGACGTGTTGTTCGAGGCCGACGAGGGCCAGCAGCATGCGTACCCGCTTCTCGCGCTCTTCCACGGGCGTGCGCGCGAGACGCATGGGCACGCCGACGTTCTCGGCGGCCGACAGCACCGGGATGAGGCCGAAGGACTGGAAGACGAAGCCGACGGTGTCGCGCCGCAGCGCCAGCAGGGAGTCCTCGCTCATCGCGGTGACCTCCTCGCCCGCCACGACGACCCGGCCGGCGTCGGGACGGTCCAGGCCGCCCATCTGGTTCAGGAGCGTGGTCTTGCCGGAGCCCGAGCGGCCGCGGATGGCGATCAGCTCGCCGGGGAAGGCCTGGAAGGACACCTCGCGCAGGGCCACGACCTCCTTGGGGCCCGTCCGGTAGACCTTGCGCAGCCCGTCGACGACGACCAGGGGTTCACTCACCGTTGCTCTCCTCTCGCGCGGGCCATACGCCGATGTGGTCGGACTCGAGTTCGAGCCGTACGCGCCGCTCCAGCTCCAGGGCGTTCATGAAGTCGCGGGGCAGTTGGAGGCGGCCGACGCGGTCGAGGACGGCGTACTCCTCGGCGACGATCTGACCCTCGGCGCCCTCGCGGCGCAGCGTCTCGCTGGAGGTGCGGCCGTCGCGGATGCCGATCGTGCGGTCCACCTGCTCGGAGACGAGCGGGTCGTGGGTGACGATGACGACGGTGACGCCGAGTTCGCGGTTGGCCTTGCGCAGCGCGTGGAAGACCTCCTCGGAGGTGTCGCTGTCGAGCTCGCCGGTGGGCTCGTCGGCGAGGATGAGCTGCGGGGAGTTGGCCAGCGCCACGGCGATGGCGACGCGCTGCTGCTCGCCGCCGGACATCTCGGACGGCCTGCGGTCGGCGCAGTAGTCGACCCCGAGCAGCGTCAGCAGCTCGGCGGCCCGGCCCCTGCGTGCCTTGCCGGCCAGCTTCATGGGCAGCTCGACGTTCTCCCGTGCGGTCAGGTACGGCAGCAGGTTGCGCGCCGTCTGCTGCCAGATGAAGCCGACGACCTCGCGCCGGTAGCGCAGCCGGTCCTTGGCGGCCATGGACAGCAGATCGGTGCCGGCCACCTTGGCCAGGCCGGCCGTGGGGACGTCGAGGCCGGACAGCACGTTCAGCAGCGTCGACTTGCCGGAGCCGGAGGCGCCGACGATGGCGACCAGCTCGCCCTTCTGCACCAGCAGGTCCAGGCCCTGCAGGGCGACGACCTCGACACCCTCGGTCTTGTAGATGCGGACGAGGTTGTCACAGACGATGTGCGCGTCACCGCCGAAGGCGGCCTTCTCCTGGCTCGCCTGGGCTTCCAGCTCGGACAGGGTCGGGTTCACGTTCACTCACCCACTCGGAGTACGGAGCCGAGGCTGCGGCGACGGCTGATGGCGGTGTGCGCGTAGGCGCCCAGTACGGCGACGCCGGTCAGCCCGGCGGCCAGGAGCGTAGGAGTCAGCAGGTCGAGGTCGTAGCTCTGGACGTCGAGGTCGCCGGTGTAGGCCGACAGGTCGACGCCGGGGCCGAGCGCGGCGGGCAGGACGAGGCCGAGCGCGAGCCCGGCCAGCGAGGTCAGCACGATCATCGGGGAGATCTCCAGGACGGTCAGCCCCTGTGCCTGGCGTGCCGACAACCCCAGCGTACGCAGGAACGACAGGGCCGCGGCCCGCTCCGCCGCGCTGATCACGAGGGTCACCACGACCGCGACCAGCGCGTACGCCGCCAGCGCCACGGTCACGATCCGCAAGATGGCCAGAACGGTGCCGGTCAGCGCGTCACCGGTGATGGCCGCGCGGGCCTCGGCGGCGCCGGACACGGAGATCAGCTTGGCGCTGTCGCCGACGGCTCTGACGGCCTCAGCCCGCACCTGGGCCGGGGAGGCGCTGCCGCTGATGAGCAGGGTGTTGACGTTGACGCGGGTGCCGGCCCGCTGGTTGGTGTCCAGTGGCACGACCAGGAAACGGCCCTGGCTGAAGAACCCGGGCACCTTCTCGATGACGCCCGCCTCGCGGACCTTCATCCGGCTCTGCCAGCCGACGTCGATGGTGCCGCGGCCCTTCATGCCGGGCGAGACGAGCGCGGGGATGCCGTCTCCGCCGGGCTGGGCTGGCAGGGTGATCGGGGTGTCGGCGATGAGCTTGCTCCACGCGGCCAGGTCGACGGCGAGGATGTCGGCCCGCTCGGCGGTGAACCCGATCTGTACCTTCCCCAGCTGCGCGGGGACGACCTGGTCGACGCCGGGTGTCCTGCCGATCTGGGCGATGGCCTCGTCGGTGAAGATGCCGGAGTACTCGACGCGGATCGGCGCGCCGGCCTTCTGCCACACGGCGACCTCCTGCGTGCGGACGATGCCGCTGGAGATCAGCGAGGCGAACACCGACACGGCCAGCGCGGGCAGCAGGATCAGGACCGGCAGCACGCTGAAGGAGCGGGCGCGGGCCGCCCTGGTCAGGCCCAGGAAGGGTACGGCGGGCCGGGCCCGTGCCGCCAGCCGTACGATGAGGCGCAGGGGATAGGGATAGCAGCGCAGGGTGATCAGCGCGGCGGCCAGCGTCAGCGCGATCGGGACGAACAGCAGGAACGGGTCCTGCCCCTGCGTGGCCACGTCGGTGGTGAGGCCGCGGGTGCGGATCAGGTACGCGCCGACCAGGGCGAGCCCGATGACCAGGACTTCCAGCGTGATCCGCTTGGCCGTCGGCTTGGCGGTGGCCACGTCGCCGCGCCGCTCGTTCAGGGGCGCGCGGTGTTCCAGGGCGGCTCGGGCGCAGGCGTAGCCGATGCCGGTGAGCAGCAGCAGCGCGGGGCCGACGTGCACGAGCGCGACGGCGGGTCCCGGTACGAGGTAGGCCAGGCCGTACCCGGCGAGGACGGCCGGCAGCAGGGCTGCGGCGGTGAGCCCGCCGGCGGTCGCGATGATCTGGCGCAGCGCGCCGCCGCGCGCCCGCATCAGGCCGAGCGCCTGGTCGATGCGGTCGAGCACGAGCTGTACGCCGAGCACGATGACGCCGAGCGCGACCATGAGCAGCCCGCCCAGCGCCAGGTACATGATCGTCTGCGCGGTGGCCAGCTTGGTGAGGAAGGCGGCGATGAGGTTGGCGAGCTGGGTGTCGAGGCGGTGGGCGAAGTCGCCCTTGGCGTTGAGCGCGAGCGCCTTGTCGTACTCCCTGATGGCGGTCTGCACCGCGACGGGGTCGAGTTTGGCGAGGGCGGCGGTGTCGACGGACAGGACCCAGCGGTAGTCGAGCTGGCGGGCCTGGCCGCTCAGCACGGCCAGCGCAGCGGGGGGGATGAGCGCGGTGACGGACTTCTCGAGGTCCAGCTTGCCCGGCGGCTGCACCTCGTTGACGTTGAGCGCGTCGCCGTTGTGGCTCCACCAGCGGTCGCCGGGGTCGACCGCCTCGAAGATGCCGACCACCTTGATCGCGGCGTAGTCGCTCTCGCCGATGATCTGCCGGGCGCCGATCGTGAGCCCCATCTTCTTGGCCGCGTCGGCGACGACGCCGACCTCGAACAGGGGGATGTCGTTGTTCTCGAAGCGCGTGGTCGAGGGTTTGCCGGGCGCCCGTCCCTCGGTCCACCGCACGCGCCGGTCGGCGTCGGACAGCCAGGCCAGGTTGATGTACCTCATGCCGCCGGTGTTGTGCACCGGGGTGCGCGAGGTCTTGGCGCTCATGTGCGAGGTGCCCGCGCCGAGAGGGCGCACGACGGTCCGCAGCCCGGCCGGGACCAGCTCGCGCAGCTCCACGTCCCAGCGCTCGAACTGCTCGACGGAGCCGATGTCCTGCCGGATCCCGTTGGAGGAGGCGAGCGCGGTCAGGTCGGCCTGCTGCGCGGGGGCGGCGTCGAGATCCTGCGCCATCGCCCGGTTGAAGGCCCCCTGCATCATGCGCGGCATGCCCGCGATGAGCAGGCAGGCGCTCAGGGTGAGGACGGCGAGCATGGCGAGGGCGCCGGGATGCACCCGAGCCAGCCGCAGGGTCTTCATTGGTCCTCCCCGATGCGCAGCACTTGACCGAGACCCTGCCGCCGCATGCTGCGGGCCAGCCCGGCGACGATGGCGAACAACACCACGGCCACCACCACGAGCATGGCCGCCGTGGCCGGCCACGGGATGTCGAGCCGCACGTCCGGCGTGACCGCCGCGGCCTGGCCGGTGAGCACGATGTGCGGCACCACCAGGTATCCGACGGCGACCGCCAGCCCGGTCCCCGCCGCCAGCGACAGCCCGATGACGAACGTCTGCTCGATGGCCAGCAGCCCGAACACCTGACGGAAGCTCACGCCGAGCGCCCGCAGGATGGTGAACTCCGACATCCGCTCGCGCGCCGCCACCGCCGCGTTGACCAGGAAGCCGAGCGCCGCGAAGACCAGCGCCGCCAGGAAGCCGAGGATCAGCGCCCCCTGCAGGCCGCTGCCCAGCGGGTCGTCACGCAGCTCCGTCGCCAGCCGCCGCTGGTCGAGCGCGGTGACGTTCCAGACGGGGTTGGTCCTGATCTTCTCGTACGCGGCGGTGGACGAGCCGCCGGTGTTCAGCCACCATTCGGTCGCCGGCAGCGGGATCTCGCCCGCGCTGAGCGTGCGGTCCTGCAGCGTCTTCAGATCCACGAGTACGGCCGGCTGCTCCGGCGTGGTCGTGGGCATGCGCTCCACCACGCCGGTCAGCTTGACCTCGATGACCTGCCGCTCGAAGGTGATCGGCGCGACTTGGCCGACGTTCAGCTTGAGCGCGGCGGCCAGGTCCGCGGTGAGCACGACGGGCAGCGGCGCGTTGACCGTGGCGCCGGCCGCGCGCGGAGGCAGCAGCATCTTGTCCGGGTCCACGCCCGGGGGCGCCGGCATCACGACCGCGCCCTCGCGGCCGGACTCGATGGTGAACAGCCCTTCCCGGCCGGCCGGGTCCGCCCCCGCCCAGCGCAGGCCGCCGGGCACGTTCACCTCCCGGCCGTCGGCGCGCAGCGCGAGCACGCGGGCCTCGCGGTCGGTCTCGCTGACTCCGGAGATGAAGCCCTCGACGGCCAGCGGGTAGCTGACCTTCCCACCGCGGCCGGTCAGGGCGGTGAGGTCGAGGGTGGCCTGCCGTACGGTCTTGGCGACCGCCTCGACGGGCAGCGCGTGGCGTACGCCGAGCGCGTCGGAGAGCACGACCTGCAAGGGGACGGCTCCGAAGGGCGCCTGTACGTCCACGGTCAGTGTGCGCGGGGTGCCGGGCAGCGTGACCGGAGCGGTCTTGGGCCGGCCGGCGGTCAGCCCGGCGCCGAGCTCGGCGACCGTCTGGGCGGACAGGTCGGAGCGCAGCTGGAAGACCTGGCCGAGCTTGGCGGCGTCGATGGCGATCAGGCTGACGAACGCGTTGTCGACGTCGGCGCGTCCCCGGTAGGCGGGGGCGGCGGCCCGTACGCCGGGCAGCGTGCTGAAGGCGGTGCCCCTGCCGAGGGTGCCGAGCTCACCGCCGTCCGGCGGGCCGGTCAGCCGCAGGTCCGCGCCCGCCTGGTGGCGGGCCTGGTCGCTCTGCGAGGCGCGCCAGGTGGAGGCGGTGGCCATCGAGACGATGCCGATGGCGATCGCCATGGTCAGCAGCAGCGCCGGTCCCGAGTAGCGCAGCGGCCGCCTGGCCACCTGCCAGGCGCCCAGCGCCGGCGCGAGACTGGCCCGCTTGGTGGTGAACCGTTCGGCGATCTTGGAGATGCGGGGGACCAGGCGCAGGCCGAGCATGCCGCCGGTGAGCAACGCCAGGGCGGGGCCGGAGATGATCAGCGGGTCGATGCCCAGTTCGCCGGTGGTGGTCGAGGTCACCGGCGCGCCGTAGTGCTGCAGCTGCCAGATCGCCAGCCCGGCCACGACCAGCAGCGCCAGGTCCGCGCCCGCGCGCTCGATCAGGCCGCGCGCGCCGCTGCGGCCGCGTGCCGACTGTTCCTCCACATAGGTACGGCGGGCCCCGGCGAGGGCGGGCAGCGCCAGGAGCACCGCCGACACGAGCGCCACCGAGGTGGAGACCAGGAAGGTGCCGAGGTCGGCGACGGGCGCCAGCCGTACACCCGAGGCCTGGATCCACGGCAGCGTGTTGACCGCGGCCAGCAGCGGCGGGCCGAGGAACGGCGCGATGACCGCGCACGGGACGGCCACCAGCAGCGCCTCGCCGCCGGCCAGGGAGGCCAGGCGCCAGGTGCCGGCGCCGCGCGAGCGCAGGAGCGCGACCTCCATACGCCGGTGGTCGGCCAGCAGGCGGGCGGTGAGCATGAGCGCGTACGCGGCCAGGAGCAGCAGTTGCAGGACCGGGATGAGCATGGTCGAGCGCGATACCAGGGCGGCGGTGTCGAGCTGGGTGAGCACGCCGTTGAGCCGGCTGATGGCGGTGCACTCGGAGCAGCCGTTCGAGCGGAGCCGTTCGCGCAGGCCGCTGACGCCGTCGGCCAGCGGGCGCAGTTGCTCGGGGGAGACCTGGCGCAGGTCGGGCAGCGCGGTCCAGGTGGTGCTGACGGTGGTGGCGAAGTGGGTGAGGAAGGTGTCCCGGCCGACCATGAGCGGGCCGTAGGTGGTGTAGGAGCCGGTCTCGACGCCGCGGCTGAGCAGGGGTTCGCCGCTCCAGCGGTCGCCGAAGGGGTCGTCGAGCTGGAAGATGCCGACGATCTTCACCTGGCGGGTCTTCTTGTCCACGCGGCCCTGGGTGGTGATGACCTGGCCGACCTTGAACGAGGTGGCCGAGGCGGCGGGCTGCGAGACGACGGCCTCCAGCGGCTGCGCGCCGTCGCGCGGCCAGACGCCGGAGACGAGCTTGGCCTGCCGGTCGAGGCCGTCGTAGCTGCCGAACCTGAGCAGTTCCGGGCGCTCCTTGCGCTCCTGGCCGGGCATGGCGAAGGAGTCGGAGTGGAAGCTGGCGCCGATCGCCGTCGGCACCCCGGTGAAGAGCTTGCCCACCTGCTCGCGGATGACCTGGTCCAGCTTCGGGAAGGTCTCGCCCTTGACCGGAACGGTCACCGTGACGGCGGTGTTGCCGAAGGAGGCCGTCTCCATGGTGCGCCGGACGCCGACGTCGGCGATGGAGGAGGCGTACATGGTCAGGGCCACGAGCGTGGTGGTGGCCAGCAGGATGGAGCCGAGGGCGGCGAGGAGAAGGAGCGGTTCACTGAACGCCCGCTTGACGATCAACGGCCCCCGCATATGACCCCCTTCACCCGTTTAGTGAACTTTTGAGGATCGGCGGAGTCGAGGGCAAGGTGATCTTCGTAAGGGATGCGCACCCGATACGCTGCGGCGATGCGCATGTGATATCGAAACTGTGACACAAATCGCACAGGACCTGGACTCTATTACTCATTCACGCGAAGTATCGCGCCCACGGCTGCCCGGCGGCCAAGCCAAATATGGACGTAAACGCCCAAAACCGACACCGGGGCCAGGGTCGCCGCCAGTAACAGCGGCCACCACACCTCGGTCCCCGCCACCGCGGCCCCGCCCGCGTACGCCGACAGGTCGATCGCCGAACCCAGCGCGGGCTCCAGCCCGAGACCCAGCCCCAGACCGGCCAGCGCCGTCAGCAGGATCATCGGCGTGACCTCCAGCACCGTCAGCCGCCGCGCCTGCCCCGCCGACAACCCGAGCGTACGCAGGAACGACAGCGCCCGCGCCCGCTCCCGCGCGCCCACCACCAGCGCCAGCACCACCGCCGCCAGCGCGTAGCCGCCCAGCGCCAGCGTCACCACGCGGAAGACCACCTGGACCGTCGCCGTCAGCGGCTCGTCCTCGATCGCCCGCAGCGCGTCGCCGAAGGTGCGCACCCGCACGCCCGCGCCCGCCGCCTGCGCCAGATCCGCCGCCGCCACGCCGTCGCCCTCCACGAACAACGTCGTGATCTCCACCTCGCGGCCCATCCGCGCCCGCACGTCCAGCGGCGTCACCACGAACTCCCGCAGGTCGCCCAGCCCGGGAAACGAGGTCACCGAGCCCTGGGGCCGCAGCTTCACCTGCTGGTTCCACGTCACCGTGAGCTCGGCGCCCACCTGGTCGGGCGGCACCAGGGCGGGAATCCCCGGACCGTCGCGCAGCGGGCCCGGCGGCCTGAGCGGCGTGCCGGCCACGATCGCGCGGTAGGCCTCCAGGTCGATGGCCACCAGGGTGGGATGGCGCTCGGCGATCCGTACGGTGGCGATCTGCGCGGGAACCACCCGCTTCACCCCCGGGACCCGGCGCACCCGCTCGACCGCCTCCGGGGAGAACACGCCGGAGGCCTGCAGGCGGGCGTGGGCGCCGACCTCGTTCCACGCCACGTGCTCCTGTGCCGTCGAGATGCCCGAGGCGACCACCGCGGAGAAGACCGACACGGCCAGCGCGGGCAGCAGCACCAGCACCGGCAGCACCGAGAACGAGCGCGCCCTGGCCGCCAGCGTCAGGCCCAGGAACGGCACCGCCCGGCGACGGCGCGCGGCCAGCCGTACCAGGAGGCGGAGGGGGAAGGGATAGCAGCGCACGGTGATCACCGCGACCGCCACCGTCAGCCCGAACGGCACCAGCACCAGGAACGGGTCCCCGACCGCCAGCCCGCGCAGGCGCAGCAGGAACGCGCCGCCGAGCGCCAGGGCCACCACCGCGGCCTCCACGGTGATCCGCGCCGGTGACAGCCGGGCCGCCACGACGTCGGCGCGCCGCTCGTGCAGGGGCGCGCGGTGCCGGACCGCGAGCAGCGCCGCCGCGCCCGCCACCACGGCGGCGGCGATCAGCGCGGGACCGGCGTGCACGATCGGAGTGAGCGGGCCCGGCACGGCGTAGGACAGCCCGTATCCGGCCAGTGCGGCGGGCAGCGCGGCCAGCGCCACCAGGCCTGTCCCCGCGCCAGCGACCTGCCGCAGCGACCCGCCGCGCGCCCGCGCGAGCGCCAGCGCCCGGTCCGTCCGCTCCACCATCAGCTGTACGGCCAGCAGCACCACGCACAGCGAGACCGCCAGCAGCCCGCCCAGCACCACGGTCATCACGGTCTGCGCGGTGGCCAGCTCGCCCAGGAACCTGCCGAGCAGTTCCGGCAGCCGGGTGATGAGGACGAAGCGGTTCCACGGGTCGGCGGCCTCGACGCCGGCCAGCCGGTCGTACTCGGCGATCGCCGCGGGCAGCGCGGGCGCCTCACGTGCGGTGACCTTGGCGGTGTCGACGGGGATCACCCAGGAGTAGTGGATCTGCCGCTGCCCGCCGCCGAGCGCCGGCAGGCTCTCCGGTGAGATGAGCGCGTCGACGTGCAGTTCGTAGATGTCGGAGCCGGGGATCGGCACGCGGTTGACCGCGCGCACGGCCCGGTTGTGGTCCCAGAAGCGGTCGCCGGGGTCCACGACGTCGAACAGGCCGGTGACGGTCGCGTCGATGACGCCGACGGTGCCGAGCTGGAGCCGGGTGCCGACCCGGATGTTCATCGCCTCGGCGGCCGGCCTGACGATCGCCAGCTCGAAGCGCCTGCCGTCCGACGGGCCCGGAGGCCTCCCCGCCACGTAGCGGACGCGCTGCTCGACGCCGGAGACCCAGGTCGGGTCCACGAACAGCGGGCCGTCCGCCGCCGGCCCCTTCATCACGGGCAGGTTGAACGTGGAGGCACGCTGATGCCCGGGGCCCACCGTCCGGCGCAGGACCGGCGGCAGGATCTCGCGCAGCCGCGCGTCGCGGCGCGCGAAGTCCGCGGCGGTGCGGTGCTCGGGCGGGTCGTCCTGGGTGGTGTACTCGACCGTCAGGTCGGTCCGGTCGGCGGACGCGGAGCCCACCGAGTGCGCGAACGCCCGGTCGTAGGCCGCCTCCATCGTCTTCGGCAGCGCCGCCACCAGCAGCGCCGCCGCGGCCACCAGGGCGGCGAGCACGGCCAGCGCCCCGGCGTGCGTCCTGGCCAGGCGCAGCGGGTTCACAGGTCCTCCCTGACCAGCGGCGCCCGGCGGCGCAGGCTGCCCGCCAGCCCCGCGACCACGCCGAACAACACCACGCAGACCGCCAGCGCCATCACCAGCGTGGCCGCCCACGGGAAGACCGGCGCCACGGCGGGCACCACGGCCGCCGCCTGCCCGGTCAGCACGATGTGCGGCACCACCAGATACCCCACCACCACCGCCAGCCCGATCCCCGCCCCCATCGCCAGCCCGATCACGAACGCCTGCTCCACCGCCAGCAACCAGAACATCTGCCGCCCGCTCATCCCCAGCGCCCGCAGAATCGCCAGCTCACCGGCCCGCTCGCGCGCCGCCACCGCCGCGCTCACCAGGAACCCGAGCACCGCGAACGCCAGCGCCGCCGCGAACCCGAGCGTCAGCGCCCCCTCCAGCCCCGCCGCCAGCGGGTCGTCACGCAGCTTCGCCGCCTGCGACGGCAGATCCACCACGCTCGCGCCCCACGCGGGCGTGCGCCGTAACCTCTCCACCGCGGGCGCGGTGTCGCCGCCGCGCGCCGCGGCCCACCACTCGGTGACGGGCTTCGGCGGCAGCGCCCACGCCTGGTCACGGGCCTGCGCCGTGGGCAGATCCAGGAGTACGGCGGGCCGCCCGGCGGCCGTCGAAGGCAGCGCGTCCACGATGCCCGCCACGCGCACCGCGGTGTTGCGGCCCTCGATCGCCACCGCGGTGACCTGGCCGACGCGCGCCTTCATGATGGCGGCCAGGTCTCGCGAGACGACCACGGGCAGCGGGTGGCGCCGATCGCTCGGCGAGGCCATCAGGTGGCCCCTGCCCAGGGTGACGACCAGTGGCTGTGGGTCCGCGGGGGCTTCGGCGGGTTCGGGGGCCGGCACCTCGATGGTGAAGCCGCCGGGGGTCGGCGTGAGCTCGCCGCCGTGCAGGCGGCCGGGGCGCTGGATGGCGTGGGTCCACGGGGCGCCTTTTGGGGCGTTCAGGCCGGTTACGGTGATCCTGGTCGCCGTGCCCCTGGCCGGGACCGGCAGATCGAACGTCAGTCCGCGCAGGAACAAGGGGCCTGCCGTGCCCGTGCGGCCGTAGAGCGGGCGCAGGTCGACCTCCAGCGTGCGCGCGCCCGGCTCCAGCGGCCCGAGGGCGAGCTCCCGCCAGACGCCGAGCCCGTCCACGACGCTGACCTTGACCGGTACCGGCTCCCGCGCCTCCAGCCGGACACCGAGCCGGAGCCGGTCACCCGTCAACGGGATCACCGGGATGCCGGGACGTCCGGCGAGCAGCCGTTTCGCCATGTCCGGCACCCGGTCGGCCGACAGGTCGGCGCGCAGCCGCATGATGCCGCCGATCTTGGCCGCGTCCACGCCGAGCATCGTGACGTCCGTGCCGCCGATGTCCGCGCTGCCCCGGTAGACCGGGCTGATCGCTTGCACGCCCGGCAGCGCGGCGAACGTGCCGCCGCGGCCGAGGACGCCGAGCTCGTGGTTCTCGGGCGGGTCGGAGACGCGCAGGTCCGCGCCGGTCTGGTGGGCGGCCTGGTCGTTCTGGGAGGTTCGCCAGGTGGCCGCGGTGGCCAGCGACAGGCCGCCGATCGCCACGGCCATGGTCAGCAGCAGGGCCGGGCCCGCGTACCGCAGCGGCCGCCTGCTCACCTGCATCGCGCCCAGGGCGGGGGCCAGGCCCGTCTGTCTGGTGGCGAGCCGTTCCGCGAGCCCGGAGACCAGCGGCACCAGCCGCAGGCTCACCAGCCCTCCGGTCAGCAACGCCAGCGCCGGGCCGGAGACGATCAGCGGATCGACCCCCAGCCCGCCCGCCGCGGTGGCCGTCACCGGCGCCCCGTAGTGCCGGAGCTGCCAGATCGCCAGCGCCGCCACCCCCACCAGCACCAGGTCGGCCCCGGCCCGCTGCACCAGCCCCCTGCGGGCGCGCGCGGTCTGCGTCTCGACATAGGTACGGCGGGCCCCGGCCAGGGCGGGCAGCGCCAGCAGTACCGCACAGGCGCCCGCGACGAGCGCCGCCACCACGAAGGCCCCCAGCCCTGCGCGAACCTCCGACGCCCCCGCCCCCGCGTTCGCCGCTTCGAGGAGTATCGGCGCGAGGAACGGCGCCGCCCCCGCGCACGGGACCGCCACCAGCAACGCCTCCGCGCCCGTGAGCACCGCCAGCCGCACGCTGCCCGCGCCCCGCGCCCGCAGCAGCGCCGCCTCCATGCGCCGGTGGTCGGCCAGCAGCCGGGCGGTCAGCATCAGCGCGTAACCCGCCAGCAGGACGAGCTGGAGCACCGGGATCAGCATGGTCGAACGCGCCACCAGCGCGGCGGTGTCGAGCTGGGCGATGACCTCGGGCAGGCGGGAGGTGGCGCCGCAGTTGACGCAGCCCGCCTGGGCCAGGCGTTCCTTCGTCCCGGCCACGTCGGCCGCGAACGCGGCGAGCCGGTCCGGCTGGAGCTCGCGCAGGTCCGGCACCGCCAGCCAGGTGACGGTGACATGGTCGGCGAATCGCTCCAGGAACGTCTCGGGTGCCACCACCAGCGGGCCGTACGTGGTGTAGTTGCCCACCTCGGCCCCGCGCACCAGCAGCGGCTCGGCGAACCACCGCTCCCCGAACGGGTCGTCGAGCTGGAAGATCCCGGAGACGCGGACGGTGGCCGGCGCCTTGTCCACCCGCCCCCGGGTGGTGAACGTCCGGCCGGGAGCCAGTCCGAGCGCGGTCGCGACCGGCTGCGAGAGCGCCGCCTCCACCACGTTCCCCCGCCGTGGCCAGGACCCGGCTACCAGCTTGGCGTGTTCGCCCAGATCCTCGTACAGGCCGAAGGTGAACAGCTCCGGCGTCTTGCGGCCGAGCTGCCCCGGCGCCACGTACGTGGCCGATCTGGCCGTGGCCGTGACCGCTGCGGGCAGGCCCTGGTAGGCACGCTTGACCTGGTCGCGCACCATGGCGTCGATCTGGCGGAAGTTCTCCTTCGTCACCGGCGCGGACAGGACCGCCGCCTTGTCCGGGATCGCGGCGGTGGCCATGGTGCGGCGCACGCCCGCCTCGGTGATCGTGGAGGCGTACATCGTCAGGGCCACCAGGGTCGCGGTGGCCAGGAGGATGGAGAAGAAGGCCGCAAGCAACAGCAGAGGCTCGCTGAACGCCCGCCTGATGACAAACAGCCCCCGCATGGGTCCACCATCAGGGGAGCGTTGTGGGCGGGCAATGGCGGCGGGCTCAATGGTGATCCAGCCGAGATTCCCATGTGATGCGGAAATCGTGACATTCACTGAAATTCGCGTGCGTCGTGAGTGGGGCCAGGTGTTGGATGCCCGAATGATCAACGAGCCCTTGGAGCGTCTTCGCGCCGCCGCCCGGCGTACCCGTGAACTGGCCCTGAACCGGGCGGGCACCGGCCTGGGCCACCAGGACGCCGACGACGACGTCGGCACGATCGGCACGGACGGCGCCCTCGGCTTCGACCCGTTCCCGCTGCTCGAAGCCCTTCACCACCACGGCGTCCGGGCCGTGGTGATCGGGCAGGTCGCCGGCATCATGCACGGATCCACCGAACTGACCGGCGACCTGGACCTGCTCTGGGACGGCCTACCGGCGCACGCCCCCGCTTTGGCCGCCGCCTTCACCGCCGTCCACGCCCGGCTGACGGACGACTCCGTACCCCTTCGCCCGGAGTCCTTTCTCCGTCCCAAGGTGGAGTTCACCTCGCCCGGAGCGGGTGGCGACTGCTGCACGCCGGCGCTGCCCTGGGGCGGTCTTCGCGTGGCGGAGTTCCTCGACCGCGCGATCACCGCGGCCGACCCGGGCGGGCTGGAGGTTCACTACGCCTGCCGAGAGGACCTGATCCGGATGCGCCGCGCCATCGGCCGCCCCAAGGACCTCCGCCGGGCGGCGGAACTGGAAGCGGGTCAGAGTGTGATGGAGAAGCGCCGGCAGACGTGAACCCGGGCGAACTCGCGACGCAGCCGCTCCTCCTCGGCGAGGCCGGCGTGGAGGAACACCGACACCGGGAACAGGCCCGGCCGGGCGCCGGTGAGCGCGCGTTCCGGCTCGCCGGCCGTCGCGTAGACGTGCAGGTAGTGGTCGCTCTCGCGGAAACCCATCGCCCGGTACCAGCGCAGGGCGTCCGGGTCGTCTCGGGTCCAGGCGTCGAGGGCGGTCACCGTGGGCATGGTGCGGACGCGGGTCATGGCCTGTTCGAGCAGCGCGCGGCCGATGCCGGCGTGCTGGTGGTCAGGGTGGACCGCGACGGTCTCGATGGTCGCCAGCTCGCCCCGGACGGCGACGTCCATCAGGCCCAGGACGGTGCCGTGCCGGTCGGCGGCGACCAATTCGAAGCCCGGGGCCGCGATCGCGGGTTTGGCCGGGGCGACGTCGTCGAAGTAGGCGGTGCGCAGAAAGGCCAGAACCCGGCAGCGCAGCCAGGAGGACTCGTCGGCGCGGGCGTAGTCACGGAGAATGTGGTTCAAGGCAGTGATCCTTAACGGCAGGCAGCAGGAAATCCGGCGGGGTACGGCCTTGAAAGATCACGACCTGATTGTGCGGAATGCCGCAGGCGAGAACAAACGGTTTTCGGCGGTTGCCTCCGCGCGGAGCCGGTAACTACCCTGAAGCGAGCGTGCGAGGGCGCCGCCAGTCCGCGGGCAGGGATTTTCCCACCTCGAACAGCACGTCAACGCACTGGACACGACCAACCTCTTTCCGGCCGGGCAAGCGGACCTCGGCGACGATGGAGGTTGCGATGTCTGATCGACATTTCGAGCTGCCGGCTCATCCAAACGCCGAGTACTACCGCAAACAGGCCAAACACCTGCATCACGCGTACGCCGCGGGCGATGCGGCGGCCGGAGCCCGGGTCGCCGAGGTGCTGGGCGATCGAGCCGAAGAACGGTTCCTGCTCAGCGACGCCCAGTTCGTACTCGCCCAGGAACACGGCTTCCGGACCTGGCCCGAATTCCGCGCCCACGTCGAAAGCCGCGCCACCACAGAAGAACGGCCGGTCTCCCGCCTCATGGGAGTAAGTCCCGGGATCTACGCCTCGATGGCCGACACCCTTCTCACGGAGTTGCGCCGCGACACTCCCGCCGCCCTGCGACGACTACGGGCCTACGTGCCCCGCCACGCCACCGCCACCTCCGCCGCGACCGCCGGGCTCCGTGACGCGCGGCTGATCATCGCGCGGGAGCTCGGCTTCCCGACCTGGCAGGAACTCCTGTCGTTCACCGAGAAGTCCCGGCACGACCTCGGCGAACACCGCCGCCGACGGCAGCGGCTGCACCGCGAGGCCGAAGCCCTGCTGGCCGGCGACACCACCCGGCTGGCCCACCTGACCGCCGAGCAGGCCGACACCCTGTTGCACATGCTCGCGGGCCCCGAGCCGACCCCCGGTGTCCGGCCAGGCAAAGAGCTCGGTGTACCCCGCGCCGCGGTCGCCGTCCTGCTCGGCAAGGCCACCGACCTGGACCGCCCGCTCACCTGGGCCGCCCGCTTCAACCGGGTCGGCTACGTACGCCTGCTGCTCGAAGCCGGCGCCGACCCAGGCACCCGGACCCTGGGCGTCACCCCACTGGAGAACGCCGTCTACCACGGCAACACGGAGGTAGCCGACCTGCTCGCCGTACACACGATCGCCCCGCAGGCGCTCTGGATGTACGCCGCCTGCGGCAGGCTGGACCTGGTACGGACCTGCTTCGACCCGGACGGCATGCTCCGCCCGCACGCCGCGCCGGCACGCCCTGACCTCGCCGACACCGGCGCCGGCTTCCCCTCCCGCCTGCCGCCGACCGATGATCCGGAGGAGATCGTGGGAGAGGCGTTCGTCCACGCCTGCCAGCACGGCCGGATCGAGGTCGTACGCTGGTTCCTCGACCACGGCGTCCATCCGGACGTGGCACCCTACCTCGGACGCACCGGCCTCCACTGGGCCATCCCAGGCGCCCGGCTCCCCGTGATCCGCCTGCTCCTGGAACGCGGCGCCGACCCGTCCATCCGCGACGACCTCCTCCAGTTCGACGCCGACGGCTGGCTGCGCATAGCTTTCGCCGCCCGCCCACACGACCCCGAAGCTCAGCACCTCCACGACCTGATCGGATCCGCCCCACACTGAGCACCCCGCCCCCCGCAGACCGGCGGGGGGCGGGCCGCCTAGAGCCCCTGCTGGTCGAGCGCCCGTCTCGCGGCTTCCGGGTACCGTCGCACGAGCCGGCGGAGCGTTTCCCGGCGGAAGTGACCGCTGCCTCTCAAAGGCCGACCGGTTCGACGATCTGCCAGGGGTCGTCGATCCACATGTGCTGACCAGCCGGGGTCACGGTGATGCCGAACCTGTTCGGCGCCGGGCGTCCGGCCCGAAGCCATCCCATGTAGGCACGCTCCACCTCGTCCCAGACGCGCCGCGCGCCTGCCTGCCTGACCTCGACGTCCGCCTCACTGTAGGTCGCCACGGCCGTGGCCCAGCTCTCGCCCTCCAGGGTTTCGGCGTGGGCGGTGAACGTGGAGGCGCCATCGCCGCCGGGATGATCCCACCCTTGACCGTGCACGGTCAGCTCAGGTGCCGCGCCGGCCAGGTAGATCTGGAACCCCCTGGACAGGGCGTCGACGACGGCCGCGGGGTCAAGGCGGCTCGACGCCACTGTCACATCGATCGGGCGTACGGCGGGTGCGCCATGCCGTACCTGATCTCGCATGAGCATGTACGACGCCTCGACACCCAGCGTGCCGAGGGCGGTGCCGTCATCGACAACGTCGAGATACAGCTGGTGACCCCAGATCCCGGACGGTGGCATCCAGGGGAGGACGATGCCGCCGCCCGGCCGGGTCTGCTCCACCCAGGCGTAGGGAACCTCGCGGACGCCGCAGGTGACGTGGACGCGGTCATAGGGGGCTCGGTCGGTGCAGCCGAGCGCACCGTCGCCGACGAGGACGAAGGGCGCGTGGCCGGCCTCGTCGAGGTTGGCACTGGCGACGGCGGCCACCGTCTGGTCGACCTCGATGGTGGTGACGTGATGGTCGCCGACCCGGGCGGCGAGCATCGCGGCCGTCCAGCCGGTGCCGGTACCGATCTCCAGTACCCGATGATGGGAGGCGAGGTCGAGCAGCCGGAGAAACTCGACCGCCACGTGCGGGCTCGACAGCGAGGACGTCGGCGGGGCGCTGGTGTCGCTGATCTCCGCGTTTCCGTCGCCGCGCTGGGTGATGATGGCGGTGTTGGTGTAGACGGCCTCCCACCAGGCGTCTGGGTCCGCCTGCTGGTCGATGAGGTGCTCGGGGCGGTCATCTTGAGGTGTGGCCCAGGCCCGGTCGGGCACGAACGCACAGCGAGGCAACTGCTCTACCGCGTGGAGCCACGCTTTGTCGCCATGGTCGGCCAGGCTGAGGACACCGGCGTCCAGGAGGTAGCGGGAGAGCGCCTGCGCGTGGGTGGCGTGCATGATGTTTCTGGGCACGGGCCGCTCCTATTTCTTCTTCGTAGGCGCGCATTTGAACGTGGGGGTGCACTGGGGGTCGGGTGGCTTGGTGGGGTTGCAGCTGCCCTTCGGGTGGCAGTTGTCCGGCTTCTGCATGCCGGGAGCGCAGCCCGGGTTGCAGTTCGGTTCGCACGGCCACGCTCCGGCGGCGGTGACCGCGGGCAGGATCTGCTCGTGTGAGAGCTGGTACGCGGCTCCTACCAGGGACGTTAGACCGGTCTCGCGGATGTTGCCAGCGGAAAGCCAGCGCGAGAGCGGGCACGGGGTGACGGTGCCGTCGGGCAGGATCGCGGCGATGCCGTCGCCACATCGGCCGCATAGCTGGGAGACGTCGCACGATTGCCGCGCGGGCCGGCCGAGGAGCCGCATCCGATCGACGCTGATGTCGGTGACGCCGAGTCGCGCGAGCTGCTGCTTGGCCTGCTCGACGTGCTGGCCGTCGTGGATGTCGATGATGCCGGCGCGGATGGGGATGCCCAGGGCGATGGCGCGGCCGATGTTGGTGTGGGTGCGGTGGTGGGTCCTGCGTTGGGTGATCTGCTGGTGCTGGTCGGGGTCGTCGGTGTAGTAGGAGGTCGCGAGCATGACCTTGGGCTGTGCAAAGACGTCCCACAACGATGGGGTGACGTGGACGAGGTTCGTGTACACCTCAACCTGTAGGCCGTCACCCAGCGCGTGCGCGATGAGCGTGGGCAGGTCGGGGTGCAGGGTGGGTTCGCCTCCGATGAACTGCACCATGCGGGCGCCGAGCGCGCGGGCCTGCGTGATGGCGGCGGCCCATTCGGTCGCGGTCATGGCGCCGTGGGTGCCGTCCGGTCCGGAGCCGGCGTAGCAGTGGGTGCAGGCAAGCTGACATTTGCCGGTGATCTCTGCCCAGAAGAAGTCGAGGGCGGGTGGTGCCGTGCTCACGGGTCCTCCTGACAAGACGGGGCTGTGTGGGCCGGGTGAGACCCAGCCCATGGGAAACCATGCGTTCCAACTGCGTACCGCCGCTGCTCCTCCAACCCGCGTGAGAACGTCCACGCAGGGAACGCGGTCCGTAGGCCGGCCGGCTTGTCCGCCTGGGCCTGGGGTCATGACGGCATCATGCGATGCGGAGACTAGACAGCGCTCCGACACCGCCAGACATCTGAGGACATCTCTGAGTCAGCCAGATCATGAACGATGTCCTTCGACAGGATTGCCGTCATGGTGAACGAACGGCTCCGCCGGACGATGCTCCACGCCGGTATCGACCCGGAGGGGCTGGCAGCGCGCGCCGAGGTATGTGTCAAAACCGTGGAACGCTGGTTGCACGGCACGTCCGTGCCGTATCCCAAGACCCGCTACCGGGTCGCCGCCATCCTCCAGGAGGATGAGTCCTACCTCTGGCCGGATGCCATCGACAGAACCGGGCTCGCCGGAGCCGAACTCGTCGCCGGTTACCCGCGCCGCAACGACGTCCCCCGGCACCTCTGGACGGAGATCCTGCGAGGGGCCAAGCGGAACGTCGACCTCATCGCGTCCGCCGGTCTGTTCCTGGCCGAGGAACATCCTGACTGGATCCCCACGCTGGCGGCCAAGGCGGAGGCCGGCGTGCGCGTACGCCTGCTCTTTGGCGATCCCGACGGCCGGCAGCTCGCCGCACGGGATGCCGAGCATCAGATTGGAGGCGGGGTCGCCGGCCGGGTCGCCGCGGTGCTGGCCTACTACGGGCAGCGGATGCCGCCTACCGTGCAGATCCGGTTGCACGACACCCCGCTCTACAACTCCATCTATCGCTTTGATGATGAAATGTTGGTCAACGTCCACGTGTACGGCTTGCTGGCTGCTTTCACGCCAACCCTGCGTCTGCGCCGGGTGGACGGGGCATGGTTCAACACCTATCTGGAGTCCTTTGAGCGGGTGTGGGCGTCAGCCCGGCCCTGGGACAGGGGAACTGTGCTGTGAAAGAGATCAGACGCATCGACTACTGGCAGGATCCCGAAGCGCCGAAGCCGACCAGTCGCAAGGCGTCCGCGAGCGTGTTCGTCAAGGACGATCAGGGGCGGGTGCTCATGCTCCGTCGCACGGACAACGGCCTGTGGACGATCCCCACCGGCGGGGTGAAGAAGGGGGAGACGGTCGCGGAGGCGGGCGTTCGCGAGTGCAGGGAAGAGACGGGCCCCGACATCGAGATCGTCGGTCTGGTCGGCGTGTTCTCCACGCCGGATCATGTGATCGCCTACTTGAAGGGCGGCAAGGTTGACGAGGTGCGTCAGCCGATCAATGTGTGCCTGCGGGCCCATGTCGTCGGAGGGGAGATCCGGCCGGAGCCGGCGGAGGCGCAGGAGGTGCGATGGGTGACGCCGGAGAGGCTCGCCGGGTACAACATCCATCCCGCGATCCGCCTGCGGATCGACTGCGGGCTTACCGGCGGATCTCCGCACATCGGCTGAACCGGCTGTCGATCATCTGTCGTGGCGCACAGGGCACTTAGCTCGCGTTGAGGACCTGGGTTGGATGGCCCCCTGCCGAACCAACAGCCTGGCCCAGTTGCTTTCCGGGGGCGAAGCGAGGGTGGGATCCAGCTGGCTGACCACTTGGCTGGGTAAGGGGTGGGTCTTCAGAAAGGCAGCCCGAGCGAAGCGAGGCCGACCAGGGGTCGAGCCCGTGGCTCGACTGGAAGAACGCCTGGAATCCCGGACGCGCGAAGCCCGCAAAAGTGAAAGACGATGCTTTTGGGTATACGGAAACGCCGCACCCCTACCCGGGGGCACGGCGTCCAGGAAAGCGTCAGGCTACTTGGCGGCCAGCGCGGCGGCCTGCTTGGCGATCGCCGACTTGCGGTTCGCGGCCTGGTTCTTGTGGATGACGCCCTTGCTCACTGCCTTGTCGAGCTGACGGGAAGCCACACGCTGAGCTGCCGCGGCCTCCTCGACGTTGCCCTGCTCGGCGGCCTCGCGGAACTTGCGAACCGCGGTCTTCAGGGACGACTTGACGGCCTTGTTGCGCAGACGAGCCTTCTCGTTCTGCTTGTTGCGCTTGATCTGGGACTTGATGTTCGCCACGAAGAAGCCTCGGTGAGAATCTGGTGATGGATGGGGCGCGCGGGCTCGAGAGAGGGCGCGCCACACGCAGTTGAACAGGCTACCAATAACTCAGGTCGCCGCTCAAATCAACGACTCCGAGCGTAGCCACTCCGTGGTGTACTCGCGCCAGTCCTCCTCCGTCGCCGCGAAGTCTACATACATGGCCAGCCCGTATCGTTCGCGCGGTCCCCGGTCGGTGATGGCCAGGCGGGCGGCCAGCGCCGCGTCGGCCACGCTCTCGGCGGAGTCGCCCCAGGGTATGCCGTGGTCGTGGTAGGCGGGCGCGCCGAGCAGCACGGTCCTGGTCTCGGGTACGAGGTCGAGTGCGAGCTTGGCCTGCCGTACGGCATGCCCGCCGTACAGGGAGGTGAGGGGCATGCCCGAGTCGTAGGCCATGACGGCCACCTGGTCGACCCGCCGGGCCACCTCGCCGAAGTAACCCTGTGACCAATACTTGTCGTGGTCCAGGAAGACCCTGGTCACCGGCCGCATGAGGGGGTAGGGCTCGATCTGCGGCGTGGACGTCGACAGGAGTTCGGTCAGCGGCCGGGTCCGGTCGAGCAGGTCGAGGAAGTCGCCGTCGTCGGAGCCGATGGGCTCGAAGTTGTAGTGGATGCCGTCGTAGCCGAGCGCCATGATGGCGGTGACGCTGGTGAGGATGTTCTGCCTGGTGGCGGGGGAGTCGAGGTCGAGGAAACCGTCCACCTTCTGGCCGAGCCAGGCCGAGACCCGGACGTCGGGCAGATGTTCGTGCGCCCAGGCCACGAAGCTCTCGGCGGTGGAGATGGCGCTCATGTCGAGGGTTCCGTCGCGTTTGAAGGGGCCGCTGTGGACGTAAAGGTCCTTGATGCCGGTACTGCGCAGCCGTACCGCCAGATTCTTGACGTCTTGCTCCGTGCGGCGGCCGTCCACCCACATGTGGCCCATCCACAGAGCGTCGTTACCGGTGCTCTTGGCCCAGTCCGCGGGCTCGCCGGTAAACTGGACTCGGAACGCTGCGGCGACCACGCCGACCAGCACGACCACGATGGCCAAGGCAAGCGCGAGCACGCGCAGGCCGCGGCGGATGACGGTTCGGGCAATCACCCGGGCATGTCACCATGAAAGACGCTTGACCTCAACCCTGTCGAAACGGACTTCGGTGCGCAATCAGCCTGGCCAGACCGACCCCGCGTTGATCCGCAACTTCTGCATCATCGCGCATATCGACCACGGCAAGTCCACGCTTGCCGATCGCATGCTGCAGATCACCGGTGTGGTCGACGACCGTTCGATGCGTGCTCAGTACCTCGACAGGATGGACATCGAGCGCGAGCGCGGCATCACGATCAAGTCCCAGGCGGTGCGGCTGCCGTGGGACGGGCACGTGCTCAACATGATCGACACGCCCGGCCACGTCGACTTCACGTATGAGGTGTCCCGGTCGCTGCAGGCGTGCGAGGGCGCGATCCTGCTGGTCGACGCCGCTCAGGGCATCGAGGCGCAGACGCTCGCGAACCTCTACCTCGCGATGAACAACGACCTCGACATCATCCCGGTCCTCAACAAGATCGACCTTCCGGCCGCCCAGCCGGAGAAGTTCGCCGAGGAGATCGCGGGCCTGATCGGCTGCGACCCGTCGGACGTGCTGCGGGTCTCCGGCAAGACCGGCGAGGGCGTGCGCGAACTGCTCGACCACGTCGTCGCGACGGTCCCGCCGCCCGTGGGCGCCGCCGACGCGCCCGCCCGCGCGCTGATCTTCGACTCGGTGTACGACACCTACCGGGGCGTCGTCACCTACGTACGCGTCTTCGACGGCCACCTCGGCAAGCGCGAGCGCATCACCATGATGTCCACGCAGGCCACCCACGAGACGCTGGAGATCGGCGTCATCTCCCCCGAGCCGAAGGTCGCCGACAAGGGCCTCGGCGTCGGCGAGGTCGGCTACCTGATCACCGGCGTGAAGGACGTGCGCCAGTCACGGGTCGGCGACACCGTCACCTCGGCCGTGCACGGCGCGAAGGAGATGCTGGCCGGCTACGACCACCCGCGGCCCATGGTGTTCTCCGGCCTCTACCCGATCGACGGCGACGAGTACCCGGAACTGCGCGAGGCGCTCGACAAGCTGCAGCTCAACGACGCCTCCCTGATCTACGAGCCGGAGACCTCGGCCGCGCTGGGCTTCGGCTTCCGTGTCGGCTTCCTCGGCCTGCTCCACATGGAGATCATCCGCGAGCGGCTGGAGCGCGAGTTCGGCCTGTCGCTGATCTCCACGGCGCCCAACGTCGTCTACCGGGTGGAGATGGAGGACGGCAAGGAGCTGACCGTCACCAACCCGTCGGAGTTCCCGACCGGCGGCAAGATCGACAAGGTCTTCGAGCCGGTGACGAAGTCGACGATCCTGGCCCCGGCCGAGTTCATCGGCGCGATCATGGAGATCTGCCAGGGACGGCGCGGCAACCTGCTGGGCATGGACTATCTGTCGGAGGACCGCGTCGAGATCCGCTACACGCTGCCGCTCGGCGAGATCATCTTCGACTTCTTCGACCAGCTGAAGTCCCGCACCCGCGGCTACGCCTCGCTCGACTACGAGCCCGCGGGCGAGCAGGAGGCGGAGCTGGTCAAGGTCGACATCCTGCTGCAGGGTGAGCCGGTCGACGCCTTCAGCGCTATCGTGCACAAGGACAAGGCCTACGCCTACGGCGTCGACATGGCCAAGAAGCTGCGCGAGCTCATCCCGAGGCAGCAGTTCGAGGTGCCGATCCAGGCGGCCATCGGCGCCCGGGTGATCGCCCGCGAGAACATCCGCGCGATCCGCAAGGACGTCCTCGCCAAGTGCTACGGCGGTGACATCAGCCGTAAGCGCAAGCTGCTGGAGAAGCAGAAGGAAGGCAAGAAGCGGATGAAGATGGTCGGCCGGGTCGAGGTGCCGCAGGAGGCGTTCGTGGCCGCGCTGTCGACCGACTCCAGCGCCGCGGACAAGGCGAAGAAGTAGCGGCGCTCAGAGCCCTAGCAGCGCGGGCTCTGACGCCAGCGCCCGCCAGTGCGCGGCCGGGTCCGGCACGAGGCGGCGCTCCCGCAGGTCGAGGAGCCCGCCGACGCTGGTCAGCTCGGCCGCCAGACCGCCGTCCCGGTGCCGGTACTCCTGTACGATCCTGAACGTCTTGCCCGCGCCCCACTCGAACCCGCAGCTCACCTCGACCTCGTCGCCGCCGCGCAGTTCGCGGTGGTAGCGGATGGTGTTCTCGAGCGTGATCGGGCCCACGCCCGACGCGAGCAGGTCCTCGACGGTGATCCCGGCCGCGCGCAGGCACTCCCATCGCGCGTGGTCGCCGTACTGGTGGTAGACCGCGCCGTTCACGTGGCCCTGCGTGTCGAGTTCATATCCGCGTACGGCGATGCGTACCGCGAAGCTCATGACCGTTCCTCCAGCCAGTCGTGCGATCGCCCGGTGAGGTAGCGCAGGCCGTCCTCGCCGATCGCGATCCAGTCGCCGCGGGCCCAGCCGCCGGTGGTCTGCGGGGCGAAGCCGTGCTTTCTGAACAGCGCCGACGCCTCCTGCTTCGTCAGTCCCCTGCGCCCCCACTCGGCGATGACACGCGCGGTTCGCTCCGGCTCGTCGGGCTCCTCTGGACCGCCCAGGGCGGTGGCGAGCTCCTCGAACCCTTTGGCGATCTGCCGGAGCGCGGCCTGCGCCCGTGGGACGTCCATGCCCGCAATCGTACTGCGATCGCTAGCGATTGCCTAGCGATGCTGTCGGCTCAGATACCCCGCGAGCACCGCCGCGCCCAGGACGGCCTGCAGGACAAGCAACCCGCCGGAAAACCCCGTCACCAGGGCGATCGCCATCGGAAAGCAGCCGATGACCGCCAGATCGAGCCCGGTCAGCCCCCAGAACAGCGGCCCGGTCGGAATCGCGCCCGCCCCCATGTCGAGGATCGGCATCGCGTGGTTCACCGGAGCCCGCCTCGCCATCCGCAACGCGGCGGCGGCCAGTGCGGGCGCCGCGAGCGGCACGAACCACAACAGCGACCCCGCAGCCCCGGGCAACAGCACCAGCGCCGCCCCCATCCACACGGCCGCCAGCAGCGCGGGCAGCACGGCCCGTGCCGCCATCAGCCCACGCCTCGGCAGCGCCAGCAGGCGGGCCAGCGCCGGGTTGTCGGCGTCCCACCGCGCCCCTGACACCGCGGACGCCGCCGCGGCCAGCCCACCGCCCAGGACGAGCACCGCCACCAGCGCTCCCGTGTCGGCAGTCGCCTGGGCCATCAGCGCGGGCGCCGCCGTCGAGCCCGCCAGTACGGCCAGCCGCCCCGGCCGCCGCACCAGCCGCAGCACCTCCTGCCACGCGGGCGCGAAAACCGCGGGCAGGCCGGGCCACGACCGGCTGCGCAGGCGGGCGCCACGCCAGTGGTTGTCCTCGGCGAGCCAGCTCAGCAGGCTCGGATCCAGGCTCACGGTGGCGTTGGCCAGGTGCCCGGCCCTGGCCGACGACGACAGCAGGCGGCGGGCCGGGATACGGGCAAAGGCCGACCAGGCATGCCGTACCAGGAAGGCGGAGACCAGAGCCGGAACAGCCGACCAGACGGGCGCGGGCACGTGGCGGCCCCCCACCAGCATCAGGACGACCGCGGCCAGCACCAGCGCGGCGATCACCGCGCGCAGCGCGAGGTCCCACGGATCGGACGTCTGGGCCAGCACGGCCATCGCCACCCCGCCCGCGCTCACCGAGACGCCCGCCAGGAGCGCGCCGACCAGCCGCCAGACGAGGTGGTCGGGCGCGCCGGTCACCGCCAGGGCCGCCAGCCCGAGACCGGCGCCGACCACGAGGCTGACCAGCAGCAGCGTCCGCGCGGAGCGTGCCAGCACGTCGCGCCGGTCCAGCGGGGACAGCAGCAGCCAGGCCGCGTCAGCCGCCGACACCACGACGGGACCGATCGCGCGCGCCGCCCACAGGAAGCCCGCGAGCACGAGCGTCACCAGCGCCAGCCCGGCGCCCACCTGCTCCGGCGGAGGCGGCGCCGCCATGGACTCGAACGCGGCCGAGACGGGCTGGGCCAGCATCGCGCCGCCCATCGCCAGCCCGAACAGCGTCGCGTACCGGTCGCTCAGGCTCCGCTGCCGCCCGGACCGGGTCCGGACGAGCGCCCTGATCTCGCGCACCGCGGTCATCGTCCGCTCACCCGGGTCGCGAGGGACACATGGCGGGCGCGGGCGGCGAGGGCGGGGTCGTGGGTGGCCATGATGACGGTGCCGCCGCCGGCCGTGTACTCCAGCAGCAGGGTGCCCAGGCGCTCGCGGAAGGCGGTGTCGAGGCCGCGTTCCGGCTCGTCGAGGAGAAGGAGGCTGCTGGGCCGTACCAGGGCCGCGGCCAGGGCGAGACGCTGGCGCTGGCCCGTGGAGAGCTTGAGCGGGACGGCGTCCGCGCGCGGACCGAGGTCGAACAGCTCCAGCGCCCGCTCCACGCTCATGCGCGGCCCATCGTGTACGGCCAGCACCAGCTCAAGGTGCTCCCGCGCGGTGAGACCCGGATACCAGGCCGGTTCGTCCCCCGTCACCGCCACCCGCCGCCAGAACGCCGCCACGTCGGCCGGAGGCGCACCGAAGACCGTGACCTCTCCGCTCGTCGGCGGCTGGAGACCGGCCAGGCAGCGCAGCAGCGTGGACTTGCCGGACCCGTTCTCGCCCACGACCGCGACCAGCTCACCTGGTCGTACGACCAGGTCGTGGCCGGTGAGGATGGGATTGCCGCCGAGTTCGACGGTCAGGCGGACAGTGGTCACGAGGGGATCGCACACCGTTCGACCCTACCCGGCGCGGCATTTTTGTCGGTGCCGCACTCTAGCCTTTCGAATCTCGAACATGAGTGCGATAGGAGGAGTGTTGTGATCGCTGCTGAGCGGTATGAGAGGGCGGCCCTGCTGGGTGTCGCGATAGCGGAGGAGACGCGGCGGCTGCTCCGCCTGCATCTGCGCCCGGCCGAGGTGGCCCCCGACGGCACGGTGGGGGTGGAGGTGCCCTATCCGGACGCGGCGGTGGTCCGGGCGGTGCTCGACGTTGCCGCGGAGTGCTTCGGTGAGGAGGGCGACGGTGAGGCGGCGCGGGAGGCGGCGCTGTCGACGTTGTTACAGCTGGCCGACCTGAGGCTCAGCCGGTGACCGCGTGTGCCCCCGCCGCGCGGGGTCGGTTACCGTCGGAGCCATGCGGCTGATCTCAGTGAACGTGGGGCGGGCGGTCGACGCGGAGTGGGCGGGCAAGCTGGGGCGCACCGCCATCGACAAGAAGGCGGTCACGCGCCGCGTCGGCGTGCGGCAGAACGGGCTGGAGGGCGACGAGCGGGCCGACCAGCCCAACCACGGCGCGCCCACGCAGGCCGTCTATTCCTATGCCCGCGAGGACTATGACTGGTGGGAGGGGGAGCTGGGGCGGGAGCTACGCGACGGCCAGTTCGGCGAGAACCTCACCACGTCCGGGGTGGACGTGTCGGGGGCGGTGCTGGGCGAGCGCTGGCGGGTCGGCACGGCGTTGCTGGAGGTGAGCGGGCCGCGCATTCCGTGCGTGGTGTTCCGCAACTGGATGGACGAGCCGGGCTGGCTCAAGCGCTTCACCGACGCCGGCCGGGTGGGCGCGTACCTGAGCGTGGTGGAGACGGGCGAACTGGGCGTCGGCGACCCGGTCGAGATCGTGGCCCGCCCGGAGGAGAGCGTCACGATCGCCGAATCCGTGCTCGCCTACCACGGCGACAAGGACGTCATGGCCCGCATCCTGGCCTTCCCCGGCCACGGCTCCTACTGGGACCGCCGCGCCGAACGCCTCCTGCGCTGAAGGTCCGCGAGCGGGGAGCGGCGCACGGGCAGCCCCCCGCTGGTGCGGCCCGTGCGCCGTCCGACTTCTAGCGCAGAACCCTGTACAGGGCGGAGGTGAGCGAGGCCTTGGCGTCGTCACCGTCGATGGACCACATCATGTAGCCGCCCAGGCCCTTGTGCCGGATGTAGGCGGCCTTCTGCAGCATCACGATCGGGTCGTCGTAGGTCCAGAACTCGGTGCCGTCGTACAGCCACACGGCGCCGGTCCTGACGTCGCGGTAGCGCTTGCCGGGCTTGGCGAGGATGTCCTTGTAGTCCTCGGAGCCCGCCTCCCACTTGCCGGGGGCGGCGCCGGTGGCGGGCTGGTAGACGCCGTCTCCGGCCGGGCCCGCCGGCACGCCGGTCCAGCCCTTGCCATAGGCGGGCACACCGGCGACGAGCTTGCGGATCGGCGCGCCGCGCTCCAGGTAGTAGTTGATCGTCTGGTCGAGGCTCTCGCGGATCTCGTTGGGGTCGCGGCGGTCGTTGAAGAGGTTGGAGTGGTGACCGGTGATCTTGTCCCACGGGCCGTGCAGGTCGTAGCCCTGGATGGTGGCGTAGTCCAGGTTGCGGAAGACCTTGCGCACCTCGAGGCCGGCGTCGATGACGCGGGTGGCCGCGGGCAGGAACGCCGTGATCAGGGCGGAACGCTTGTAAGCGTTCATCTGCGACCTGAGCTCGGCGACGAAGGCGGTGAAGTTCTGCTTGTCCTCGGGACGCACGACGTTGCCGGGGGCTCCGGGGTAGCCGGGCCACTCCCAGTCGAGGTCGATGCCGTCGAAGACGCCGGCGCCCGTGCCGTCGGCCAGGCCGGGCAGGTTGCCGCGCAGCCACAGGTCGATGCAGGACTTGGCGAGCTTGCTACGCGATTCGGCGGTGAGGACGGCGTCGGAGAAGTACTTGGAGCCGGTCCAGCCGCCCAGCGAGATCAGGACCTTGAGCTTGGGGTGCTTGGCCTTGAGCTTCTTGAGCTGGTTGAGGTTGCCGTTGAGTGCCTGGCCGGGCGCGTCGGCCACGCCGTCCACGCTCTGCTCGGCGGGCACGGGACGCTGCCAGTCGGCCCAGGCGTCGGCGGAGTAGCACTCGGCCTGCTGGTTCACGAACCCGAAGGCGTAGTTGATGTGGGTGAGTTTGCGGGCGGCCCCGCTGGTCTCCATGTCCTTGACGTGGTAGTTGCGACCGTAGACGCCCCACTGGACGAAGTAGGCGACTCTCTTGTAGCCGGATCCGTGGTTGGCCTCTGCCGGGGCCGACACCACCGTCATACCGAGTAAGAGGGTGAGAGCGAGCAGGACTTTCTTCACGCGGCGTCTCCTGAATTGATAGGAAACTTTCCTTTAAGATGCCCTGACAGTAGGACGGTGTGATCGGGCAGTCAATGGCAGAAGGCAGACTGGAGGGGTGCCATCCACCCTGCCCGACGGCGATCCCGCGCCCCCGTCCGGAGAGCTGCCCGAGAGTGCCCTGCGCGGCCTCGGCGAGCGCCCGTTCGGCTTCTACGTGCACGTCCCGTTCTGCGTGACGCGCTGCGGCTACTGCGACTTCAACACCTACACCGCCGCCGAGCTGGGCCCCGGCGCTTCGCACCGGGACTACGCCGACACCGCCATCGACGAGGTACGGCTCGCGCGCCGCGTGCTCGGCACGGCCGACCTGCCCGTCGAGACGGTGTTCTTCGGCGGCGGCACGCCCACCCTGCTGCCCGCCGGCGACCTGGCCCGCATCCTGGCCGCGATCGACGAGGAGTTCGGCCTGCGCCCCGGCGCGGAGGTCACGACCGAGGCCAACCCCGAGTCCGTCGACCCCGGTTATCTGGCCGAGCTGCGCGCGGGCGGCTTCAACCGGATCAGCTTCGGCATGCAGTCGGCCAAGGAGCACGTGCTGAAGGTGCTCGACCGGCACCACACGCCGGGGCGGGCGGCGCAAGCCGTACGGGAGGCTCGGCAGGCCGGGTTCGCCCACGTCAACCTCGACCTCATCTACAGCACCCCGGGAGAGAGCGACGACGACTGGCGGGCGTCGCTGGAGGCGGCGATCGCCGCCGGGCCCGACCACGTCTCCGCGTACTCGCTCATCGTCGAGGAGGGCACGCGGCTGGCGGCCCGCATCAGGCGCGGCGAGCTGCCGATGCCCGACGACGACGTGGCCGCCGACCGCTACCTGATCGCCGACGAACTGCTGGCGAAGGCCGGGTACTCCTGGTACGAGGTGTCGAACTGGGCCAGTTCCGAGGCCGGCCGGTGCCGGCACAACCTGCTCTACTGGACCGGTGGCGACTGGTGGGCCGTCGGGCCGGGGGCGCACAGCCACGTGGGCGGCACCCGCTGGTGGAACGTCAAGCACCCCGCCGCGTACGCGCAGCGGCTGGCCCAGGGCGTCTCCCCTGCGCACGCCAGGGAGGTGCTCGAGGACGCCGACCGTGAAGTGGAGCGGCTGATGCTGGAGCTGCGGCTGATCACCGGCTATCCGCTGGCCGACGTGGCGCCCGGCGCGAAGCTCGCCGTGGCCAGGGCCGTGGGGGACGGGCTGCTGGAGCAGGAGGCGTTCAAGGCGGGCCGCATGGTGCTGACCCTGCGAGGCCGCCTGCTCGCCGACGCCCTCATCCGCGACCTCACACTCTGACCGACGTTACACGAGGCGCCGTCACAGGAAGGTGGCGATCAGGTCGGCGATCGGGCCCAGTGCTGCGGCGAGGGCCGTGACGGGCGCCAGGCGGGTGCCGAGGCGGTCGAGGGCGGCGGTGACCCGGGCCGGGTCGCGCTCCCCGGGTTCGGTCTCGGCCTCGGCCAGCACCTCCTCCAGGTCACGGCGGGCCTGCCGGGCCTGGGGCAGCTCGGCCGCGTGCGCCTCCACGAGGGCCAGGAGCGCCACCACCTGACTCCGCAGCCGCTCCAGCTCCTCCCGCGGGACGGAGCGTTCCTGGCCGGGCTGGAAGATCGAGCCCTGGCCGCCGATGTTGCTGCCGGTGAACGTGCCGCCGCTGACGACGGTCCCGTAGTTGGGCGCCGACGGGTCGGGCGTGCTCATGCGGCCCCCTTGCCGGCGGGCGCGGCGAACTGGGCGCCCTGGCCGCCGATGTTGGTCCCGTTGAACGTGCCGCCGTTGACCACCGTGCCGTTGTTGATGACGGCGGCGATCTGCTGCCGGTACGCCGCGGTGTCCACGCCGCGCTGCTCCAGGAAGTCCAGCACCGCGTTGTTCAGCCGCTCCTCCACGAGCTTGGCGTATTTGAACGCGTCCAGCCCTTCGAGGAAGGTGTTGATGCGCGGCTCGGCCCCCGCCTCACGCAGGCTGATCCTGGCTCCGTAGTCGTAGACCACGTACTTGTCCGGGTCCTCGGGCAGCCGCATCGCCATGAAGATCCGCCGCAGCAGCCGGGCGGGCGCGCCGACGACGTCGCGGGCCAGCGCGAGCGGGGCGCGGCTGAGCGCCGCCAGCACGAGCGCCGCGCCGGCCTCCCTGGGCAGCTCGTCCACCACCCGGTAGGCGGCGCGCACGGGCGGCAGCGCGGTCACGATGAACTCGGTGTAGAGCATCCGGCCCTCGACGGCCAGATGGATGAAGATCGACACGGTGGTGTCGCGGTCCTCGGCGGGCAGCACCTCGTCGCCGTCGACGTCGGTGACGGCCTCGCCGCTGGTGCCGACCACGATCCACCGGTAGTGGCGGGCGCCCGACTGCGGGTTGCGGATCACCGCCTGGAGCTCCCGGTCGCTGAGCTGGTAGCGGGGCCGGGTGCCGTGCAGCAGCGGATGCTCACCGTGGAGCTGGTTGAGGCGGCCCTGCGCGATCACGTGGTCGAGGATGTCCAGGTGGACGGGCATGGCGGGCTCGGCGGCCGTGCGCATCTGGCTGAGCCGCTCGCCCACGAACTCGTGCAGGTCCACCGCGTCCACCATGGCCGGCGCCCGGCCCGCGTCGCCGGTGCGCCGGTCGAGCTCGGCCGCGATCGTCCAGGCCCGCACGAGATCGCCCGCGCCGACGAACGGGTTCTCGCCGGAGTAGAGCGTCAGGTTGCCGTGCTGCGCGAGCTTGACCTCCGTCATCCGCGGGCCCGCCTCCGCTCCGGTACGGCCCGCGCCCGGCCGCAGCCGCTCCGACAGGATCCGGTAGACGCGCACCCGGTAGGCCAGCACGGTGGCGATGGCGGCCACGAGCATCAGGGGCGCCATCCAGCCGGAGCCGCTGTCCTCCTCGAACTCCGAGCCGCTCGCGCCGAGATACCTGGTCAGCAGCAGCGCGGGCACGACCACCAGGGCGAAGAAGCCGATCACCAGACCGGCCACGAGGACAGGACTCAGCCGCCTGCGCTGCCCCAGGCTGCCGAACCCGCCGGAGGCGAAGGCCGCCAGCGCGCCCAGGACCGTGAGCCACGGCATCGTGGCCTGAAAGTTGAACAGCAGGGCGAGCAGCAGCATCACCGTGACCGCGGCCTCCCTGACGGTCAGCAGCGACCGCGAGTAGAGGCAGTGCCGCAGCACCGGGCCCAGGTCGAACCCGCCGACCGACGGCGCCACCGCGTGGTGGCGGCGCGCGATCAGCGCGTACAGCGCCCGGTCGCGGAAGCCGGGATCCAGGTAGGCGGCCGCTGCCAGGTATCTGGTGGTGTTGCGCAGGCGCTCGTGCACCATGACCTCCCCGTGAGTGACCCGTCCATCGTCACCCGGGGAGCTGGGATCATTCCGGAGAGTGATCGAACCGTGATTCTCCGTATTACTTGATCATGCGGATGCTGATCGGGTAGCGGTAGTTCTCGCCCTTGTTGGTGGCGATGGCCGCCTGGATGTGGAAGATCAGCGAGACGATCCAGACCACCGGCAGCAGCAGGAAGCCGATGATGACGATCGTCAGGATGAAGGAGACGATGTAGCCGATGAACATGGTGATCTGGAAGTTCAGCGCCTCGGCCGCCTGGTCGCGGACGTAGGGGGACTCGTCCTTCTTCATCAGGTAGATGATGAGCGGGCCGATCCAGGAGACCAGCAGGCCCAGCAGGTGGGACAGCATGGCCATCGTGGTGTCGTCGGTGCCGGGGCGCGGGCCGTACATGCCGGGGGTGTGGGGCTGGGGGGCCGCCGGGTAGCCGTAGCCGTAGCCGGGCGGGGGCTGCTGCGGGTGACCGTAGCCCTGGGGGCCCGACGGCTGCTGCCCGTAGGGGTAGTCGGCGGAGGGCGGCTGCTGGGTGTACCCGCCTGACGGCTGCTGGCCGTAGCCTCCCGGGTACGCGCCCGGCTGGCCGTACCCGCTCGGCGGCTGTTGACCGTATCCGCTTGGGGGCTGCTGGCCGTACCCGCTCGGGGGCTGTTGACCGTAGCCTCCCGAGGGCGGCTGGCCGTGGCCGGGAATGTCGGAGCGCTCCACGCGGCGGGTGGAGTCGTCGTCAGGCTGGGGGTGGTCCTGGCTCATGATGCCTCCGTGACGAAGTCGATCAGCTCCTCGACCCGGCCGAGAAGCTCGGGCTCGAGGTCGGAAAAGGTCGAGACGGAGCCCAGGATGCGCCGCCACGCCGCGGCGGGCTCCATGCGCCAGCCCAGGGCGGCGATCACGCCCTCCTTCCACGGCACCCCGCGCGGCACGTCCGGCCAGCCGGGGATCCGCAGGACGGACGGCTTCACCGCCTGCCAGATGTCGATGTACGGGTGCCCGACGATCAGCACGTCGGGCGAGCTGACCTGGGCGGCGATCCGGCTCTCCTTGGAACCGGGCACCAGGTGGTCCACCAGGACCCCGAGCCGCCTGCCGGCGGACGGGCCGAACTCCGCGACGATGGCGGGCAGGTCGTCCACGCCCTCCAGGTACTCCACGACCACGCCCTCGACCCGCAGGTCGTGGCCCCAGATCTTCTCCACGAGGGCGGCGTCGTGCACGCCCTCGACGTAGATGCGGCTCTCGCGGGCCACCCGGGCGCGCAGGCCCTCGACGGCGATCGAGCCCGACGCGCTGCGCCTCTTCCCGCCCGCCGGGGTCCCGCCCGCCGCCGGGGCGACCGGCCGCACCAGCGTCACCGGCCTGCCCTCCAGCAGGAACGCCGCCGGCGCGAGCGGGAACAGGCGGCGCTTGCCGAATCGGTCCTCCAGCGTGACGGCCTCCTTGTCGCAGGCCACCACGGCGCCGCAGAAGCCGCTATCGGCGTCCTCCACGACCAGGTCGAGATCCGCCGGGACCTGAGGGATCTTGCCCTTGCCCGGACGCCGCCAGTTCCCCGCGAGCACATCACCGTCGTACACACGGGGACCGTAGCAAATCACCCGCCCATCGCGAGGCGCTTGCGGTGGCCGCTGCGGCGCACCAGCACGACGACCGTCCACACCACCGCGATGAGCACGCCGACCGCGGGCAGGATGAACAGCGCGGCCACGCCGCCCATGATGCCGCCGGCCGCGGCGGTCAGGTCCTTGCCGACGCCGAAGCGGGTCTGCGCGTCGGGCTCGATCGTGCAGCTGATCTGGTAGTCACCCGCGGCCGGGGCGTTGACCAGCGCGATCAGCTCCCAGCTCGTGCCGTTGAGCTCGACGGTCTGGTTCACGGGCGTGGTGACGAGCTTGGCGTTGCCGTTGATCTGGCACTCCCAGCTGACCTGGGTGCCGCGCGACAGGTAGAGCGCGGGCCGGTCGGCCGGGTCGATGGTGACCGTGGCGGGCTGGCCGGGCTGGAACGTCTTGCCCGGGGCGGCGCCGCTCACGCCACTGGTCACGCCGCCCGCGAACAGCGCGATGCCGGCGATCACGAACACGACGGCCACGCCCCAGGCCACGGCGATCTGCCACAGGGGCGGGCGCAGCCGCTTGCCGTCCACCGGAGGGGGGAACTGGGGGGCGCCGTACGGGGGCTGGCCGAACTGCTGCTGGCCGAACTGGGGCTGCTGACCGAAGGGTTGCTGGCCGAGGGGCGGCTGGCCGTACTGGGGTTGCTGGCCGTACTGGGGGCCCGACGGCGGCTGGCCGTACTGGGGACCTGAGGGCGGCTGGCCGTACTGCGGGCCTGAGGGCGGCTGGCCCTGCGGGGGGCCCGACGGCGGCTGGCCGTACGGCGGGCCGCCCGCAGGCCCGTACTGGGGGCCGCTCTGCGGCGGGGGGCCGTACGGGGGTCCGCCCTGCGGCGGAGGCTCGTACGGAGGCTGCTGAGGAGGCTGCCATCCTCCACCCTGCCGGAAATCTTCACTCATAGCTGCAAGTGTGGACGTATCGGGTTGCCGTCCGCTAGCACGTGGGTTATCGCACCTTGTGGGTGAGAGCCGTACACTTGGCACTCGGGAACACCGAGTGCCAGACCTGGCGTTTCCCAAGGGAAGAGGTAGGAGGTGCACACGTGCTCGACGACAGGAAACTCGCGGTCCTCCGCGCGATTGTCGAGGACTACGTGTCCACCAACGAACCGGTGGGCTCCAAGGCGCTGGCCGAGCGCCACAACCTCAAGGTCTCCCCGGCCACGGTACGCAACGACATGGCCGCGCTGGAGGAGGAGGGGTACATCACCCAGCCGCACACCAGCGCGGGCCGGGTGCCGACGGACAAGGGCTACCGGCTCTTCGTCGACCGGCTCTCGCAGATCAAGCCGCTGTCCACGGCCGAGCGCAGGGCCATCGAGACCTTCCTGGCCGGCGCGGTCGACCTCGACGACGTGGTGACCCGCACGGTACGGCTGCTGGCGCAGCTGACCAGGCAGGTCGCGGTGGTGCAGTATCCGACGCTGACGCGCTCCAGCGTGCGTCACGTCGAGCTCGTGCCGCTGAGCGAGCGGCGGATCATGCTCGTGCTGATCACCAACACGGGCCGGGTCGAGCAGCGCGTCGTCGAGCTGCCCGAGGTCATCGAGGACCCCCGGATCGCCCACCTGCGCGCCGTGCTCAACGCCTGTCTCGACGGGTGCGGGCTGGCCGAGGTGCCCGACCTGGTGGCCGACCTGCCGGAACGGCTTCCGGTGGAGGACCGGCCGGTTGTCGCGACGATTCTGTCGGTCCTGCTGGAGACGCTCGTCGAACGGCACGACGAGAAGATCGTTTTCGCCGGTGCGGCCAACCTGGCCGGCGCCGACTTCACCATCGGTCTGCGCGACGTCCTCGAAGCGCTGGAAGAGCAGGTCGTGCTCATGCGCCTGCTCGGCGAGACGACAACGGACACCCCGACCGCGCTCACCGTGCGCATCGGAGCGGAAAACCCCTATCTCCACGGCACGTCCATCGTCGCCACCGGATACGGTTCTGGCGACAACCAACTGGCCCGGCTGGGCGTCCTCGGCCCCACGAGGATGGACTACCCGGTGACCATGGGCGCCGTGCGCGCAGTGGCACGCTACGTCAGCCAGATCCTGGCTGCTTCTTAAGAGGTCGATAAGTGGCAAACAGCGACTACTACAGCACCCTCGGGGTGCGCCGTGACGCCAGTCAGGACGAGGTCAAGAAGGCCTATCGCCGGCTGGCCCGTGAGCTGCACCCGGACGTGAACCCCGATCCCGCGACGCAGGAGCGTTTCAAGGAGATCACGCAGGCGTACGAGGTGCTGTCGGACCCGCAGAAGCGCCAGATGTACGACCTTGGCGCCGACCCCTTCGCCGCCGCCGGCGCAGGGGCCGGAGCGGCCGGTTTCGGCGCGGGTTTCCCCTTCAGCGACATCATGGACGCCTTCTTCGGTACGGCGGGCGGCGGGCGCGGCCCCCGCTCGCGGGCCAGGAGGGGCCGCAACGCCACCATCCGCGTCGAGCTGGACCTGCGCGAGACGGCGTTCGGCACCACGCGCGAACTGGTCGTCGACACCGCCGTCGTCTGTGAGGTCTGCCAGGGCGCGGGCGCCGCGCCGGGCACCCACCCCGACACCTGTGACATGTGCGGCGGCCGGGGCGAGGTCTCCCAGGTCACCCGGTCCTTCCTGGGCCAGGTCATGACCTCGCGGCCGTGCCCCCAGTGCCAGGGATTCGGCTCCATCATCCGCAACCCCTGCCAGGAGTGCGCGGGCGACGGCCGGGTGCGCACCCGCCGTACCATCAAGGTCCGCATCCCCGCGGGCGTCGAGGACGGCACCCACATCCAGCTGGCCGGTGAGGGCGAGGTCGGCCCCGGCGGCGGCCCGCCCGGAGACCTCTTCCTGGAGATCGTCGAGCGGCCGCACGAGATCTTCGAGCGGCGCGGTGACGACCTCCACTGCACCGTCCAGATCCCGATGACCGCCGCCGCGCTCGGCACCGTGCTGACGGTGGAGACGCTCGACGGCGCCGAGGAGGTCGACGTCCGCCCCGGCACGCAGTCCGGCCAGGTGATCTCCATGTACGGCCGCGGCGTGCAGCGCCTCAACGACTCCGGCCGCGGCGACCTGCTCATCCACGTCAACGTGGAGACGCCGGGCCGCCTCGACCCGGCCCAGGAGGAACTGCTGCGCGAGCTGTCGAAGCTGCGCGGGGAGGAGCGCCCGCCCGGCAAGTTCGCGCCGGGCCAGCAGGGCTTCTTCTCCCGCCTGCGAGACGCCTTCAACGGCCGCTGACCTCCTTGTACGGCGAGCGGGGGCGGCCATGAGCGTGCCGGTGTTCCTGGCCGGGCGCGAGACGTTCGGCGGCGATGAGGCGGTGCTCGACGGCCCGGAGGGCCGCCACGCGGCGGCCGTCAGGCGGCTGCGGGCGGGTGAGCGGGTCGACCTCACCGACGGCGCCGGCGCGGTGGCCGAGTGCGTCGTGCGCGAGGCGCTCAAGGACCGGCTGCTGCTCGACGTGCTCAAGCGTTACGAGGTCCCGGCTCCGGCGCCGCGCGTGGTCGTCGTCCAGGGGCTGCCCAAGGGCGACAGGGGCGAGCTGGCCGTCGAGATGATGACCGAGGCCGGTGTCGACCGCATCGTGCCCTGGGCGGCCGCGCGCAGCATCACCCAGTGGAAGGGCGACAAGGTCGCCAAGGCGCTCGGCAAGTGGCGCGCCACCGCGCGGGAGGCGGGCAAGCAGGCGCGGCGCTTCCACGGGGCCGAGGTGGCCGATCTGGCCTCCACCGCTCAGGTGGAGGCGTTGCTCGGACGGGCGGCGCTGGCGCTCGTGCTGCACGAGGAGGCGGCGCGGCCGTTGTCGCGGGTGAGCCTGCCCGCCGACGGGGAGATCGTGCTCGTGGTCGGGCCCGAGGGCGGGATCTCGGAAGGCGAGCTGGCCGGGTTCGTCGCGGCGGGAGCCGTACCGGCGCTGATGGGGTCTACGGTGCTGCGGACCTCGACCGCGGGAGTGGCCGCGGCGGCGGTGCTGATGGCGCGCACCGGGCGCTGGTGAGACCTCAGCTCACCTGGTTGGAGGTCAGCGGCGTCGTCAGGTCGGTGGGCGGCGCGGGCGGCTGGTCGTCCGGCGGGCACTCCTCCGGCGGGCAACTGCCGGACGGGATGGGCGTGTCGGTGGGGCCGGAGGGGGTGGGACTGGCGGACGCCGTGGGGCAGTCCTCGCGCGCGGCGGTCTCCTCCTCCGGAGTGGACGGGCAGGGCGTCGGCGTCGGGGTGACGCTGCCGCTCGGGGACGGCTTCGCCGTCGACTTGGCCGACTCGGTGGCCTGCCCGGGCGACGTCGGCGTGGGCGTCGGGTCGGCAGGCAGGATCGCCGGCTCCGACCTGCTCGGGCTGGGCTTGTCCTGAGGGCGGTTGGTGGAGGAGTTGTCCGGCGGGGCGTCGGTCTCGCGGACGTGCTCGACCTCCGTGGGCGTGATGACCCTGTCCCGCAGTGAGGGAACCACCATGACGACGGTGCCCGCGACCAGTACGGCACTGACCGTGGCGGCGCCGATGCGCCACCACAACACGCTGCGCACGCCCCGCCGCTCGATGCGGCCGCGGATGATCTCCAGACCTTCCGGAGACGGCACGACCGCGTCCGCCTCCGCGCGGAGCACGCGGCGCAGAATGTCGCCGTACTCGTCGGGCGGCTGGGTCATGACATCTTCTCCAGGACGGATCGCAAGGCGGCCATGCCACGGGCGGTGTGGCTCTTGACCGCGCCCTTGCTGATGCCCATGGCATGGGCGATCTCAGCCTCGGACAGATCCCCGTAGTAACGAAGGACAAGGGCCTCTCTCTGCCGGGTCGGCAGCGCGCGTAATGCCTCGATGACCGCGGAGCGCTCCAGCTCGCCGATGGCGCCGTTCTCGGCGCTCGGGGCGTCTGGCAGGCCCTTGGGTGCGTACTTCTCCACGACGGCTCGGTGACGCAGAACGGAACGGGACCGGTTGACGACAGACTGCCGCAGGTAGGCGAGTGCCTTGTCGGGGTCACGCAGTCTGCGCCAGGCGCCATGGATGGCGACGAACGCGTCCTGCACGACTTCCTCCGCTGTTGCTATGTCGCGCACGAGCAACACGGCGAGACGAACCAATGACCGGAAGTGCGCACTGTACAGCGCGGTAACGGCCACGTCGGCGTCCCATCCGACCGGCACCGCCCCCAGCGACCTGTCGGCCAGAAGGGTTTCGGTGGTCACATCAATGGGACGCTCGGCCTTCCCTGCGGGTTTACGCTCTTCCGGTTCTTGAGGTTTTCCCGGTTCCTTGGGGTGCATTACCCAGTCGTGTCCTCGCCAGGTGGCCTCGCCCGAGCCTGAATCGTCTTTTGTGCTGAAGTGTCGCACACACACCCTAACCGCGTGGATCTTCCGGCGCACGGTACGCAGGATTACCGATTGGCAACGGGTCGCCTCGCTAGGCTACTCCCGTGACCGACTGCCTCTTCTGCAAGATCGTGGCCAAGGAGATCCCGGCCGACGTCGTCCACGAGAGTGACCGTACGCTCGCCTTCCGTGACATCAACCCGCAGGCGCCCACGCACGTGCTCGTGATTCCCAAGGAGCACCACTCCGACGCCGCGGCGCTGGCCGTGGCCGACGACGGGCTGGCCGACGACGTGCTGAAGGCCGCCCACGCGGTCGCCGTACAGGAAGGGGTGGCCGAAACCGGGTACCGCGTGGTGTTCAATACCGGGGCCGGTGCGGGGCAGACCGTCTTCCACGTGCACGCGCATGTTCTCGGGGGGCGCAACCTGACCTGGCCTCCCGGCTGATATTGACGCGAGCGCGCGGGCCACTCCCGGCTACGATGGGGCCAGAGAAGTACACCCGAATTAAGACCGGGAGGCATCAGGCCCGAGGGCCTGACCCATGTCCGAACTACACGAATCCCGACGCACGGCACCTCCCTCGCGCACTCAGGCCAAGGTGCTGATCCCGGACGAATACCCGATGGTCAGCCTCCTGGGCTCCCGTGACGAGTTGCTGCGCGTCATCGAGGGCGCCTTCCGGGCCGACATCCACGTCCGGGGCAACGAGATCACCATCACCGGGACCCCCGACGAGAGCGGCGCCGTCGTGCGCCTGTTCGAGGAGCTGGTCGAGGTGCTGCGCAACGGCGGCGAGCTCTCGCCCGACGCCGTCGAGCGGAGCATCGCGATGATGAAGATGACCTCCGAGCGGCCCGCAGAGGTGCTGTCGCTCGACATCCTGTCCTCCAGGGGGCGGACCATCCGCCCCAAGACGGCCAACCAGAAGCGCTACGTCGACGCCATCGACAAGCACACGGTCGTGTTCGGCATCGGCCCCGCCGGCACCGGCAAGACCTACCTGGCCATGGCCAAGGCGGTCCGCGCGCTTCAGGAGAAGAAGGTCAACCGGATCATCCTCACCCGGCCGGCGGTCGAGGCGGGGGAGCGGCTGGGCTTCCTGCCCGGCACGCTCTACGAGAAGATCGACCCCTATCTCCGGCCGCTCTACGACGCGCTGCACGACATGCTCGACCCCGAGACGATCCCCAAGCTCATGGCCGCGGGCACGATCGAGGTCGCGCCGCTGGCGTACATGCGCGGCCGGGCGCAACCGGTCGACTCCGGCGTCCTGACGCCCGAGGGGTTCCGCGCCATCGGGGATCTCCAGGTCGGGGATCTGGTCATCGGCTCCAACGGCGAGCCGACGCCCGTGCTCGGCGTCTATCCACAGGGCGAGAAGCGGATCTACCGCCTCTTCAGCCAGGACGGGGCTTCCGTCCTGGCCTCGGAAGACCATCTCTGGGCCGTCCGCACGCGCGACGACGCCCGGCGCGGCAAGCCGTACAGGGTGCTGGAGACCAAGGAGATGGTCGGCGACCTCCGGACGGCTCACCACCGCAAGTGGGAACTGCCCATGCTGGGTGCGCCGGTCAGCTTCCCCGAGCAGCCGGTGCCCATGGATCCGTATGCCCTGGGCCTGATCTTGGGCGACGGATGCGTCACGGGCTCCACGACGCCGTCCTTCTCGACCGCCGACGCTGAACTCGCACAGGCGCTGGAAGGCGCCTTGCCCGGCGTGGTCGTACGGCGGAAGAGCGGGCCCGACTACGTTCTCAACCGGGTCGCGACGGCGGGCGATCGGGTGACCACGGCCAATCCGGTCACCGCCGTCATGCGGAGTCTGGGCTTGGCGGGCACGCGTTCCGGCACGAAGTTCGTGCCCGATCCGTACCTGTACAACTCCGCGGAGGTAAGGCTGGCCGTGCTTCAAGGCCTGCTCGATTCCGACGGCGGGCCGGTTCTGCAGCGGGGCGGGTCGTGCCGCATCCAGTTCAGCACGACATCGCCGCGGCTGCGGGACAACCTGGTCTTCCTCGCGCAGTCGCTCGGCGGCGTCGCCTACTGGCGGGAGCGTCCTGCGCAGGGGCGTGCTCCGGGTCACGCCAGAGGGCGGGAGGTGCGTCACCGCAGCGACACCTACGTGCTCGACCTGCGGTTGCCGGAAGGCGTTGAGCCTTTCCGGCTCAGCAGGAAGGCCGACGCCTACGCCGCCGCCGGAGGCGGGCGGCCGATGAGGTTCGTGGACCGCATCGAACCGGCGGGCACCGCGGAGTGCGTGTGCATCCAGGTGGCGGCGGAGGACTCCCTGTACGTCACCGAGGACTTCCTCCTGACGCACAACACGCTCAATGACGCCTTCATCATCCTCGACGAGGCGCAGAACACCTCGCCCGAGCAGATGAAGATGTTCCTCACCCGGCTGGGCTTCGGCTCCAAGATCGTGGTGACGGGCGACGTCACGCAGGTCGACCTCCCCTCCGGCACCGAGAGCGGCCTGCGCGTCGTGCAGGGCATCCTCTCGGACATCCGCGACATCCACTTCGCGACGCTGACCAGCGTCGACGTGGTGCGCCACCGGCTCGTCAGCGACATCGTCGACGCCTACGGCCGCTACGACGTGCTGAAGCAGCAGGAGCTGAAGTCGGTCAAGCAGCAGCAGCGGGGGCCCAGGCGATGAGAGAGCTACCGGATCTCGCGCTCGCGCGCCCGGCGAAGGAGGGCGCGTGAGCATCGAGATCAACAACGAGTCGGGTGACGAGGTCGCCGAGGAGACGCTCGTCGCCCTCGCCACCCACGTGCTCGGCGAGATGGGCATCCACCCGCTCGCCGAGCTGTCCCTGCTCATCGTCGACGAGAACACCATGGCCGACCTCCACGAGAAGTGGATGGGCGAGCCGGGTCCCACCGACGTGCTCGCCTTCCCGATGGACGAACTGCGTCCGGGCGGCGGCGCCCGCGGCGACTCCGAGGGCCCGGCGGAGCCCGGCCTGCTCGGCGACGTCGTGCTGTGCCCGCCCGTCGCGGCCAGGCAGGCCGCCGAGGCCGGCCACAGCGCCGCCGACGAGCTGGAGCTGCTGTGCACCCACGGCATCCTCCACCTGCTCGGCTACGACCACGCCGAGCCTGAGGAGCACAAGGAGATGTTCGGGCTGCAGGCCCAGCTTCTCGCGTCGTGGAAAGAGGTGCGCTCCCCGCGGTGAACGCCTGGTTGCCTCTGGCCATCCTCCTCGTGGTGATCGCCGGCCTGATCGCCAGTGCGGAGACGGCGCTGACCCGCATCTCCCGGGTGCGGGCGGAGGAGTTCGTGCGCGAGGGCAGGAGAGGCTCCAAGCGCCTGCAGGACATCGTCACCGACCCGTCCGGCTCGCTCAACCTGCTGCTCCTGCTCAGGCTGAGCTGCGAGCTGGTCGCCACGGTGATCGTGACGTTGCTGTTCATCGACGTTCAGGGCGATCAGGGCTGGGCGTACGTGAGCGCCGCCGCCGTCATGATCGTGGTCAGCTACGTGATCGTCGGAGTCTCTCCCCGTACGCTGGGCCGTCAGCACGCGGAGCCGATCGCGCTGGCCAGTGCTCCCGTCGTCTACGGCCTCACCAAGATCTTCGGTCCGCTGCCCAAGCTGCTCATCCTGCTCGGCAACGCGCTCACGCCCGGCAAGGGTTTCCGCGAGGGCCCGTTCACCTCCGAGGCGGAGCTGCGCGACCTGGTCGACCTGGCCGAGGAGCGGCGGGTCATCGAGCCGGACGAGCGGGAGATGATCCACTCGGTCTTCGAGCTGGGTGACACGCTGGTGCGCGAGGTCATGGTGCCGCGTACCGACATGGTGTTCATCGAACGCGGCAAGACGCTCGACCAGGCGCTCTCGCTCCACCTGCGCAGCGGGTTCTCGCGCATCCCGGTCGTGGGGGAGAACGAGGACGACGTGATCGGCATCGCGTACCTCAAGGACATCACCCGGCGCGTGCACGAGAGCGGCGAGGGCACGGAGAAGGTCGAGTCCATCATGCGGCCGGCCACGTACGTGCCGGAGAGCAAGCCGATCGACCAGCTGCTCCGTGAGATGCAGGCGCGCCAGATCCACCTGGCCATCGTCATCGACGAGTACGGCGGGACCGCCGGGCTGGTCACCATCGAGGACGTCCTGGAGGAGATCGTCGGCGAGATCACCGACGAGTACGACCAGGAGGCGCCCAGGGTCGAGGCCATGCCCGACGGCGCGATGCGGGTGACGGCGCGGATGCCGGTGGACGAGCTGGGCGAGCTGTTCGACACCGAGATCGAGGTGGACGACGTCGAGACGGTGGGCGGACTGCTGGCGCACGCGCTGGGGCGGGTTCCCATCGCGGGGTCGCACGCGCGGGTGGCGGGGCTGGAGCTGACCGCCGAGAGCCTGGCCGGGCGCCGCAACCGCATCAGCACGGTGGTGGTACGCCGCACCCGCCCCGACTCCGACGAACCCATCCCCGCCTCCGCCGAACAGGACTGACCCCGCCCTCTCAAGCACTGCCGTCGAGCCCGCCCGTCTGCGCCCTGGGCAGCGCCCGCCTCGGGAACGCTCGCCTTGGCAGCGCTCGCCCTGGCGGCGCCTGCCCGGCGGGGTGGGCCTGCCGGGTGTGTGGGCCGCCTTCGGGGGCCGCTGCCTTTGACGCTGTGGCGGCTCGGCGCGGCAGGGGTTTGCCCGGGACAGGGTCGGGGTTGCCGTCTCGGTGGTGGTGCGGGTCCGGTGCGTTTCCGCAGGTGGGGGGCCATGAGGAGTCGTACAAAGTCGTATTAAGTGTTCTACAAGCGAAATGCAAGCGAGGTAGCGCAATCTAGTCACAGACGCCCAGTGCGGTGGGTGTCGAAGAGGGGCGATCCGGACGCCGGGTGGGGTTCGCGGCGCGAGGTAGCCCCTGGGGGGACGGCAACGTCTCGGTCAGCAGATCGCGACGTTGCTCGGCGTAAAGGGTGTTCTCGTCCGATAAAACGGGCGAGAGCACCCTTAAGCGTTTCCATAGGCATCTGACTGGTTGTTGGCTTCTCCGGTGGATTGCCGCTTTCGCGTTCTGGGGAGATCGCCCTCCGGGGGGAACATGGAACGCGGAGTGTGGATCATCGTCGGCGCGCTGCTGATGGCGGGGCTGACCGCGTGCGGGGGCGGCGCCGTCGACGCGCATCTCGACATGCGGGCGCAGGAGCGGCTCAAGGAGATCCTGATAAAGGATCCCAAGCTGCCCGACGGATTCTCGCCACGGCCGCAGGAGGCGTGGAAGGTGCCGTTCGCCGCCCGTGACCGGAACTGCCGTGCCGTACTCGATCCGGTGGCGGGGAAGGCGCCGCGGCGGGCGCTCACCGCGCAGGCGGCGGCCAGCTATCCCGGCAACGCGCTTGGGGAGACGGCCGGGGTGGCGCTGGCACGGTACGCGGGGGCGGAGGCCGAGTGGCACATCGACGACCTCGGCAAGGCGCTGCGGGAGTGCCACGCGGTCAACGCCGGTGCCGGGACCGACCTGCGGCTGCGTACGCTGCCGGTCGGCGGCGTGGGTGACGAGGCGGTGGCGGCGGAGCTGGCGGGGCGGCTCAACGGGTATCCGTACGCGCTGAACGTGTTGCTCGTGCGTGAGGGGGACACGCTGGTGTCGCTGGTGCACACCGGGCTCAAGCGGGTCGATCCTAAACGCACGGAGCAACTGGCGCAGTCGGTGCTCGGGATGGCCAGGGCCTAACCTAGTCTTCCGTGACTCTCGATCCCGAAGACAGCAAGATCATCACGCTGGCCCGGTCGGCCAGGGCGCGCAACGGCTCGCGGGAAGGCGCCGCCGTACGCGATGAGACCGGACGCACCTACTCGGCCACCAACGTCGCGCTCGACGCGCTCACGCTCTCCGCCGTGCAGGTCGCCGCGGCCATGGCGATCTCCAGCGGCGCGCGGACCCTGGAGGCCGCCGCGCTGGTCACCGAGGGCGAGGGCCCTAGCGAGGCGGACGCCGCGGTGGTCGGCGAGCTGGGCGGCAGGCTGCTCGTGGCCGGTCCCGACGGCCGGTTGAGGGACTGACATGGCGATGTCGCCGTTCCTGGCCGAGCTCAGGGCCGCGGTGGGCGGGCGCTTGCTGGTGCTGCCCTCGGTGACGGCGTGTGTGTTCGACGCGGAGGGGCGGCTGCTGCTCGCGCGGCACGGCGACGTCGGGAAGTGGGCGACGCCCGGCGGCGGCATCGACCCCGACGAGCGGCCGCAGGACGCCGTCGTGCGCGAGCTGCGCGAGGAACTGTCCGTGGAGGCCTCGGTGCGCGGCCTGATCGGCGTGTACGGCGGGCCGGACTTCCGCACCCACTACCCCAACGGCCACGAGGTCGCCTACGTCATCGCCGCCTACGCCTGCGTGCTCACCGGAGCCGCCACGCCCACCCCCGACGGCGAGGAGATCAACGACTTCACCTGGGCCCTTCCCGGGGATCTCGCCGCGCTCGACATGACCTCGTGGTCGCCGCACGTGCTGCCCGACGTGTACGCCTGGTGGCGGCAGCACGGTGGCTGATGGGCCACAATCGAGTATGTGACTTCGCCAGACAACCATCGCGCCGGTTTCGCCTGCTTCGTGGGGAGGCCGAACGTCGGCAAGTCCACGCTGATGAACGCCCTGGTCGGTACCAAGGTGGCCATCACCTCGTCCAAGCCGCAGACCACCCGGCGCGTCATCCGGGGCATCGTCCACCGGCCCGACGCCCAGTTGATCATCGTCGACACGCCGGGCCTGCACCGCCCGCGCACCCTGCTCGGCGAGCGCCTCGACAGCCTGGTGCTGTCCACGCTGACCGAGGTGGACGTCATCGGCTTCTGCGTGCCCGCCGGTGACGCGATCGGCAAGGGCGACCGCTTCATCGCCGAGAAGCTCGCCGCGGTGAAGAAGACGCCCGTCGTGGCCGTGGTCACCAAGTGCGACCTGGCCTCCAAGGAGCAGATCGCCGAGCAGTTGCTGGCCGTCTCGGAGCTGGGGGAGTTCGCCGACATCGTCCCGGTCTCCGCGACCTCCGGCGACAACCTCGGCGCGCTGGCCGACGTGCTCGTCCGGCACATGCCCGAGTCGCCGCCCCTGTACGAGGACGGCCGCCTCACCGACGAGCCCGAGCAGGTCCTGGTCGGGGAGCTGATCAGGGAGGCGGCGCTGGAAGGGGTACGCGACGAGCTGCCCCACTCGATCGCCGTCGTGGTCGACGAGATGCTGCCCCGCGAGGGCCGCGACGACCTGCTCGACATCTACGCGCACCTGTTCGTCGAGCGTCCCTCGCAGAAGGCCATCATCATCGGGCACAAGGGGGAACGGCTGCGCGACGTGGGCACCAGGGCCCGCAAGCAGATCGAGGCGCTGCTCGGCACCCGCGTCTACCTCGACCTGCGCATCAGCGTCGCCAAGGACTGGCAGCGCGACCCGAAGCAGCTGCGCAGGCTGGGCTTCTTCGACTGAGCCACCGGCGGGGTTGTGGTGCGCGACGCCGGGCGGGCTTATGGTGATCGGGTGGGCGACTACCTTTCGCCGCGGGTGTCGGGCAGGCCGGAACGCAAGGCACGCAGGGGCTACGCGCTCGCCGTCGTCGCGGCCGGGGCGTTGCTGGTGGTCTGCGCGATCCTGCCCTGGGCTGGGCTCTCGGCGCGCAGCGACCTGATCGGCGCGGGCGTCGTCAGGACCGTGCGCGGCATCGACGACGGCTTCGGCGTCTACACCCTGATCGCCGGGCTGGTCGCGGGCGCGTTCGGCCTGGCCGGGCTGATGACGGGACGCCGGCCGTGGGCCGGGCTGGCGGCGATCCCCGGCGGGGTGGCGGCGGCCGTCCTCGTGCTCTTCGTGGCCGGCCCGCGGGACGCGGGGGACCGGATCTCGGTTGACCTGGGCGGATTCCTGGCGATCGAGCCGGTGCTGCAGTACGGGTGGTTCGCCGCCCTGGGCAGCGCGCTGGCCGTCGTGGTCTTCGCCGTGCTCTCCCTGCTCCCACGTCGCGGCTGAGCGGGGTGGGACGGCGGGGTTGCCCGCCGTCCCCCGTCGGTCAGGTGAGCGTGAACGTGGTCAGGACGGCGGCGTGGTCGGAGGTCCACTCGTTGCCGCCGTGGCCGGGGTGGGGGGCCGGGGTCCCGGCGACGACCGCGTCGGAGGACTCGACGCTCAGCCCGCCGGCGTAGTGGACGAAGTCGATGCGGTCCTGCGGCTCGGGGTCGCCGATGCGGTGGTCGTAGCCGTACCCGCCGGTGAAGGTCTTGTAGACGGGCGACCACGTGTTGCCGGGCGCGGTGACCGGGTTGGGGCGGGCGACGCGGTAGGAGTCCTTGAGTCCCGCCTGCTCGGGGAGCTTCGAGGTCGGCCACGGGATGCCGGAGCGCCCGCAGTGGGACGGCGCCGCCGCGGCGGTGTAGTCGAGGTGCGAGGGGGCGTTGAAGTCGCCGGTCAGGAGCACGGGGTGGGTCCCGGCGGCCTGCAGGTGGCCGCCCATGGCCTGGATGATCGCCTGGATCTGGCCGGTGCGGCCGGAGTCCGCCTCCCGGGTGAGCAACTGCTGGGTGGTGCGGTTGGAGAAGCAGGCGTCGTAGGGGCCGTAGGGGGTGTAGCCGAGGTGGGCGTTCCACAGGACCAGCTCGCGGCCGGTGCGCTCGTCGAGGCGGACGCGCGCGTAGATGCCGGCCAGCCCGGACTGCGAGGGCAGCGGGCCGCGCGCGGTGATCGGGTAGCGGCTGATGATGCCCAGGTCGGCGCCGGCCTGGAAGTGGTCCCAGCCGAGCGCCTGGGCGAGCTCCCGCGCCGAGGTCGAGGACGTCTCCTGCAGGCCGACCACGTCAACGTCGCGGTCCAGCAGGAAGCGCAGCTGCTTCTCCCGGCCGCCGGAGACCTGGCTGCCGCCGTGCCACAGGTTCCAGCTCATCGCCTTCAGCCGGGGCACCAGCGTCTCGCTCGCGCCGCGTACCCGGATCGAGACCGAGGCGGTGCTCGTCTGTCCCGCCGCGTTGCGCGCCTCGACGGTGAGCGCGGAGGTTCCGGCCGCGGCGGGGGTGCCGCTGACGCGGCCGTCGGCGGCGACGGCGATCCACGCCGCGCCCGCCTTCTTGGTGAAGGTCAGTCCGCTCGTGTCGCCTTTCACCAGTCCTGTGACGCTCGCACCGTACGGCGTGCCGGCCCGCCCGTTGCGCAGCGTGAAGGGCGAGGTGACGAAGTGCAGGGCGGCGGAGCTGACGAGCTTGAGCCGGGCGGGCTGGGCCAGCCAGGCGTAGCCGTCCTGGGCGAGGTAGTAGACGACGTAGTCGCCGGGCTCCAGCCCCTGTGTGGGCAGGGAGGCGGTGCCGTTGGCGTCGGGGGTGTAGACCCACTTGAGCGACGGGCCCACGAACTGCTCGGCGACGGGGCCGTTGCCGGGTTCGGTGTAGAGGCCGACCCAGTTCTGGGCGTGCGGGCGCGGCGTGGAGTAGGAGAGCCTGATCGGGTCGCCGGCCCGCACGGCGCTCGATTCGAGGGCGAGTGTGCCGTCGGGGGCGGCGGCGCGGGCGGGAACGGTCACGGCGGTCATGGCGAGGAGGGCGGCGGCTAACAGGGGGAGTAGACGCATCGGGGCTCCTAGTGGCTGGCTGTCCGAAGAGAGCATCCACTGGCAAAGTAAAGCCCAGATGTACGCAGTCTGACTAGTATCCACCCTGGTCAAGGGTGGACAAGTGGAGCACCTGTCTGGACAAGCTCCTTGAGTATGTCGCGGGCCTGGGCGGTCAGCTCGGCCGCGCGGCCGGTGGCGCCCTCGGCGGTGTTGACCTCGGCCAGGGCCGTCAGCGCCGCGGCGTCGAGCAGGCGGTCGCCGAGCCGCAGGGCGATGCTCCTGGCCTGTTCGGCGGCGTCGCGGGCGGACGGGACGTCGTGTCGCGCCAGCCGTACCGAGGACAGGGCGAGCAGGGCGTCGGTGTGGCGGTGGCGGTCGCCGAGGGCGGTGAGGTGTTCGGCGGCGGCGCTCAGGTGTGCGTCGGCCTCCTCCGGGCGGCCCGCGCGGCGCAGCACCTCGCCGAGGACGAGCAGGGTGTCGGCGCGCTCGCGCTCGCCCGTGGCCGCCTCCAGGCAGGTGGTCAGCAGGCGTTCCGCGTCCTGCGGGCGGCCCAGCTCCAGGTGGGCGCGGCCCAGGCGGCGGCGGGTGTGGTGGGCGTCGCGCACGGAGCCCGCGCGGTGGAACAGGCCCAGGGCCAGGCGCAGGCGTTCGTGCGCCTCCTGCCAGCGGTGTTCGGCGAGGAGCAGGTCGCCCTCGTCGCGCAGGATCAGGGCCTCGGCCCGGGGTTCGCCGGTCGCCTGGGCGGCGGGCAGGGCGTGGGCCAGGACGGTACGCCAGTCGTCGAGGTGGCGGTGGCGCTCCAGGAACGGCGTCAGCAGGTGCGCGAGCCGCCAGCAGTCAGCGTCGAGCCCGGCCCGCCACAGGTCGCCGGTCAGGGCGACGAGGAAGCCGCGCTCGGCGGCCAGCCACTGCACCGACTCCTTGATCTCGCGGGTGGCGAAGGCGGCGGCGGGATCGCCGGAGACCAGGGGGAAGCGGGAGACCCGCACCCGGGCCAGCACCAGCGTGACCAGCGCGGACAGCCCCGGCGGGTCTGGTTGCTCGCGGGCGAACAACCGGACCAGCTCGTGCGTGCGGTAGCGGACCTGCCCGGCCACGTCCACTGTGTACGCCTCCAGCAGGCCCGCCTCGACCAGCGCCTCGGCCTGGCCGCCGAAGACCTCGGTCACCCAGTCGCCCACGTCGGGCGCCGACAGCGCGCCGAGCCCGCGCAGCGTGCGCCCGGCCGCCTCCGGCAGGCCGTCGTAGCCGATGGCGAACGCGCTGCGCACGGTCTGGTCGCCGGCGTGCAGGCCGTCGAGCCGCCGGTGCTCGTTCTCCAGCAGGCCGACCAGGTAGTCGGCGGTCCAGGCCGGTCGGGCGGCCAGCCGTGAGCCGGCCACGCGCAGCGCGATCGGCAGGCCGCCGCAGAACCGGGCCAGGCGGACCAGCGCCTCGCCGGGCTCGCGGCCCGAGCTCCTGCTCAGCAGTTCCAGCGACTCCTCGGGGCCGAGCACGCCGACCGGCAGCCGCCTGGCGCCGGGCAGACCGGCGAGGGCCGACCGGCTGGTGATGACCGTGGGGGAGGAGGTCAGCAGCGGGCGTACCTGCTCCTCGTCGGCGGCGTTGTCGAGCAGGACCAGCAGGCGGCGGCCGGCCGCGTAGGCGCGCAGCAGCCGCTCGCGGCCTTCCCGCGAGTCGGGGACGGCCTGGGCGGGGCAGCCGAGCCAGCGCAGGAAGTCCTCGAGCACCGCGGCGGGGTCGCCGTTCTCGCGCAGGTCGGCGTAGAGGATGCCGTCGGGGAAGCTCGCGCGCTGCTGCCATGCCGCGTGTACGGCCAGCGCCGACTTGCCCGTCCCCGCCTGGCCATGGACGACCACCTGGTCCCCGACCACCTCTTCCAGCAGTTCGCCCCGGCCGGTGAAGTCGGCCACGTCGCGCGGCAGCAGCACCGGCGGCCCGGCGGAGACGTGCAGGGAGACGTCGTCGTGGAGCATGCGGTGGTAGAGCAGTTGCAGATCGGGGTCGGGCTCGATGGCGTGGCCGCCGTCGAGCTCCTCGCGCAGCGCGGCGTAGGCGGCCAGGGCGTCCACGCGCCGGCCGCTGCGGTAGAGGGCCAGCATGTACTGCCCGCGAAATCGCTGCCAGAGCGGGTGCCTGGCGACCAGGCCACGCAGTTCGGCCAGGACGTCGCGGTGCCGGCCGGCGTCGAGGGCCCGCTGGTTCCTGCGCTCGATGGCCAGCAGGCGCAGCTCCTCCAGTTCCGCGCGCAGCCGGCCGGTCTCCAGCCAGCGCGAGCCGTCGGGGTCGACGTCCTCCAGCGCCGGGCCGCGCCACAGCGTCAGCGCCTCGTCGTAGCCGCCCTGCTCGACCAGGCTCCTGAACCGGTTGACGTCGAGCTGCTCCTCCTCGACGGCGAGCGTGTAGGTGCCGGAGACCGTGGTGATCACGTCCTTGCCGAGGAGCTGGCGCAGGTGGCCGATGTAGCCGCGGACCAGCGAGTCGGAGCGGTCGCCGCCCTCGCGTGGCCATAACAGCTCGCGCAGCCGTCCGACGCTCAGCGGGCGGCGGGCGTTCAGCACGAACATGGTCAGCAGGTCGCGGTGCTTGGGCGCGGTGGGGGTGCGGTCCTCCCCGCCGTGGCGCACCTCCAGCGGCCCCATGATCCGAAATTCCACGCTATTTCCCGCAATCCAGGCGTCTGTGATCTTTTATGGGCACAGAATTTCATATCTGATGGCGGCGCTTACTCCTTCTGACCCACACCGTCTCGGCGGCTACTGGCTGGCGGGCCGGCTCGGCGCGGGCGGGCAGGGGGTGGTCTACGACGCCTATGGGCCCGGCGGGGAGCGGGTCGCCATCAAGGTACCGCGCGCCGACTCGCCCGAGTCCCGGCGGCGGCTGGGCAAGGAGGCGGACGCGGCGCGGCGGGTGGCGGCCTTCTGCACCGCCCGGGTGGTCGAGGTGGATCTCGGCGTGCCGTACATCGTCAGCGAGTTCGTGCCGGGGCGGACCTTGCGGGAGGTGGTCGCGGAGGCCGGGCCGTACGAGGGGGAGGGGCTGCACCGGCTGGCCGTCGGCGTGGCGACCGCGCTGGCCGCCATCCACCGGGCCGGCGTCGTGCACCGCGACCTCAAGCCGGACAACATCATCCTGGGGCCGGACGGGCCGCGGGTGATCGACTTCGGGGTGGCGCGGGAGGACGGGCCCACCACGACCGGGCCGGTGATGGGGACGCCGACCTACATGGCGCCCGAGCTGTTCACCGGGCGGGGGGCGGGCACGGCGGCCGATCTGTGGTCGTGGGGGCTGGTCGTGCTGTTCGCGGCGCGCGGGGTGGACGCGATCGAGACGGGCGATCCGGTCGCGGTGGTGTCGGAGGTGCTCGGGTTCCGGGCCGACGTGGAAGGGCTGCCTGAGCCGCTCGGGCCGCTGGTGGCCGCGGCGCTGGCCCAGGAACCGGGGCGGCGGCCGCGGGCGCGGGCCGTACTGCTGGCACTGCTGGGACTGCCGGACGAAAGCGACCCGGGCGAGGGTGACACGGGCGAGGGCGACACGGACGGGGGTGATGCGGGCGGGGGTGACGCGGACGCGCCGCTCGCCCGTGGGGGCGCGCTCGCCGCCACGCTCGGCGGGCCCGCCGCCGAGCCCGGCCTCGGCGCGGTCGCCGAGGAGCTTTACGGCGAGCTGTCGGAACGCGAACGCGCCGCCGCCCCCGAGGTGTTCCTGCGCATGGCCGACGGCGAGAGCGTCAGGGAGGTCACCCGCGCCGAACTGCCCGAGGAGGAGGCGGTCGACGGGCTGCTGGCGCTGTTCACCGCGTCCGGGCTGGTGTCCGTGCCAGGCGAGGGCACGTACGCGCTGGCCAGGCCCGGCCTGGTGCAGGCCTGGCCCAGACTGCGGGAATGGGTGGCCGACAACCGCGACGGCCTGCCCGTGCAGCGCCGGCTGGCCGAGGCGGCGCGCTTCTGGGACGACCACGGCAGGAAACCCGCCGACCTCCTGCACGGCTCCCACCTGGACCGCACCCTGCGCTGGGCGGCGGCCGAGCGCAGGGACCTCACGCTGGTGCGGCTGGAACGCGAGTTCCTGGACGCCGCCACCGCCCGCTCCCGCCGCCAGGTACGGCTGCGCGCGATGCTGGCCGGCGCGATGGCCGTCCTCCTCGTGCTGGCCCTGGGCGGGCTGGCCCTGGCCGAGTACCGCAGGACGGAGGTCGCGGCCCAGCGCGACGCCGCCACCGCCCGCGCGCTGGCCCTGCGCGCCGCCGGGCTGCGGGTGAACGACCCGAAGCTGGCCGTGCTGCTGAGCGTGGCGGCGTACCGGCTGGATCCCGGCATCCCGGAGACCAGGGCCGCGCTGATCGACTCGCGCTCGCAGCGGTTCACCGACACCTTCACCGACCCCGACGCCGCCTCCGACGTGGTGTACGCCACGAGCCGCGACGGGCGTCTGCTCGTCGCGGTGCAGAACGGGCAGGCGCGGTTGTGGGACGTGCGGGCGCACCGTCAGCTCAGGCAGTTCACCGGCGTCGGGGCGGCGGGGCGGGCCGCGGTCACGGCCGACGGGAAGATCCTGGCGCTCCAGGACGATCGTGCGGTGCGGCTGTTGGATCTCGCGTCCGGCCGGCCGATCGGCGGCGCGTTCGCGACGGGCCTGGAGGCCACCGACCCCGGCGAGCTGGCCTTCGAGGCCGGCGAGCGGCTGCTGGCCGTCCCCGACGCCGACGGCGGGCGGCGCTGGTGGACGGTGAAGGACAGGAAGGCGCTGCGGGCGGACCTGTCCGCCGTCGACGACCAGGGCGCCCGCGGGGTGGTGACACCGAGGCGTGGCCGGGTCGAGCTCTGGGACCTGCGCGCGAACCGGCGGATCGACCTGCCGGGACTGCCGCGGACGCGTGGTGTCGAAACCGTCGAGATCAGCAAGGACGGGCGCTCGCTCGCGTACGCGGAGGAGGCGTCGAAGGGTGAAGAGCGCTGGCTCAAGGTGCGGGACGTCGAGTCGGGCGCCACGCGCCGCAGCGTGTTCCCCGGCGAGGTGGCGCGTGCCCTCACCTTCGGGTTCGGCGACGAGCTGATCGCCCACTGGGATCTTCTGGGCGACATCATGGTGCAGCGGCGCTCGGACAATCAGCAGATCCTGCGCATGGAGACCTCCGCCGACCTGCAGTCCGTCCGGCTCGACCCGGGCGACCGGGCCATCCGCCTGGTGATGAGCGGTGGTGTGATCCACACGGTCAGCCTGGCCACCCTCCTCGACAAGCCCGTCGTCGGCGGAGACTCGCTGGGCACCGCCGAGTTCGCCCCGGGCGGCCGCCTGCTCGCCACCTTCGCGCGCGGCGAGGTGCGGCTGTGGGACGTGGCACGCGCACGCCCGGTGGGCGTCCCCATCGCCTGGGGCGATCCCACACTGCAGGGCAAGCTGGCCTTCGACCCCACGGGCCGCCGGCTGGCCGTGGGCACGGACGACGGCGTGATGCTGATCGACACGGGCACGGGGACGGGGCTCACCTCCTTCCGGCCCGCGAATCCCAAGGCGAGCTCGGTCGACGGCCTGGAGTTCAGCCCCGACGGCCGGACCCTCGCCATCGCCACCGGCGGGATCGACGGGGCGCTGCCTCTCGAACTGCGCGACCTCCGAACCGGCGCGTCGCTCGCCACGGACGTCGAGAGCGGCGGCGTGACCGCCTGGCGTCCCGACGGGCGCGTCCTGATGACCGCCACGGCACTGATCGACCCGCTCAAGGGGACGCGGCTGGCCCGTCCCAGAATGCTCGGCACGTCGCTGCAGGTCTACGCCTTCAGCCCGGATGGCCGGTACCTGGCCGTCTGGACGACGGGCCGCCTCGTGCTCTGGGACGCCCGGCTGACGGCCAGGATCGACGACCTGCCCGTGCCGCCGGGGTTCGAGGCCACGGGGCTGGCCTGGTCGCGCGACGGCACGATGCTCGCCGCCTACGGCTTCGGCGACCAGATCAGGCTGTGGGACATCCGGACGCGGCAGGCACTCGGGACCGTGTTCGACGGCATGACAGAGTACGGATTCATGGAGGGCGCGGCGATCGCCTTCGCCGAGGACGGCAGGACGCTCCTCAGCGCGACGCCCGAAGGAGTGCTGCGCACCCACCCGCTCGATCCGGTACGCCTCGCACGGGCCGCCTGCCAGGCCGCGGGAAGACCGCTCACCAGCCAGGAATGGAGCCACTACCTACCGGAGGCGGAACCGTTCCGCGTGTGCGCCGATGCCGGTTAGGGCGTCCTGCGCACGTGTGACGATCTTCTCCAGGTGGTCGCTGTGGGCGCCGCGCCAGTACACCTGGCCGCACTCGCGGCACCGGCCGTACGCGTCGTAGCTGCGCCGGGTGCCATCGCGCAGCGTGTTCGCCACCTCGCTCTTCGGCACCTCGGCCAGCACGCCGTTGCAGGCGGTGCACCGCGTCCAGGGGCGCAGCGTCGGGGCGAAGCGGTCCAGGAGGTCGCCGAGCTGGAGGTCGGCCTTGGCGCCCCGCACGTACGCGCCCAGCCACAGCGCCCGGCGGCGCAGCAGGCCGCGGTCCTGGGTGAGCAGCACCCGGCGCTCGGCGTTGGCCTGGACCACCAGCGCGGGGTCGTCCATGTCGTTGTGGTACGCGGTGTCGATGCCGAGCAGCCGCAGCCGCCTGGCCAGCGTGCCCAGGTGGACGTCCAGGAGGAAGCGCGGCTCCGCCGACAACGGCTGGGGCCTGGGGACCGGGGCCACGTCCACGACGTCGCCGCCGCACGGCTGGTAGGCGGGGCCCACGCCGGTGCCGGCCACCGTCATCGGGCCCACTTCGGTCAGCGGGATGCCCAGGGACTCCACCACGTGGCCGAGCGTGGACGTGCGGTCCGCCTGTGCCCGCTGCCACTCCTGGCGGCGGCTCGCGGGCAGGAAGAGCCGCAGTTCGGGGGCGATGCGCAGGCGTATGTCCGTCTCGTCCACACGGTCAGGATGCCACGCGGGCCGTCGGGGGATCACCCCCATTTCGGCGGTGCGGATACCTTGGTGGGGTGAGTCTGCCGCGCCGTTCCCTCCTCGCCCTCGCCGGGCTCGCGTTGGCGGGCTGCGCCGCGGGGGAGTGGGAGGGCGGGCGGATCCGGCTGGCCACGGGGTCGGCGGGCGGGCCGTACGAGCAACTGGGGGATCGGTTCGCGGCGGAACTGCGGCGGGTCGGCTTCGAGGTCGGCGTGCTCAAGACCGCCGCCAGCGTCGAGAACCTGGAGATGCTCAGCGACGGCCGGGCCGACGCCGCGTTCGCGCTGGCCGACAGCGCCGACCACGCGGTGCGCGTGCGCCGGCAGCCGGTGGCCGCGCTGGCCCGCATGTACATGAACTACGTGCACCTGGTCGTGCGCGCGGGCTCGGCGGTCATGGCGCCGAGGGACCTGGCCGGACGGTCGGTCTCGCTCGGCGCCGAGGGGTCGGGCACCGCCGTCACCGCCGAGCGGGTGCTGCGGGCGGCGGGGCTGACCGGCACCCGCCCGCTCAAGCTCGGGCTGGACGCGTCGATCAAGGCGCTGCGCGACGGCAGGGTCGACGCCTTCTTCTGGTCGGGCGGCGTGCCCACGCCCGCGCTGGCCGTGCTCGACGACGTGCGGCTGCTCGCGCTGGACACGCTGGTGCCGATCCTGCGCCGCGCGCACGGCCCGCTGTACGAGCACGCCGCGTTCCCGGCCGGCGTGTACGGCGCCGCCGAGCCGGTGGCCACGGTCGGCACGCCCAGCTACCTGGTCTGCCGCCGCGACCTGGACGTGGAGCTGGCCAGGGAGCTGACCGCGACCCTGTTCGCCAGCCGCGACCGCCTCCAGGCACCCGACGCCCCGGGCGGCCGCCTCGACCGCCGCTACGCCATCGGCACCGGCGCCGTCCCCCTCCACCCCGGCGCCGCCCGCTACTACCGCTCGGTGTACGGCTAGCTGAAGATCCGCCCGAGCTGGTGGTCGATCAGGGCCACGGCCTGTTCGGGCGTGTGCTGGCCGAGCAGCACACCGGCCTGGAGCCCCTCGGCCCCGGCCAGCAGGAACGCGGCCTCCGCCGGGATGTCCACCTCCGGCCCCACCTGCCCCTGCTCGCGCCCCTGGCCGAGCATGTCGACGAGCAGCCGCTGCAGACCCGGCGGCGTCTCGCGGACCGTCGCGGCCAGGGCCGGGTCGACGAGCATGTGCACGAAGTACGCGACGAACACCAGGTGCCGCTCCCGGCGTTCGGCGTCCAGCGGCAGCAACTCCATGAGCACCCCGCGCACGATCGTGCGCGGGTCGGGCTTCTCGCTGATCCGCTCCAGCCGCCGCCGCGCGCTCTCGCCGGAGACCGTGTTGAGGATCTCCAGCGCGCCGAGCAGGAGCTGGTCGCGGGTGCCGAAGTAGTACTGCAGAAGCCGGGCCGACACCCCGGCCTCGCCGGCGACCTGCCGCAGGGTGACGTGCTCCAGCCCGCCCTTGACGGCCAGCCGCCACACGGCCTCGGCGATCTGGCGGCGGCGCTGGTCGTGGTCGGCGTGGCGGGGCATGCGTCCGTCCTTGGTAGGGCGAGCTTCGACTTTGGTTTGTGGTGCGATCGTACCAAAACGGATTATGGTGCGATCGAACCACAAAAATTCGGAGGTTTCGCAGTGAAGTACACGGCAGTTCAGGTGATCGGGGTCCTCCTGCTGGTCGTGGGCGCGCAGGGAGCCATCAGGCTGCTGGCCGACCACGCCGACGGCGGGTTCCTGCAGTGGCTGCCCGGCGGGTTCGGTCCGTGGATGTTCTGCTACGCGATCGCCGTCGTCGCCGGCGGGCTCTCGGCGGCGTGGGCCGCGCGGAAGGGGAAGGGCAAGTGAGGAAGATCCTGTCCGTCCTGGTCGTGGCGGCAGCGCTGACGGGATGCGGCGCGGCCGTACCCGCCGCCGGGGTGAAGGGGCCGGTCGTGCGGACGGCCCAGGGCGAGGTGCGCGGGGCCGAGGACGGCGGCGTCCGCAGGTTCCGCGACCTGCCCTACGCCGCCCCGCCCGTCGGCGACCGGCGCTGGCGGGCGCCTCAGCCGGCACCGGCGTGGAAGGGCGTGCGCGACGCGACCAGGCCGGGCCCCGCCTGCATGCAGCTGGAGGCGCCCGACATGCCCAAGGGCACGCCGACCAGCGAGGACTGCCTGACCGTCGAGGTGACCACCCCCGCGCGGCCGGGCGCGAACCGCCCGGTCATGGTATGGGTGCCCGGCGGGGGCTTCCTCAGCGGCGCGGGCTCCATCTACGACCCCACCCGCCTGGTCAGGACCGGCGACATCGTGGTCGTCACCGTCAACTACCGCCTGGGCGTCTTCGGCTTCTTCGCCCACCCCGAGCTCGGCCGCGAGACCAACTTCGGCCTGCAGGACCAGGTGGCCGCCCTGAACTGGGTGAAGGCCAACATCTCCCGCTTCGGCGGCGATCCGGGCAAGGTGACGCTCGCCGGAGCCTCGGCCGGGGCGATGAGCGTCTGCACGCTCATGACCTCACCGCCCGCCAGGGGCCTGTTCAGGCAGGCCGTCGTCGAGAGCGGATCATGCCTTATGAGCCATCCGGCCGGCGCGCTCGGGCCTGGCCTGGGGCAGACGTCCTCCTGGCACCCGCTCGGCACCGTCCAGCGGAACGGGCGCGCGCTGGCCGAGCGGATGTCCTGCGCGGACGTGGCCTGCCTGCGCGGCAAGAAGGCGGGCGAACTGCTGCCCCACACAGGCGGCTTCCCGCTCCTGTCGTACGGCACGCCGTTCGTCCCGCGCGAGCCCGCCAAGGTCTTCGCCGCCGGGAAGGAGGCGGACGTCCCGCTCCTGCAGGGCAACACGCGCGACGAGCACGCCGAGTTCACGCTCTGGGCCTACCCGGACGGCATCGGCGAGCGCGACTACCCGGCCATGCTGAAGAAGGCCTTCGGCGCGGACGCCGCCCGCGTCGGGCGGCGCTACCCACGAAGTGACCACCCCTCCGCCGCCGCGGCGGTGAGCAGGGTGTTCAGCGACCGCGACTGGATCTGCCCCACCTGGAAGTCAGGGCGCCTGCACGCGCGCAAGGCCCCCACCTACGCCTACCTGTTCACCGACCCCACCGCGCCCGCGGTCGCCGGACCGCTGCCCCCGCACATGGGCGAGGTCACCGCGCACGGGGCCGAGACGTTCGCCCTGTTCGACTTCGTGGACGCGCCGGGCAAGAACGCCGGGCAGCGGGCGCTGGCCGAGCGGGTGGTGGGCTATTGGACGCGGTTCGTCCGCACCGGGGATCCGAACGGGGGCGGCAGCCCGCGCTGGCCGCGTCTCGACGGGACGGATCGGGCGCTGGAGCTGACGCAGGGCGCGGCGCGGCCGTACGACATGAAGGGCGGGCATCACTGCGGGCTCTGGTTCTGAGCGCCCGAGCCCAGGCGAATCTCGACGACCAGGCCGTGCGGGCAGGCGGGCAGCAGGCTGAGCGCCGCCCCGCACGCCCTGGCCAGTTCGGCGGCGATGGCCAGGCCCAGGCCGCTGCCCGGCACGTTGGCGTGGGAGCCGGAGCGCCAGAACCGGCCCTGCGCCTCGGCCCGCTCGTCCTCGCCGAGCCCGGGGCCGTCGTCGGCGACCCGGAGCACGCCGTCGCCGAGGGTCACCTCGACCTTGCCGCCGGAGGGGACGAACTTCTGGGCGTTGTCCAGCGCGATGTCGGCGATGCGGGCCACCGGCTCGGGAACCTCCGCCTCCGCCGGGATCGTGACCTCCAGGGTCAGGCCGCGCGCGGTGTAGACCTCGCGCCAGCCCGCCAGGCGCGGCGCGAGGGCGGTCTGCGCGGTGGCCGTGACCGCGCCCGCCTCGACCTTGGCCAGCGCCAGCAGGTCCTCGACCAGCAGCGCCAGGCGGTCGAGCTCGGCCAGCGTCTCCTCGTACTCGGCCGAGCCCTCCTCACGCAGGTGCGGCTCCAGGTTCTCCAGCCGCAGCGACAGCACGGTCAGCGGGGTACGCAGCTCGTGCGAGGCGTCGGCCACGAACGCCCGCTGGCGCTCCAGCGCGCCGGAGACGGCGTCGGCCATGGCGTTGAAGCGCTCCTCCAGGCGGCGCAGCTCCGACGGGCCGTTGCCCGGGTGGGCGCGGGCGTCGAGCTGGCCCTCGGCGATCGCCCGCGTGGTGCGGTCGAGCTCGGTGACCGGGCGCAGGATCCAGCGGGCGAGGCGGCGCGCCGCCAGCACCGAGTAGGCCAGCGCGATCAGGGCGCCGGCCGCCAGAGCGCCCCAGACGAGCGTGACGTCCGTGCGGGCGTTGTCGGTGCGGGCCTGCAGGAGCACCACGCCGGACAACTGGGCGTCGCGGCCCGCCGGCTCGGCCAGCAGCACCGTCCGCGGGCCGAGCGGGCCGATGGCCGGCAGTTCCTCGGTGGTGCGGCCGGACAGGGCCAGCCTGGTCGCCGCGCCGGTGTCGGCGGTCATCCGCCCGGCCTCGGCCAGCACCTTCCTGTCGCGGCCGAGCACGCGGACGGCCGCGCCGTACAGCTCGCTGTAACGCTCGATCTCCGCGCTCAGCGCGGAGTGGTCGGCGTCGCGCGCCGACTGGTCGGCCAGCTCGGCGAAGCGGGTGGCGTCCGCGCGGCGGTCGAGCAGCAGCCGGTTGGTGCGGTGCGAGGAGTAGAAGAGCCCCAGCGGTACGGCCAGCGCCGCGATGAGAAAGACGATCAGCGTGGTGAAGGTCACCACCAGCCGGGAGTTCACGCCGTCGAACCCAGGCGGTAGCCGGTGCCGCGCAGGGTCTCGACCAGGCCGGGCCGGCCCGTCTTGGCGCGCAGGCCCGCCACGTGCACGTCGAGCGAGCGGGAGGCCGACAGCAGCGGGTCGCCCCAGACCTCGTCGAGGATCTCCTCGCGGCTGCGCACAACGCCGGGACTGCGGGCCAGCAGCGCCAGCACGTCGAACTCGCGCCGGGTCAGCGTGATCTGCGCGCCTGCCACGTGCACCTGCCGGGCGTCCAGGTCGATCCGCACGTCCCCGACGGTCACGACCTCGTCGCGCACCGGCAGCGGGCGGGTGCCGCGGCGCAGCACGGCCTCCATGCGCGCCATCAGCTCCGCCGTGCGGAACGGCTTGACGAGGTAGTCGTCGGCGCCGGAGCGCAGCCCGCGCAGCACCTCGCGCTCCTCGACCCGCGCCGTCACCACGATCAGCGGTACGGCGGAGCTGCGGCGCAACCGGCGCAGCACGTCGAGCCCGTCCATGTCGGGCAGCGTGAGGTCCAGCAGGACGAAGTCGACGCCCCCCGCCAGGCGGAGGGCGTCCACGGCCAGCGCGGCACGGACGACCTCGTGCCCGTGCCGCGACAGTGCCGTGGTGAGTGCCGCCGCGAGCCGGTCGTCGTCCTCGACCAGGAGAACTCGCATGCCGACCAGGTTAGACGCGCTCGGGAACCGCCTCGGCCACGCCGCGCTCACTGCGTGTCAGGGCGGCGTCGCGGGTCTCGCGCATGCTGAAGTACACGACGAGGGAGACGGCGGCGCACCCGGCCACGTACCAGTAGAAGCCGGGCTCCATGCCCGCGCCCTTGAACCACAGCGCCACGTACTGGGCGGTGCCGCCGAACAGGGCGTTGGCGATCGCGTACGGCAGCGCCACCCCGAGCGCCCGGATGTTGGTCGGGAACAGCTCGGCCTTCACCACCGCGTTGATCGAGGTGTAGCCGGTGATGATGAGCAGGCCGACGAGCGAGAGCAGCAGCGCGCTCCAGAAGCCGCTGACCGACGACAGCGCGTACATGAGCGGCACGGTGCCGAGTGTCGAGCCGACGCCGAAGGTGATCAGCAGCGGGCGCCGTCCGATCCGGTCCGACAGCGCTCCGGCCGCGGGCTGGACGCACATGAAGATGAACAGCGCGCAGAAGCTCACGGTCGAGGCGGTCGCCTTCGACAGCCCGGCGGTGTTCGACAGGTACGTGGTCAGGTAGGTCGTGTAGGTGTAGTACGCGACGGTGCCGCCCATGGTCAGGGCGATGACCAGCAGAAACTCCTTCTTGTGGGTGAAGAGCGCCTTGAGCGTGCCGCGGTCCTTGGCGTCGTGCGCGCCGGCGGACTCCTCGCCGTAGGCCTCCGTCTCCATCAGGCTGCGCCGCAGGTAGAACACGACCGCGGCGGCCAGGGCGCCGATGATGAACGGGATGCGCCAGCCCCAGGACTTCAGGGCCTCCTCGGTCATGGAGTTCTGCAGGATGATCTGCAGGCCGAGGCCGACGAGCTGGCCGGCGGTCATCGAGACGTACTGGAAGCTGGAGGCGAAGCCGCGCCGGCCGGGCGGGGTGGCCTCGGTCAGGAAGGTGGCGCTGGCCGCGTACTCGCCGCCGACCGAGATGCCCTGCAGCAGCCGGGCCACGAGCAGGACCACCGCGGCGGCGCCGCCGATCGTGTCGTACGTGGGCGCGATCGCGATCAGCAGGGCGCTGGCCGACATCAGCGTGACCGTCATGGTCATGGCGGCCTTGCGGCCCTTGCGGTCGGCGTAGCGCCCGAGCAGCCAGCCGCCGATCGGGCGCATGAAGAAGCCGACGGCGAAGATGCCGAAGGTGTTCAGCAACTGGGCGGTGGAATCGCCCTTGGGGAAGAAGGACGCCGCGAAGTAGGTGGCGAAGCTCGCGTAGACGAACCAGTCATACCACTCGACGAGGTTGCCGACGGAACCGCCGATGACGTTCTTCCACGGCATGCGTGCCTTGCTCAACGGGATACCTCCAGGGGGGCGTCTGTGCTGGCCAGAGCCTCTCCGCCGAAGGTTCTTCTGCCAAGGGGAGCGGGCGCATATCTAACCTGCGCTTAACATCGGCGAAACGTCAGACGTCCGTTTGCCAGGTGTTCCACTCGTCGAGCAGTTCGAAGCCCATCGCCTCGTTGATCGCCAGCATGTGCCGGTTGGAGGTGGCGTTCCAGGTGACGACCTGCTCCACCTGCGGCTCGCATTCACGCAGCCACAGCAGGTTGGCGACCTTCAGCAGAAGCCCGAGCCTGCGGCCGCGATGGGCGGCGAGCACGGTGGTGTCGGCCTGGCGGGCCCAGCCGTCGGAGCGGTCGGCCTCGATGTAGATGCGCGTGTAACCCGCGGGGGCGCCGTCGGAGGTACGGCGGGCGATCATGGCGTAGGAGTCGCCGCCGCTGGGCACGATCGACGCCTCGAACGCGCGCATCCGGTCGGTGTCGAAGCGCATCTCCTCGATGTCCGCGCCGCGCGGCGCGTCGTTCATGCCGCCGATGAGGTGCGCGAGATCGGCCAGCAGTTTCTCGGGCGCGGGGCCGGTGAAGCGCTCCACGTGGTAGCCCTCGGCCCGCGGCAGCATCGCCCTGATCGCCGGCCAGTCGGCCTTGCGCAGGTCCAGCGTACGGCGGGCCTCGGGCAGCACGACCTGGCCGCCCATCGCGGCGATGAACGCGGCCCCGCTGCCCGTCTTCTCGGTCTCGCCGACCAGCAGCCTTCTGCCCTCGGCCCTGACCCGTTCCTTCGTGTGCTCGTACAGGGCCCTGCCGATGCCACGCCGCCGGTGGCCGGGCACGACGAACGCCTCGAACACCACGACGAGATGCGTGTTGTCGAGCAGCGGGTACTGCAGGCCGAGACCGCCGACGATCCGGCCGTCCTCGACCGCGGCCCACGCCTCGACCCGGGAGCCGGCGTCGCCCCGGCGCATCAGCCACTCGTAGTGACGCTGCGACATGACCGGGCCCGGCCGGTGGCCGGTGGCCGCGCGGTAGGCGGCGTACACCTCGTCCAGGGGGCCGTCGAGATCTACTTGCTGGATCGTCATGCCGTCAGGCAAACGCACGCGCGCCTCTTCCCGCCACCGGTTTTACTGCTGGTAGCTCTCGACCTCGCTGGCCGGGCGGGCGGCCGCCTCGTCGGGGTTCTCCCCGATGCCCCGGCGGGCCCGGCGCTGCCTGAGCAGGTCCCAGCACTGGTCGAGCGCGACCTCCAGCTCCTTGACCCGCGCGTTCTCCTCCTCCGAGGTCACTTCGCCCGTCGACAGGCGGTCGCGCAGCTCGTGCTCCTCCGCGACGAGGGCGCTGATCCTGGTGAGAATCTCGTTATCCTGCATGATCCTGACTCTAACCGGCGCGTGATAGAACACGCCCTATGCGGGGTATCGCGGTGGTAAGGGAACCTGGCCGGCGCCTGGCCGAGGGCATCGTCACCCATCTCGAACGGCGGGCGGTCGACTACGCGCTCGCCCTGGAGCAGCACGCGGCCTACGTCGGCGCGCTGGGGGAGGCGGGCTGGGACCCGGTCCACGTGCCGCGGGCCGACGACCTGCCGGACGCGGTGTTCGTGGAGGACACCGTGGTGGTGTGCGGGCGGCTGGCCGTACTCACGCGTCCGGGGGCGCCGGAACGGCGGCCCGAGGTGGCGGCGGTCGCCGAGGCCGTGCGGGGCCAGGGGTTGCGCGCCGTGGCCGTCGAGGCGCCCGGCACGCTCGACGGCGGCGACGTCCTTCAGGTCGGCGCGACCGTGTACGCCGGACGCTCGGCCCGCACCAACGACGAGGGCATCGCCCAGCTCGCCGGGCACCTGCCCGACCGGAGCGTGGTCCCGGTGGAGTTGCGCGGGGTGCTGCATCTGAAGTCGGCCGTGACCGCGCTGCCGGACGGCACGCTGATCGGAGACCCGTCGCTGGTCGATCTGCCGGGCCTGCTGGAGCCCCCGGAGGAGGCGGGCTCGCACGTGGTCGTGCTGGACGAGGAGACCGTGCTGATGGCGGCCTCCGCCCCGGAAACAGCACACATGCTGCGAAATAGGGGGCTCAAGGTCCTGAGCGTGGATATTTCGGAGTTTGAGAAGCTGGAGGGCTGTGTGACCTGTCTTTCGGTTCTCATCAGGTGAGATCAGGGAGGGCGCACGGCGAGACGTCTGCTAACGTGAAACGCATGCTGCGCGGGCTGCTTCTTAGCTGCCGCGGCGAGGGCCTCTGAAGCAGGCCGGCTCCCTCGTCGCGGAGCGAGCCATGCGCGTCGGCCGTTCGGACCGACTTTGAGGACACCTCAGATGACCGCTCAGCAGCCCACCTCCATGCCCGTCCAGCGTTACCAGGCGTTCGAGCCCGTCCGGCTCGCCGACCGCACCTGGCCCGGCAAGATGATCACCAAGGCGCCCCGATGGTGCGCGGTAGACCTGCGTGACGGCAACCAGGCGCTGATCGACCCGATGGACTCCCACCGCAAGCTCCAGATGTTCGACCTGCTGGTCAAGATGGGCTACAAGGAGATCGAGGTCGGCTTCCCCGCCGCCAGCCAGACCGACTTCGACTTCGTCCGCCAGATCATCGACGAGGGGCGCATCCCGGACGACGTGGTGATCCAGGTGCTGACCCAGGCCAGGCCCGAGCTGATCGAGCGCACCTTCGAGTCCATCCAGGGCGCCAGGCAGGCCATCGTCCACCTGTACAACTCCACCTCCACGCTCCAGCGCCGCGTCGTGTTCGGCCAGGACCGCGAGGGCATCACCGCCATCGCCGTCGAGGGCGCCAAGCTCGTCCGCAAGCTCGCCGAGGCGAGCGACGTCGACGTCTTCTACCAGTACTCGCCCGAGTCGTTCACCGGGACCGAGCTGGACTACGCCGTCGAGGTGTGCGACGCGGTCACCGAGGTGTGGCAGCCCGCCCCCGACCGCAAGGTCATCATCAACCTGCCCGCCACCGTCGAGATGGCCACGCCCAACGTCTACGCCGACCAGATCGAGTGGATGCACCGCAACCTGAGCAGGCGCGACTCGATCGTCCTGTCGCTGCACCCCCACAACGACCGCGGCACCGCGGTGGCCGCCGCCGAGCTGGGCTACATGGCCGGCGCCGACCGCATCGAGGGCTGCCTGTTCGGCAACGGCGAGCGCACCGGCAACGTCTGCCTGGTGACCCTGGGCATGAACCTGTTCTCGCAGGGCGTCGACCCCGAGATCGACTTCAGTGACATCGACGAGATCCGCCGCGTCACCGAGTACTGCAACCAGCTGCCCGTGCACCCGCGCCACCCGTGGGGCGGCGAGCTGGTCTACACCGCCTTCTCCGGCTCCCACCAGGACGCCATCAAGAAGGGCTTCGAGCACCTGGCCGCCGACGCCGCCGCGGCGGGCGTGCCGGTCGACTCCTTCACGTGGGCGGTGCCGTACCTGCCGATCGACCCCAAGGACATCGGGCGCAGCTACGAGGCGGTCATCCGCGTCAACAGCCAGTCCGGCAAGGGCGGCGTCGCCTTCATCATGAAGGCCGACCATCAGCTCGACCTGCCGCGCCGCCTGCAGATCGAGTTCTCCAAGGTCGTGCAGGCCCGCACCGACGCGCAGGGCGGCGAGGTCACGCCGGGCGAGATGTTCGAGATCTTCCAGGACGAGTACCTGCCGACGCCCGGCAACCGCTGGGGCCGGCTCAGCCTCATGGCCCACCGTCACGAGTCGACCGTGGACGACCAGGACCGCATCGGCGCCGACATCCGCCTCGACGGGGAGATCCGCGAGATCGAGGGCAACGGCAACGGCCCCATCTCGGCCTTCATCGACGCGATCGCCGGAATCGGCATCCAGGTACGGGTGCTCGACTACGTGGAGCACGCGATGAGCGCGGGCACGGACGCCAAGGCCGCCTCCTACCTGGAGTGCGAGGTGGACGGCCGGATCCTGTGGGGCGTGGGCATCGACGCCAACACCACGACCGCCTCGCTCAAGGCGATCATCTCCGCGGTCAACCGCGCCTCCCGCTAGGACTCGCGCGGCGGCCGTCCCTCCGCGCGATCCCCTCACCCAGCGCTCCGCCGGCCGCCGGCGGAGCGCTCTTTTCATTCACGGGGAATTCATCTACTCTCCTTAGAGAACGACACGTTCTCTAAGGAGGTGTGGCGTGCGGCTCACGCTGACCGGGCTCATGCTGGCGATGCTGCTGGGCGCGCTCGACCAGACGATCATGGCGCCCGCCCTGCCCGCCGTGGCCGCGACCCTCGGCGGGCTGGACCAGATGCCGGCCGTCGTCACCGCGTACCTGGTCGCCGCCACGGTCGTGATGCCCGTGTACGGCAAGCTGGGCGACCGCTACGGCCGCAAGCCCCTCATGCAGGCCGCCATCGTGATCTTCGTGACCGGTGCCGTCCTGTGCTCGGTCGCCGGGTCGATGCCCCAGTTCGTGGCCTTCCGCGCGCTCCAGGGCATCGGCGGCGGCGGGCTCATGATCGGCGCCCAGGCCATCATCGGCGAGATCGTCAGCCCCCGCGAACGCGGCCGCTACCTCGGCCTCATCGGCGCCGCCTACATCGTGGCCGCCGTCGGCGGCCCGCTGGCCGGCGGGCTGTTCATCGACACCGTGGGCTGGCGGTGGATCTTCGCGATCTACCCGCCGCTCGGGCTGCTCGCGCTGGTGGTGCTCAGCCGTACGCTCCACCTGCCCAGGCCGGGCGCGCGGACCCCGCTGGACGTGGCGGGCGCGCTCACGCTGGCCGTGGCGGTGGTCGGGATGGTGCTGCTCGGGCAGACGGGGGAGCCGGTCTACCTCGCGGTCGCGGCCGCCGGCGCCGGCGCGTGGCTGCTCACGGCGCGGCGGGCGGCCGATCCCATCCTGCCCCTGCGGCTCTTTCGCGACCGGGGCTTCGCCGTACCGGTGGCGATCAGCTTTCTGATCGGGTTCGCGCTGTTCGGCACGATCACCTACATGCCCGCCTATCTGCAGATCGCGCTCGGCTCCACCGCCACCCAGGCCGGGCTGCTGGTCACCGCGCTCATGGGCGGCGTGCTGGCCACCACGATCGTCTCCGGCCGCCTGATCACCAGGACCGGGCGCTACAAGCCGTACCCCGTGGTGGGCGCGCTCGTGGCCGCGCTCGGCCTCGGGCTGCTGGCCGTGGCCGAGGGCGCGGTGGGGATCGCCGCCGTGATGCTGCTGACCGGGCTCGGCGTCGGGCTCGTCATGCAGGTCATGGTGCTCGTCGCGCAGAACACCGTCGCCCACGCCGATCTCGGGACGGCCACCTCGGCGGTGACGTTCCTGCGGCAGATCGGGGCCTCGGCGGGGGTGGCGGTGGTCGGAGCCCTGATCACGCTGCGGCTGTCCGGAGCTGGGTTCGCCGAGGCCGTGCCGCCGGTCTTCGCCATGATGGCGCCGCTGCTCGGGGTGGCGTTCCTGCTGGCGCTCGCGCTGCCTGTACGTCCGCTGCGTACCCGGGCCCATGTGGAGGAGCGAGCCTATGTGGAGGAGGAGGTATGACACGCGTCGCACCCCTGCGCGACTTCGGCCGCGCCGACCTCGATCGGGCCGGCGGCAAGGGCGCCAACCTGGGGGAACTGGTCCGGCTCGGGCTGCCGGTCCCGGACGGGTTCGTCGTCACGACCGCCGCGGGCGCCGAGATGACCGGCGGCCTCCGGCGGGAGATCGCCGCCGCCTACGCCGCGCTCGGCGGCGGGCCGGTGGCCGTACGCTCCAGCGCCACCGCCGAGGACCTGCCCGGCGCCGCGTTCGCCGGCCAGCAGGACACCTTTCTCAACGTCATCGGCGAGGACCCGCTCCTGGACGCGGTCCGCCGCTGCTGGGCCTCGCTGTTCACCGAGCGCGCCGTCGCCTACCGCGCCAGGCTCGGCATCCCCGACGCCGACGTGCGCATCGCGGTCGTCGTGCAGAACATGGTGGAGGCGGAGTCGGCGGGCGTCATGTTCACCGCCGACCCCGTCACCGGTGAGCGCGCCACGCTGGTCGTGGACGCCAGCAGCGGTCTCGGCGAGGCCGTCGTCTCCGGCCGCGTCACCCCCGACCACTACGTGCTCGACCGCGCGGGCCGTCTCACCGCCTTCCGCGCGGGCCGCCGCGAGGTCGTCATCAGAGGTACGGCCGGCGGCGGCACCACCGAGACCCGCGAGGAAGGCCCGGCCGAACGCCTGCCCGAGACGGCCCTGCGCGAGCTGGCCGAACTCGGCGTCCGGGTGGCCGGCCACTTCGGCCGCCCCATGGACCTCGAATGGGCCTTCGCGGACGGCCGCGTCAGCCTGCTGCAGGCCCGCCCGATGACAGCGCTGCCGCCGCCTCCGCTGGGCCGCAGGCTCAACCCCGTCGAGCGCCGCATCGCCGGGATCCTGCTGGAGTACCTGCCGGTGCGCCCCTACCCGATCGACATGACGACCTGGCTCCCGCACGGCCCCGCCGGGCTGATGGCCCGGGTGGCCGCCGACTTCGGCATCCGGGGCGCGTTCGACGGCTTCCTCAGGGAGGAGGACGGCGTCGTCTACCGGATGGTCCCGCCCAGGCCCCGGCCCAGCCCGCGGCTGCTGGGGCTGCCGTTCCGCGTGCTGCGCAAGGCCCGCCGGTACGACCCTGCCGCCTGGACGCGCGACCCGCGCTACCTCGCCTTCCTGGAGCGTGAGCGGGAGCTGGCGGCGATCGACCTGGCGGCGCTGCCGTGGCCGGAGCTGCGGGCGATGCCCCGGCGGGCGCTCGACCTGGTGGGGCCGGTGGCGGAGCTGCGCATCGACTACCTGCCGGGGACCGGGCTGGCGCTGGCGCGCCTGCTGGTGACGTTGAAGATGTACCGGCTGGGCAGGCACTTCGGGACGGTGATCACGGGTGGCGGCAGCCGGACGGAGGACGCCAACCGGGGGCTGGAGGAGCTGGCCGCCCATCTCCACGAACCCGGCTTCGACCGGAGATTTCAGGCCTTCCTGGCTGAGTACGGGCACCGGGAGACCGCCAGCCCCATCCTCGTCACGCCGCCCACCTGGAGCGACGCCCCCGGCACCGTGCTCGACATGGTCAAGCTGCTCGCGAGCGGCCCCGCCGCGCGAGAGCACGGCCCCGATCCGCTGGAGCGGCTGCTGAGCCATCCCCGGCTGCGCTCGCCGCGGCGCAGGCGGCGGGTCGAGCGGCTGGTCCGGGCGGCGCGGGCCGGGCTCGCCTTCCGCGAGGACAGCCACTTCTCCTTCACGATGCCCCAGCCCATCCTGCGCCGGTCACTCGTGGAGATGGGCAGGCGGCTCGGGCTGCCCGACCCGGAGGACGTCTTCCACCTGCGGCTGGAGGAGCTGGAAGGCATCGAGGATCCGGCGGCCGGGCCGTACCGGGAAAGGCTGCGCGCCACGATCCTCGCCAGGGCGGCCAAGCGGGAGGAACTGCGGGGTGTGCGGCTCATCGACCCCCGGGCGGTCTTCCCCGCGCCCAAGGCCGGTGACGCGCTGGTCGCCGGCACCCCGGCCAGCGGCGGCACGGTGACGGGGCCGGTCAGGGTGATCCGCGAGCCCGCCGAGTTCGGCCGGCTGGCCGCGGGGGACGTGCTGGTCTGCCCGTACACGAACCCGTCGTGGACGCCGTTGTTCCAGCGGGCCGCCGCGGTCGTCGTGGACACCGGCGGCACCGGCTCGCACGCGGCGATCGTGGCCAGGGAGTACGGCATCCCGGCGGTCATGGGCACCGGCGAGGGCACCTCGGTGCTGACCGACGGGCTCATGGTCGTCGTGGACGGGGACACCGGCACGGTCGGCAAGGCTCCATAGGATGCATCCATGGTCACCGACCACCGCAAACAGCCCCGCCGCCGGGGCGAGGCGCTGCACGCCGCCATCTTCCGGGCCACGCTCGACGAGCTGGCCGAGGTCGGCTACGCCAAGCTGACCATGGAACGGGTCGCCGAGCGGGCCAGGACCGGCAAGGCCTCGCTGTATCGCCGCTGGCCGACCCGGCTGGAGCTGGTGATGGCGGCGGTCTACTCCGTCCTGCCCGACCCCTCCGACGTGGCCGACACCGGCAGCCTGCGCGGCGACCTGCTGGCCCTGCTCCGCCACACAGCGGCCGCGCTGGACGGCGCCCCCGGCGAGGCCATGCGCGGGCTGCTGAGCGAGGCGCTCGGCGACCGCGGCCGGGGCGCCGCGCTGCGCGAGAACTCCCAGGGCGCGGGGCGCAGGATGATGCACGAGGTGGTCCGCCGCGCGGTCGAGCGCGGCGAGGTCGAGGCCGGCGCGGTCACTCCCCGCCGGCTGGACGTGGGTCAGGCGATGATCAGGCAGTACTTCCTGTTCAACGGGACGCCGATCCCCGACGCGCTCATCGTCGAGGTGGTCGACGAGATCATCGTGCCGCTTCTGGGATGCCCAGCCCCATAAGGGCGGCGTTGTTGAGCATGGCGTGCTCGAAGGCGGTCCTGCGGTTGTCCAGCGTGTTGTTGAACTGGCCGAACAACTCGAAGCTGACCCAGCCGAACAGGCCGGTCCAGGCGTTGATCGCGCGGAAGACGACCAGGTCGGAGATCCCCGGCATGACGGCCCGGACGAGCGCGGCGTCCTCGGCCAGCGAGGGCGGGGGAGCGGGCGCGATGCCGGGGGGGTCGAGGACGCCCGCCTCATGGGCGTCCGACAGGATGCGGCCGAAGACGACCGTGTCGCGGACCGCCGCCTCCACGGTGTCCATCGGCGCCTGGTAGCCGGGTACGGGCGAGCCGTACAGCAGGGCGTACTCGTGGGGGTTGGTCAGCGCCCAGTCGCGTACGGCGTGGCAGACCGCCAGCCAGCGGCCCAGGTGGTCGCCGCGATCGACGGCGGCGTCGGCCCGCTCCACGCACTCCCCGATCGCGTTGTAGCCGTCGATGATCAGGGTGGTCAGCAGGTCGTCCCGGCTGGGGAAGTAGCGGTAGATGGCCGAGGAGACCATGCCCATCTCGCGGGCCACGGCGCGCAACGACAGCCCGCCCGCCCCTTCCGTGGCGAGCTGGCGCCGGGCGATGTCGGCGATCTCCTTGGTGAGCTCGGCTCTGACACGTTCTCTCGCGGTCCTGCTTGCTGTCATACTCAGCACGCTACCAGAGCGGTGGCAATAAACGAGAGCACTGCTCTTGACGAAAAGTGCTCTTTTGAGAGAGCATTGCTCTCGTAAGCGAACGGCAGTCACGAAGGTTGGAGTCCCCGAGATGATGAAGAACGCGAATATGCTGCTGATGTTCCTCCTGGAACTCGGCGTCATCGCCGCCGTCGGATACTGGGGATTCACCGTAAGCTCGAACTGGATCATCAACACGCTCGCCGGGCTCGGCGCGCCGGCCCTCTTCATCACCGCCTGGGCGCTGTTCGGCGCCGGTGGCGGGGTCAACGCCACCTTCCCGGCCACCGGGATCTGGCGGGGCGTCCTGGAGATCCTCTGGTTCGGCGGCGGGGCCGCCGCACTCTACGCCGCGGGCGCCGCCACTCCGGCCGCCGTCTTCGCGATCCTCTTCGCCGTCAACGCGACTCTCCGCCTCATCTGGAAGCAGGCCTGATCATGGGTAAGCACGTCATCGTCGGTTCCGGCCAGGTCGGGACCCACCTCGCCGTCAAGCTCCGCGACCTCGGCCAGGACGTCACGGTCGTCACCCGGTCGGGCAGCGGCCCGGAAGGCGTCGTCAAGGTGGCCGCGGACGTGGCCGACGCCGCGCGGCTGACCGAGGCGGCCAAGGGCGCCGACGCCCTCTACAACTGCGTCAACCCGAAGTACCACCGCTGGCTCACCGACTGGCCGCCGATGTCCGCGGCGTTCCTGGCCGCCGCCGAGTCCACCGGCGCCGTGCTGGCCATCCTCGGCAACCTCTACCCCTACGGCCCCGTCGACGGCCCCATGACCGAGGACCTCCCGCTGGCCTCGCGCAGCCCCAAGGCCATGGTCAGGGCGAAGATGTGGCAGGACGCGCTGGCCCTGCACGAGGCCGGCCGCATCCGGGTGACCGAGGTACGCGCCTCCGACTTCTTCGGCCCCGGCGCCAGCGACCAGTCGTACCTGGGCGGGCGCTTCATCGACCCGCTCAAGGCGGGCAAGACCATCCAGCTCGTCTGGCCGGCCGACGTGCCGCACAGCTGGACCTACCTGCCCGACGTCGCCGACGCACTCATCACCGCCGCCGCCGAGGAGCGGGCCTGGGGCAGGGCCTGGCACGTGCCCACGAACGAGCCGATGACCTTCCGGCAGATCGGCGCGGGCATGGCCGCCGTCCTCGGCCGCCCCGCGCCCAAGATGAGCGTGCTGCCGTGGCCGGTCCTGCGGGTCGCCGGGCTGTTCAACCCGTTGATCGGCGAGTTCCGCCACATCCGCTACCAGTTCGTCGCGCCCTTCGTGCTCGACTCCAGCGCCTTCCAGCGCACCTTCGACGTCGCGCCCACGCCGGTCGACGAGGCGCTGAAGGCTAGCCTGGCCGGATGAAGATTGCCATGATCGGCCTGGGCGACATCGCGGAGAAGGCCTACCTCCCCGTGCTGGCCACCCAGCCCGGCCTCGACCTCCACCTGTGCACCCGCAACACCGGAACCCTCGACCGCCTGGGCGCGGCGCACCGGATCGCCAACCGCTTCACCACGGTCGAGCAGGTGGTCGAGGAGGGGATCGACGCGGCGTTCGTCCACGCCGCCACCGGCGCCCACCCCAAGATCGTGGACACCCTCCTGCGCGCGGGCGTCCACGTCTACGTGGACAAGCCGATCGCCGACAACCTCGCCGAGTGCGAGCGGCTGGTGAGCCTGGCGCGCGAGGCCGGACGCTCGCTGATGGTCGGCTTCAACCGCCGCTACGCCCCCGGCTACACCGGCCTGGCCGAACTGCCCAGGCACCTGGTGATCATGGAGAAGAACCGCGAGAAACACCCCGACGCGCCCCGCCCGGTCATGTTCGACGACTTCATCCACGTCGTGGACACCCTGCGCTTCCTGGTCCCCGGCGAGGTGAGTGACACCCGCGTCCGCACCCGGGTCCGCGCCGGCCAGGTCGAGCACGTGACGCTGGAGCTGTCCGGCGACGGCTTCACCGCCATCGGCGTCATGAACCGGCTCAGCGGCGCCTCAGAGGAGAGCTGCGAGGTCATGGGCGACGGCGTCAAGCGCCGCGTGGTCAACCTCGGTGACGTCGTCGACTACACCGGGTCCGGCGAGGTCCTGCGCCGCCGTCCCGACTGGGTGCCGGTCGCGCGGCAGCGCGGCATCGAGCAGATCACGCTGGACTTCCTCGCCGCCGTGCGCGAGGGCCGCGTCCTGGACGCCGGTGACGCGCTGGTCAGCCACGCGATCTGCGAGGAGATCGTCAGCCACGCCGCATGACGCGGTCGGCCCTGGTCAGCATGCGGGCGAAGGGCCGCGAGTCCAGCGGTGCCAGCACCGTGAACCCGGCCGGGTCCGACAGCGGGCTTGAGGAGGAGACCACGCCCGCCACGGCCCCGCCGTACAGGGCCGGGCCGCCGCTCCCGCCGCCGGACGCGTGACAGTTGTGCGTGACGAGCACTCCCCGGTACGGCGCCGCCTGCCCCAGGCAGTGGTAGAGCCGCGTGCCCGGATAGCGCCGCCCGGCCGGATACCCGAGCAGGTCCAGGGCCCGGCGCCGCGACAGCGTCCCGCGCGCCACCGGCCGCAGCCCGCGCCCGGCCACCGACTCCAGGGACGAGCGCCCCTTCCCGGCGACGCCGACCAGCGCGAGGTCGTAGGGCAGCCGGGCGGGGGAGTCCGGCCGGTCGCGCCACCCCGAGGGCACCCAGGTGCGTACGGCGGGCCAGACGCCCATGGGCGCCCGCCCCCCGTCGTAACCGGGCATGAACACCAGTCCGCGCAGCCGCCTGCCCCGGTGGTAGAGGCAGTGCGCCGCGGTCAGGACCAGGCTCCTGCTCCGCGACCTCAGGACGGCGCCGCCGCACATCACGGCCGTCCCCGCCACCGGGTCGTGGCCGATCAGCACACCGGTGTCGGGCCGGGCGCGACCGGCCGGGGCGTACCCCAGCCGGTCGCCGCCGGGGGTGAGCACGTGGGCGGCGGGAACGGCGTCGAGGGGTGGCTCGGCCGTCGGGTTGAGCAGGGTCATGGACAGCAGCAGCCGGAGCACGCCTCCACTGTAGAGCGAAGGTGATCATTACCCTGACCTGCGACACTCGCCTTTCAGCGGGAAGAAAGATACTCCGCGCCGAGGGCGCGCAGCCGGGCGTGGGCGGAGCCGTAGGCGGCCGGATCCTTCAGGTGGGCCTTGGCGACCTTGGCGACCATCGTGTAGTTCGTGTCGCACACGTTGCCGACCGGCGCCTGGCCCGCCTGGCTGATGAGCTGGTAGGCGTCGAGCGTCTCCAGCCCGGTCAGCTCGGCCGACCAGGTGACCAGGTCGTGCTGGCTGACGCGGTAGGCGTCCTCCAGCGGGCGGGCCGAGCCCGTCGACATCAGGTGCAGGTCGTCCTCCATGCGCGGCCACGGCGTGCCCACGCCCTTGATCAGGTCCACCGCGACGACGGTGTTCATCGCGGTCTCCAGCGCGGTGCCGCACACCTCGCCGTGGCCCTGGCGGCCGTGCCCGTCGCCGATGGCGAACAGCCCGCCCGCGACGTTGACGCCCAGGTAGACGGTGACGCCGGCGCGCAGCTCCGGGGTGTCCATGTTGCCGCCGTGAGCGTCGGGCGTGATCGTCATCTTGACCTCGCCGGCCGCCGGGGCGACGCCGACGGTGCCGTGCATGGGGTCCAGGGGCAGCTCGACGGTGAAGTCGCTCTTCCTGGCCCGGTAGACGGCCACGCCGCGTTCCAGGTCCAGGTCGTAGCGCCAGACCCGCTCCTCCAGCGCCGGATGCAGCATCGCGGTCGTGTGGGTGGCAGTCAATGCTCCGAAGTGCGGGAACGTCGTGGACATCGCCCAGTCGCGGGCCGGGGTGATCGAGACGAAGTGCAGCGCGATCGTGTCGCCCGGCTCGGCGCCCGTCACGTGGAAGGGGCCGGTCACCGGGTTGAGGTAGGGGAACTCGCACACCTGTGACGGCAGGTCGTCCACGGTCCGCACCCGGCCGCCGAAGCAGTCCTCGGTGTAGAGCTCCAGGATCGTGCCGGGCCGTACCTCGCCGACCGGGGCACGGCCGCCGAAGGTGTAGCTCAGCTCGTCCGGCCCGGGGCGGTAGGGGTGGATGTTCACACGACCTCTTTCGGCAGGCGTGGGCGGCGGCCCACGAGGTAGGTGACGGCCAGGACCACCAGGCCCAGCCCGAGCCAGGCGAAGCCCAGCCGCTGCGCGGCCACGTTCGCGTTGACGACGACGAAGACCAGGATCGCGAATCCCAGCAACGGGACCAGGAGGTGGGCGATCAGGTTGGAGCTGCGCTGCCGTAGCAGATAGTGGACCACGACGGCGACGTGCAGCAGCAGGAAGGCGGTCATCGCGCCGAAGTTGACCAGCGAGCTCATCAGCGGGATGCCGTCCTCGCGGGTGCTCATGTAGACGCCCAGCGCGAGCGAGAGCGCGGCGACCGCGAGCGTGGCGTTGACCGGGACCTTGTGGCGGGGGTGGACGCGCGACAGGAACGCGGGCAACTGGCGGTCGCGGGCCATCGCGAACAGCAACCGGGACGTGGCCGCCTGGGCGACGAGCGAGTTGGCGAAGCCCCAGGCGATCGCGGTGGCGACGGCGGTGAGCGTGGCCAGCCAGGGGCCGCCGGCGAAGGCCGCGGTGTCGTAGAAGGCGCTGCCGGCCGGGTCGCCCTTCTCCAGCAGCGTGGCCCGGTTGGGCGTGAGCAGCGCCGCCACCCAGGTCTGCGCCACGAACAGCACGGCCGCCAGCGCGAGCGCGGCCACCATGGAACGGCCCAGCCGCCTGGCGTCCTCGCGGCTCTCCTCGGCCAGCGTCGAGATGCCGTCGAAGCCGAGGAAGGACAGCACCGCCACCGAGGCGGCCCCGAACACCAGCGGCAGCGTGAACGTCGAGGAGTCGAAGAGCGGGGTCAGCGCGCCCGTCTGCGCCTTGCCCTGGGCCAGCGCGACCACGCCGACCACGAGGAAGATCGCGAGCACGATCAGCTCGGCGACCAGCATGATCCGGGTGATGCGCACGGTCATCTGGATGCCCAGGTAGTTGACCACGGTGTTGAGCACCACGAAGACCACCACCCATCCCCATACCGGGATGACGGGCACGAAGGAGTTCATGGCCACGCCGGCGACCAGGTACAGCAGGCCGGGCACCAGCAGGTAGTCGAGCAGGATCGCCCATCCGGCGATGAACCCGACGGGGGCGCCGATGCCGCGGCCGGCGTAGGTGTAGACCGATCCGGCCATCGGGAAGGCCCGCGCCATCTGGGCGTATGACAGCGCCGTGAACGCCATCGCGACCATGCCGACGACGTAGGCCAGGGCGACCATGCCGCCGGAGGCGGCGAAGACGCTGCCGAAGATGCCGAACGGCGCGATCGGCACCATGAAGATGAGCCCGTAGATCATCAGATCCGCGAAGCCCAGGGATCGCTGGAGCTCTTGGCGGTAGCCGAACTGCTCCACGGTGGTGGGGGGTGTGGGCATGTTGCCGGGTCCTCTCATGGAGCCCCTGTAGGGGCTTGATGATCGCGAGTATCTACCGGCGGTGCGCCCACGCGAAAGGGGCAATTCTGGACTTATGGGGCTCTTGGGTCGACGCGCCACGACGCCCGGCCGCCTGGCATCGGGGCCGGGCCGGGCATAGCTTGGCTGGTATGGCAGTCGACTTGAACCACACGATTGTGCAGAGCCGGAACAAGCGTGCTTCCGCCGAGTTCCTGGGCGGGATCCTCGGCCTCCCGGTGGGCAAGGACTGGGGGCCGTTCACGCCGCTGGAGACCTCCAACGGCGTCACGCTCGACTACATGGAAGCCACGTCGATCCAGCCGAACCACTACTGCTTCATCGTCAGCGAGCCGGAGTTCGACGCGATCTTCGCGCGGATCGAGGAGGCGGGCGTGGAGTTCTGGGCCGACCCGGGCCACCACACCCCCGGCGAGATCAACCACCTGTACGGCGGGCGCGGCGTCTACTTCGACGACCCCGACGGCCACAACATGGAGGTCATCACCGCGCCGTACGCCTGACCCCTACAGCCAGTAGTTGTCATGGCGCAGGTAGAACGCGGCACGCTCCTCGTCGGTCATGTCCCCGGACTCCACCAGGCCCTCGAAGTACCCCTCGCGGGGCGCGCCCGGGGAGAAGTGCAGGAGCATCTCGGCGGGCTCGCCGGACTCGTTCCTGAAGCCGTGGATGCCCCCGGCCGGGACGTGGACCCAGTCGCCCGGCTCGGTCTCCAGCCACTGGTCGCCGTTGAAGATGCGGATCGTGCCGCGCAGCACGTAGAACGACTCCGTGATCGTCTTGTGGAAATGAGGGCCGGGCCCGCTGGGCGTCGGTCCCATGACCCAGCGGTAGAGGCCGAACAGGCCGCCGGTCGAGGCGCCGGTGGCGATGTAGTGGACCTCGTTGCCGTTGGGGTAGACGAGTTCGGGCGCGTGGCCCGCCGGCCGGTGCAAGGCGCTCTTCTCGCCCTGGTCGCCGTGGTAGATCGGATCGGGATAGGTCATGGTCAGAGCGTACGGGCTAGGTCTTCTTCTTGGCCGACTCGCCCCACATGACCAGACCGGCCCCCACCAGCGCGATGCCCAGGTAGCCCCAGTTCGGGACCTCGGCGACGCGGTGCAGCAGGCCCCACTTGGAGTCGAAGAACGTGAGGCCGACGAAGCCGGCCACCCCTTGGATGAGGAGGATGACCCCCACGATTGCTCTCATGGGGCTCAGCCTCGCAGCCGCCCCGGGACCGGAACATCGGTCCCAGGGCGGTCGCGCCACCTACTTAAGTCGCGCTCACGGGTAGAGGCCGCGCATCTGGTGCGCCTCGGCCACCCGGCCCACGCCGATGACGTGGGCGGCCTGGCGCAGCGTCAGGCCCTTCTCCGCGGCCAGCGACTTCACCTCGCCGTACGCGCTCTGCATCAGGTCGCGCAGCTTCATCTCGACCTCGGCGGCGCTCCAGGAGAAGGCCTGCATGTTCTGCACCCACTCCAGGTACGACACGATCACGCCGCCCGCGTTGGCCAGGATGTCCGGCACGACGGTGGTGCCGGAGGCGGCGAGGATCTCGTCGGCCTCCGGGGTGGTCGGGCCGTTGGCGCCCTCGACGATGAGGCGGGCGCGGACCCTCGGAGCGTTCTCCTCGGTGATCACGCCTTCCAGCGCCGCCGGGACCAGCAGGTCCACGTCCAGCTCGAACAGGTCGGCGTGGCTCATGGCGTCGGCGTGGCGGTAGCCGTACACGCCGCCGGTCTCGGCGCTGTGGGCGCGCAGGTCGGCGATGTCCAGGCCGGTCGGCGAGTAGATCGCGCCGCGTACGTCGGAGACGGCCACGACCTTGCAGCCCACGTCGGCGAGGTACTGCGCGGCCAGTGCGCCCACCTTGCCGAAGCCCTGCACGGCCACGGTCACGCCATCGGGTGAGCGGCCGAGCGCGGCCAGGGCCGCGATCTGCACGCCGCGCGAGGTCGCCCCGGCACGGCCCAGGGAGCCGCCGAGCGTCATCGGCTTGCCGGTGACGACGCCGGGCACCGAGTAGCCGGCGTTGACGCTGTAGGTGTCCATGATCCACGCCATGGTCTGCTCGTCGGTGCCGACGTCGGGGGCGGGGATGTCCTTCTCCGGGCCGATGAGCGGCAAAATCTCGTTGACGTAGCGGCGGGTGAGCCGCTCCAGTTCGCGGGTGGTCAGCGCGGCCGGGTCCACGGAGACGCCGCCCTTGGCGCCGCCGTAGGGGATGCCGACCAGCGCGCACTTCCACGTCATCCACATCGCCAGCGCGGTGACCTCGTGGATGTCGGTGCTGGGATGAAAGCGGATGCCGCCCTTGGCGGGGCCGCGCGATACGTTGTGCTGGACACGGAAGCCCTGGACCACGTCCATGCGGCCGTCCTCGCGGCGGACCGGCACGGAGACGGTCAGCGAACGGCGTGGCGTGGCCAGCATCGTGCGCAGCCCGTCGTCGAGACCGAGGTGCTCGGCCGCGTGGCCGAGCTGGTGGAGAGCGGAGTCGAGGGCCTGTTGTCCAGGGGTGATCAGGGCCGGCGTCTTTGACGGCACCATGATGCTCATGGGAGAAAATCCTCCTGTTATGTACGCCCAAATCAGTGGATTAAGCGCCGTTGCTCGATCCATTTGGACGTTCTTGTCGTGATCAGCCTATATCGAGTGGTTTCGAATTGTGTAGGGATTCTGTCCAGATTCGCAGCCGATCCGTTGTAGACAAATCCAAGCGCGTGATCGTCACTCAGGGAACGTGCCACACTGGCAGGCTGGGTAGAAGCTCTTCGCCGAACTGTCACATGAGGGGGTGGGATGCCCGGGTTGGTGATCGGTCCCATGCTGCGCTACGTCGATGAGACCAGCGCGTCCATATGGGTGGAAACCGACGAGCCATGCCAGGTCACGGTCTCGACACGCGACGGGGAGCACTCCTCGCCGACGTTCACCGTGCACGGCCACCACTACGCCATCGTCGATCTCACCGAGCTGACACGGGACGTGCCGGAGTACCGGGTCGAGCTGGACGGAACCTCCGTCTGGCCGCTGGAGGGCCGCGCGCCCAGCCGGATCCGGTTGATCCCGCCCGAGGGGCCGCGCCGGCTGGCGTTCGGCTCCTGCCGTACCAGCGTGCCCCATGACGCGGCGCACGTGCGCACGCACGGCCCCGACGTGCTGCGCGCCTACGGCGACCACCTCGAGACCGCCGACGACCCCGACTGGCCCGACCTGCTGCTGCTGCTCGGCGACCAGGTCTACGCCGACAACCCCTCGCCCGAGATGCTCGACTTCATCCACGCCCGGCGCGCCTCCGAGCCGCAGGACGAGATCGCCGACTTCGAGGAGTACGCCGAGCTCTACCGGCTGGCCTGGACCGAACCGGAGCTGCGCTGGCTGCTGTCCACCGTGCCGACCGCCATGATCTTCGATGACCACGACGTCCGCGACGACTGGAACACCTCCCAGACCTGGCGCGAGACCATGGCCCGCGTGCCCTGGTGGAAGCACCGGGTGATCTCCGGGCTCGGCGCGTACTGGGTCTACCAGCACCTGGGCAACCTCTCGCCGGCCGAGCGGGCCTCCGATCCGCTGCTGCAGGACCTCCTGAAGGGCGGGGGCTCCGAGCGCCTCGACGCCTTCGCCGAGCAGGCCGACGCCGAGCCGAGCAGCAACCGGTGGAGCTACGCCCGCGACCTCGGCCACACGAGGCTGCTCGTCGTCGACACCCGCTGCGCCCGCCAGCTCACGCCGGGCGACCGGCGCATGCTCGACGCGGTCGAGTGGGCCTGGCTGGAGGAGCAGGTCGCGCTGCCGGCCGAGCGGCTGATCATCGGCTCGTCGATCCCGTTCATGCTGCCCGAGGGCGTGCATTCGGTGCAGAACTGGAACGAGGCGCTGTGCGACGGCAAGTGGGGCAAGCCGGTCGCGCGGCTCTCGGAGATGTTCCGGCAGGCGTTCGACCTGGAGCATTGGGCGGCGTTCCGGCGGTCGTTCGACTCGCTGGCCACGCTCCTGCTGAAGACGGGCGTGCCGGTGATGATCCTGTCCGGTGACGTCCACTACTCCTACGTCGCCAAGTCCCGCAACATCACCCAGTTGGTCTGCTCGCCCATCCGCAACCCGCTCAGCAGGCTGCTGCGGCTGGCCAACGTGTTCACGCAGTTCGGCATCGCCACGTTGATCGGGGGGACGCTGGCCAAGCTCGCCCGAATCCCGCGCCCGCCGATCCGGTGGCGGGTGACGCACGGGCCGTGGTTCCAGAACGCGCTGGCCGTACTGACCTTTCCGAACGCGGTCACCTGGTACGAGGCCACCGACAACACGGTCAAACCCATCGACACTGTACATCTAACATGAAAACCATTATCGTTCGAGTCTTGTGACTCTGGACGCCTACACCCGCACCGCACCCTTCTACGACCTGTGGCACGAGGACGGCCACGTCCCCGAGATCAGGAAGCTCCTGCCGCCCCTCCTCGACGGCGTCACCGGCGGCGTCCTGGAGATCGGCGCCGGAACCGGCCTCATCACCCAGGTCATCGGCGACACCGTGCCCGGCGAGATCTTCGCGGTCGAACCGTCGCTCGGCATGCGCGCCATCCTGCTCTCCCGCCTGTCCGACCGGCCCTCCCTGCGCGCGCGGGTGACCGTCCTGCCCTGCGGCGCGCTCGACGCCGACCTCGACGAACCCGTCGAGGCCGCCGTGATGATCTCCGTCCTGTACGGCTTCGCGCCCCCGGAGCGCCCGAAACTGTGGGAGACGCTGGCCAGGCAGCTCCGGCCCGGAGGCCGCCTGATCTTCAACTGGCGGCAGCGGCCCGTGGGCGTGCCCGGGCCGCCGGAGGTCATGGGGTCGTACCGGGTGGGGCGGCACACCTACGAGATCCTCGGGCAGGTCGTGTCGGCGACGCCCGAGATGGCCACCTCGCGCTTCTCCTACCGGGTACTGCAGCGGGGGGTCGTCATCAGCGAGGACACCGTGGAGAGCGACGGCTACCGGCCCTCCCTGGAGGAGCTGACCGCCGAGCTCACGGCGGCCGGCTTCACCCCCGGCACCGCCCCCGCCGGCCTCCTCACCTGGCACCACCCCTAACCACCCCTTCGGGGCCCCGCCTCGCGGATTCCCGTCCCGTTCCCTTCCCACCACCGGTGACATCCCGGGCTCGGGCTCCGCGGCTCTTCGGGCTTGGCCTCCGCGGCTCCCCGGTAGGGCTTTCGGGGGTTCTGTTCTGGTGTTCGCGTCCGGTCCCCACGAGGGTGGGAGAAGAAAGGTGGAACCGGGGTTCCGGGTGCGGTCAACAACAGGGTGACCGCACACGAGAGGACCGGAACGTGGTGGGTGTTCAAGAACGGCTGGACGACGCGGCGCTGATCGGGCGCTCACTGGGCGACCCCGAGAGCTTCGCCGCGCTGTTCGACCGGCACGCCGAGGAGATCCACCGCTACGCCGCCCGCAGGCTGGGCGCCGAGCTCGCCGAGGACGTGACCGGCGAGGTGTTCCTCGTCGCCTTCCGTGCCCGCGCCCGCTACGACCTGGCCCGCCCCGACGCCAGACCCTGGCTGTACGGCATCGCCACCAACGTCGTGGCCCAGCACCGCAGGGCGGAACGCCGCCGCAACCAGGCCATGGCCAAGGTGAGCGCCGAGCGCCCGGACGGCTTCGACGAGCGCAGCGCCGACCGGGTCAGCGCCGAACTGCTCCAGCCCAGGCTGGCGCGGGCGCTCACCAAGCTGACCGCGGCCGAACGCGACCTGCTGCTCCTGGTCGCCTGGGCCGACCTCACCTACGAGGACGCGGCCCTGGCACTGGGCGTCCCGGTCGGCACCGTGCGTTCGCGGCTGCATCGGCTGCGGGTGAAGGTGCGCAGGGCTCTCGGCGGTGCCGATCCGTTCGCTGCCGAGGAGGCCCACCGTGGATGACGAGATCAGGATCTTCGCAGAAGGCCGGCCGGCGGCTCCGCCGTACCCGGAAGAGGCTCGATCGCGGGCGCGGGAGGAGCTGGTACGTGCGGCGCGCGGGGGGCGGGGCGGGTTCAGGCTCCCGCGGCTGGGCTGGCAGTCGGTGGCGGCGTTCGGGGTGACCGTGTTGCTGGTCGGGGGAGTGGCGGGGGCGCTGGCCCGCGAGGAGACGGGGATGGTGGCCTCGCCGGGCGGGCTCGATCCTCAGCCCGGCCAGTACATCGTGATCGAGACGCAGGGGACCGAGGGCGGCCTGGTGCAGGCCTGGTTCGGCCCGGAGGGACGCGTCATGAGGCAGGCCAAACGGCAGGTGTGGCTGACGTCGTCGGGGACCGAGGCGGTGTACGTCCGCATCGAGACGCCGCCGTCCCCGTCCTCGCCGGGGCAGGCGACGCCCGCGCCCGCGATGCCGCGCACCAGATGGCTGCGGCTGGCCGAGTGCCCCGAGTGGCTGCCCATCGTGGCCCCCGACCCGGCGGCGGTGCGGGCACAGCTCGCCAACCCGGACGGCGCCTCGAACCGGGACCCGGCCGCCGCCGCGTTCGACCGGGCACGGGAGATGATCGTCGAGCGGTACCTGACCAAGGAGCAGCTGGACACGCTGATCGCGGAGCTGAAGGCGATCCCCGGCGTGCGCGTGGCCGACGGGGTCGCGGACGAGACCGGCCGCACGGGGATCGGGATCGGGCTCGTGTACGGCGGAGCCCTCAATCAGCTCATCTTCGACCCCGTGACCAGCCAGTACATGGGCCTGCGCAGCACGGTCGTGGACGCGAAGGAGGCGCAGGCGCCCGAGGGCAGCGTCCTGGCGCTGACGGCTCAGCTCGGCATGCGGGTGGTCGACTCGTTGCCCGAGGTGGACGGCCGGGAGATCACGCCCTGCCCACAGGACAAGCCCACGGCTTCGGCTAGCCCGACCCCGCCGGCCGATGCCACGCCCGCGAACGTGGCCACCTCCGCCCCGCCGCCGGTCGATGCCACCCCACCGGTCGCCACGCCCACCCCCACGTCCGCCGAACAGGCGAGCCGGGAGCCGACTCCGATCCCGGAGGAAAACTGATCGCCGCCGCCCCCGGACGCGCGGAAGGCGGCTCACCCGGAGGATCACTCCTGGCGAGCCGCCTCCCGAAACCGGGGCGCCTCTGATGAGGGGCGCCCCACAGGGCCGTCCGGGCAGGTCTGACCTCCCCGGCCGCCCTCGGCGGGCGCACCCCCTCCGGTGAGCGCCGCCTGCGGGCAGGGCCGATCTCCCGGACGGACGCGCGGTGGTCGTCCGGGAGGCCCGTATCGGGGTTACTGGAAGGAGGCGATGGCGTCGGCGAGCTGGTCGACGGCCCAGAGGAGGTCCTCCTCGGAGATGACGATCGGCGGAGCCAGCCGGATCGTCGACCCGTGCGTGTCCTTGGCCAGGACGCCGCGGGCCATCAGGGCCTTGGAGACCTCGCGGCCCGTGGCCAGCGACGGGTCGATGTCCACGCCTGCCCACAGCCCGCGTCCGCGTACCGTGACGACGCCCTTGCCGATCAGTTCGTTCAGGCGGGCGTGGAGGACCTCGCCGAGCTGGGTGGCCCTGGCCTGGTACTCGCCGGTGTTGAGGATCTCGATGACGGCGTTGCCGACGGCGCAGGCCAGCGGGTTGCCGCCGAACGTGGAGCCGTGCTGGCCCGGCTTGATGACGCCGAGCACGTCCTCGTCGGCCGCGATGGCGCTGACCGGGACGACGCCGCCGCCGAGGGCCTTGCCCATGATGTAGATGTCGGGCACGACGCCTTCGTGGTCGCAGGCGAACGTCCTGCCGGTACGGCCGAGGCCGGACTGGATCTCGTCGGCGATCATGAGAACGTTGTTCTCGGTGCAGATCTCGCGGATGTGGGTGAGGTAGCCGTCCGGCGGCACCAGGACTCCGGCCTCGCCCTGGATGGGCTCGACCAGGACCGCGACGGTGTTGGCGTCGATGGCCTCGCGGACGGCCTCGGCGGAGCCGTACTTCACGATCTTGAAGCCGGGTGTGTACGGGCCGAAGTTCTCGCGCGCGTCGGGGTCGGTGGAGAAGCTGATGATCGTGGTGGTACGCCCGTGGAAGTTGTCCTCCATCACGATGATGTTGGCCTGCTCCGGTGCGACGCCCTTGACCTCGTAGCCCCACTTGCGGGAGACCTTGATCGCGGTCTCGACCGCCTCGGCGCCGGTGTTCATCGGAAGGATCATGTCCTTGCCGGTCAGGTCGCCCAGTCCGGTGCAGAACGCGGCGAACTGGTCGTGGTAGAAGGCGCGGCTGGTGAGCGTGAGGTTCTGCAGCTGGGCCTGAGCCGCCTCGATGATCTTCGGGTTGCCGTGGCCGAAGTTCAGGCTGGAGTATCCGGCCAGGAAGTCCAGGTAGCGCTTGCCCTCGACATCGGTCACCCAGGCGCCGTGCGCCTCGTGGATCACGATGGGAAGCGGGTGGTAGTTGTGCGCGCTGCGCCGCTCGCTGATCTCAATCAGCTCTTGTGTGGTGCTGGTCATTATCTCCCCCTATTACATGTTATGTCCGGGATTTTCTGTTATGCCCGGATTTCGAGCGTGCAGCACTTCGGCCCGCCACCGGCCTTACGCAGTTCGGCCAGCTCGACGGGGATCACTTCGTAGCCGCGCCGCTTGAGCTCCAGCTGGAGCTCGCCCGCCTCGGAGTTGATGACGATGTGCTCGCCGTCGCTGACCGCGTTGAGACCGAGAACCTCGGCATCGGCCGCCGTGGCCAGGACCGCTTCGGGAAACAGCCGCTTCAGCACCTCCTGGCTGCCCTCGGAGAAGGCGCCGGGGTAGTAGGCGACATTGCGTCCGTCGAGTGAGAATAGCGCCGTGTCGAGGTGGTAGAAACGCGGGTCGACCAGCGACAACGAGATCACCGGGCGGCCGAGGAACTCCTGGGCCTCCTGGTGCGCCCGTACGTCGGTGCGAAAGCCGGTGCCCGCGAGGACGAACTCGTCGAGCGTCAGGAAGTCGCCCTCGCCCTCGTTCACGTGCTCGGGGTTCTTCACCTGGTAGCCGCGCTCCTCGAACCAGCGCAGGTAGGCCGGGCCCTCCGGGCCGCGCTCGGGGAAGGCGAACCGCGCGCCGTACACGCGACCGCCGACCACCGTGGCGCCGTTGGCGGCGAACACCATGTCCGGCAGGCCCTCGATCGGGTCGATCAGGCTGACCTGGTGGCCGAGGCTCTCATAGGCGGCCTTCAGCCCTTCCCACTGCCGTACGGCGACTTCGCGATCGGCGCCCGCCTCGGGGTCCATCCAGGGGTTGATCGCGTACTCCACCGTGAAGTGCTCGGGGCGGCACATCAGGAAGTGCTTGGGCATACGGGTCTCCGTCATCGTCGTCGGGGGATCCCCTCCGGGCCATCAGGGGTATCTCGGGGGACGGAGACAGCCTAGGAATGCATGATTATGCAGGCCAAGCGGCTGATATTGCGCGTTGGCGCGGGTCTGTTGCGAGTCTTACCCGGTGATGGGCGATCCGTTGCGTGCGGTCGGCACGGCGGTGTCGACCAGCCTCGACAGCACGATCGAACTCTTGGTCCGCACCACGAACGGCATGGCCGCGATGCGCTCGATGACCCGCTCCACATGGCCCACGTCGGTCGCCCGGATGTGCAGGAGGGCGTCGGCCTCGCCGGTGATCGTCGCCGCCGCCACCACCTCGGGAAACCGCGCCACCGCCAGCGCGATGTCGGAGGGTTTCGTCTTGCCCTGGCAGAAGAGCTCCACGTACGCCTCGGTCGTCCACCCCAGGGCCTGCGGGGCCACCACGGCGCTGAACCCCGTGATCGTCCCCGCCTCACGCAACCGATCCACGCGCCGCTTCACCGCCGACGCCGACAGACCCACTTGCTGGCCTATTTCCGCGTATGTCGCCCGAGCGTCCTCCATGAGCGCCCCGATGATGTCGCGGTCCAGCCGATCCAGTTCCACGCGACCTGTATACAGCCTCGCCACCCGCCCGGACCCGCCCGCACCCCCGCATTCCAGGAACGCTCCCACCTCCTTTCTTCCACGACCCTCGTGATCACGAAGTCGTTTCGGGGGAGAAGGCGCTTTCGGGATGGGTTGGGCGATTAGTGTGGAGATTCCAGGGACACTCGGGAGACGCGGATGGCGTTCTTGGCGCGGCTGTTCAAGCGGAGCACAGGGCTGGACCAGGAGCGGGAGGACGCTCACCAGCAAGGTGTACGCGACGCCCGCCGGCACGCGCTGCACGAGTTCACCGACCCCGACTGCCGGCCCGCCTACCTGGGCGAGGTACGGGCCATGGCGCGCGAGCGGATCGCCCGGCTGGACCGCGAACTGGCCGAGGTCAGGACCGCCCTGTTACGGGAGGCGGGCGAGGCGCGGCAGGCCGTACTGCGGATGACGGTCGACTTCGCCCGGCCCGCGTCGCCGAACGGGACGCACGCCGCCAACGGCCGGGGGGAGGACGAGTTCATCTCCATCGCCGAGGCCAGGCGGCGGCGGGAGGAACGGCGGCGGGCGGCCGAGGCCAGGGACTCCGCCGAGCGGGTGTTCGGCGCGCGGGCCCAGGTGGAACGGCTGGCGCGCGAGTGGGACGGCGCGGTGCTGCGGCGCAACCACGACGTGGAGCAGGTGCACGCGTGGGCCCAGCGGATGATCGCGGCCTACCGGAGCGGGGTGATGCGGGCCCATCCACGGCGTGAGGAGATCCCGCCGCTGTGGAAGGGCGAGGTGATCGCCATGGACACCGCCGCCCCGGTCGCCGGGAGCGAGGAGATGGGCGGGCTGCTGGAGGAGGTGGAGCGGCGGGTCGAGCTCTGGCAGGCCGAGGTGAACGGGCGGCGCGAGCTGACCACCTCCCAGCCCCCGCAACTCGAAGAGGCCGCACCTGACGAGAAGGGGGACGCGTGAGGCGGCTGGCGGGGGTCATGGTCGTCGTGCTGGCCGGCGCGGGTGTGAGCGGGTGCGGGACGGACGCGCGCGCCCTGTGCGGGACGATCGTGGACTCCACCTCGTACGCCGAGCCGGCCACGTCCAGGAGCGATGTGTCGGCCAAGCTGCCGGAGTTCACCGGCGGCTGCGACTGGATGGGCTTCGCCGCCGTCACCGGCGCCTCGGAGAGCAGCACGTGCCGCGAGACCCCGGTCAAGATCGCCGCGTCGCCGCGGGAGAACCCGAACGACAACCCGGTGGTCGACGAGCGCATCAGGAAGCACCGCCTGGGCCAGGTGCTGCCGAAGGCGCTCAAACTGTTCGACTGCCCGGCGGAGGGCAAGGGCTCGGACGTGATCGGCGCGCTGCGCTACCTGGTCAAGCAGATGAACGCCCAGCGCCGGCCGGACAGCGCGCACCGGATCGCCGTCTTCAGCGACCTCATCAACAACCGCGGCGACCTCGACGTCAACAAGCTCGACCTGAGCGACGCCGGCAGGAAACGCAAGATCGAGGAGCTGCGCCAGGCCCGCCTGCTGCCGGACCTGACCGGGTATGAGGTGGTGGTGCACGGCTTCCTGCGCGCCAAGACCTCGAACCCTGACCGCTTCCCGCTGCTGGAGACCTTCTGGCGGGAGGCGTTCGAGGCCTCCGGCGCCGTCTCCTCCGACCTGCTCTAGTCCAGGACGTCCGCGCGCAACTGGGGGAAGACCTTGGAGACCTTGCCGAGCAGGTACTCGCCGTAGGTCCCGGTGAAGGCCCGCAGATCCTGCCCGTCCCACCGGGCCCGCCCGCCCTCGGTGTACGGCAGCGGCGGCACCTCGCTGTCCCACCCGGGATCGAAGAAGAAGGGGAAGCTGAGCCGCTCGTTCCCGCTCAGGTTGCGCACCCGGTGCGGCGTCGAGCGGTACAGGCCGCCGGTGAGCTTGTCGAGCATGTCCCCGATGTTGCACACGAACGTGCCCGGGACCGGCGGCGCGGAGATCCAGCCGCCGGGCGTGTGGACCTGGAGCCCGCCGTTGGCGTCCTGGAGCAGCAGCGTGAGCAGCCCGTAGTCGGTGTGCTCGCCGACGCCCCATCCGTCCGCGTCCGGCTCCGACGGCGGATAGTGGAAGACGCGGAACAGGACGGTCGGGTCGGCGGTGTACCCGGCGCTGAAGTAGTCGCCGGGCAGGCCCAGGCTGAGCGCGATGCCGCGCATGACGGCCTGGCCGAGCCCGGTCATCGCCTCGATGTAGGCGAGCACCGCCGCGCGCAGCTCCGGGACCTGTGCGGGGAACAGGTTCGGCCCGTGCAGGGGCGTGCCGCCGGGCGGGCGCTCGGCGCCGAAGTAGATGCCCTCCTTGAGGTCGGGGCGGCCCGAGGTGAGCTCGCCGCCGACCGGGAAGAAGCCGCGCCAGGCCCGCCCGCCGCGCTCCATGGAGATCTCGTTCTTGGCCTCGTCCGGCAGCTCGAAGAACGCGCGCGCCGCCGCGTCCAGCCGCTCGATCAGCGCGGGTGGCACGCCGTGCCCCGTGACGTAGAAGAAGCCGCTGGTACGGCAGGCCGCCCCGATCTGGTCGGGGACGTCGCCGGCCGTACCGGAGAGGAGGGGCGCGATATCGATAACCGGCAATTCGCTCACGACAGCCATTCTCCGTGAATTTCGGCGATTAGCATCGAAGCAGAAGCTGGAGGGGCGATGCGTTTACGCAAACGGCACAAGGACCTTCCCGACGAGCCCGCGCAGGTCGCACGGATCACCCCCGCGATCGCCTATGACGGGGACCTGTACCACCTGCCCGACTGGCGCCGCCGCCGCGCCGAGGAACGCGAGCTGGGCCGCGGCCACGCCGCCGAAGGGCAGATCGACACGCTCACGCTGGAGACCGGCAGCGTCCCGCGCTTCCACGAGCTGGAGGACGAACGGCTGGCCGAGCTGGCCCGCGTCGAGGAGTGCGCCGAGCGCGAGGCGCAGCAGGCCAGGGCCGAGTTCGAGGCGCAGAAGATCAGGCTGGCCGAGTCGCAGCGCACCTTCTCCGACCTGCGCAAGACGCTCGACGACTCCCAGCGCCACGTCGCCGAGCTGGAGCAGCCCAGCAGGCGCCCCGGCGACGGGCGGCCCAGCTCGATCGCGCTGTCCGGCAGCCGCTGGCCGGCGATCCGGCGCTGGCTGCCCGGCGCGCTCCTGCTGCTGCTCCTGCTGATCGTCGAGGTGCCCATCCTCTACCAGGTCATCCTGAACTGGGGTGACAGCGTCGCCATGACCGCCCTGCTCGCCACCGGCGCCGCGTTGATCATGCTGGTCGCGCCGCACATGTACGGCAGGGCGTTCCGCGCCTGGCAGGAGAACGGCAGCCCGGCCCGCGGACGCTGGCTGCTGGCCGCCGTGGCGCTGGTGTGGCTCGGCCTGATCGTCGCCGTGGCCGTCCTGCGCCGCGACGCCCTGGTCAAGCCGCTGGTCGTGGACGGCCAGGAGATCGGCCCCACCTCCCAGGGCGTCGGCGAACTGCCCACGATGGTGCTTTTGCTCGCGCTCCTGATCGCCACCGCGCTCATCGCCGCCGACCTCGGCCGCCGCATGCACAACCCGAACGACCGGCGGCTGCGCGAACTGCGTGCCAAGCGCGACCACGACGCCGCCGCCTGCGCGCGGGCCCAGGCCGCCTACCAGCACGACGCCGGGTACGCCGAGAGCATCGGCCAGCACCTCCAGGGCGCCGACCGGCGGCGGGCCGGACGCGTCCGCCAGCTCGACAACGGCTTCCACAGCCTGGCCACGGCCTACCTGGGCGGCGTGGTGGAGGGCCTGAAGGACCCGGAGGCGGCCAGCTGGGCCGAGCGCATCATCGCCCGCCGCTGACCGTGCTCCCCCTGACCTCCAGACGGACGGGCAGGACGCTCGGCGCCACGGGTTGCCCGTCCAGCGCGGACAGCAGCGACCTGGCGAGGGCCAGCGCCAGGTCGGTCACCGGGACGGCGACCGTGGTGAGCGCGGGCAGCGTGTGCCGCCCGGCCTCGCCGTCCCCGAACCCGGCCACCGCGAGGTCCTCGGGAACCCGCAGGCCCACCTCCCGCGCGATCCCGAGCACCTCCAGCGCCAGCGCGTCGGTCACGGCGAAGACCGCGTCGGGGCGCATCGGGTTGAGGCGCATCGGGTTGAGGCGTCCGGCCAGCAGCCGCCCGGCGTCGCCGGAGACCTCCGCCTCTGGGAACACCTCCAGGAAGCCGCGCACCCGCTCCCCGGCCGCCGCGCCGGGACCGGTCAGGACAGCGGGGCGGGCACGGCCGAGCTCGCGCAGGTGGCGGCCCACCGCCGCGCCACCCCCCGCCTCGTCGACGGCCACCACGGGGCCGCCGAGCAGCACCAGTGGCACGTCCGTCGCGGCCAATCGCTCCGCCAGCGGGTCCGGATGGTCGGGCGGCAGCAGGATCATGCCGTCCACGTGCCGTCCCTCCGCCTGCGCCAGGACGCGGCGGTGGCTCCGCTCGGAGTCGGCCAGCATGAGCCGCACCTGGCGGCCGCTCGCCTCCAGGACGCTGGTCACGTACTGGACGACCGCAGAGACCAGGGCGGCGTTGTCGTGGCGCGGCCCGGACAGCACCAGCGCCACCGTGCCGGTGCGCCGCGTGACCAGGCTGCGGGCCGCCTGGTTCGGCACGTAGCCGAGCTCCTCGACCGCCGCCTGGACCCTGGCCCTGACCTCCGGGCGGACGGACGCCTCGCCGTTCACCACGCGCGAGACCGTCGCCCTGGAGACCCCGGCGCGCGCCGCCACGGTCTCCAGCGTCGGCCGGGGCGCGGCGGGCAGGCCGTTGCGCGCGATCACCTCGCGGAACCAGCGCGCGCTGTCCCTCTCCGTGCGCCGCTGGGTGGCGAAGTCGACGTGGACCAGGCCGAACTTGCGCCGGTAGCCGTCGGCCCACTCGAAGTTGTCCATGAGCGTCCAGGCGAGGAAGCCGCGCAGCCGTACCCCGTCGGAGATCGCGGCGTGGGCGGCGCGCACGTGCGCCTCGATGAACGCGACCCGGTCGGCGTCGCGCGACCCGTCGCCGAAGTCGGCGCCGTTCTCGGTGACCATGAGGTCGAGCCCGGGATGGTCGGCGGCCAGCCTGCGCAGCAGGACGGTCAGCCCGCTCGGCACGATCGGCCAGCCCATCGCCGTGGCCGGGCCCGGCGTGGCGGCGAACAGCACGCCCTCGCTGCCGGGGAAGGCGGGCTCGCCCGGCCGGCTGGGCTGCGCCTGGACGACGTGCGGCGCGTAGTAGTTGACGCCGAGCACGTCGATCGGCCGCGCGATGAGATCGAGGTCGCCGTCGCGCACGTGATCGAGCCCGGCGTGCCGCTCCACCACCTCCAGCAGTTCCGGCGGGTAGGAGCCGCGCAGCATCGGGTCCAGGAACTGGCGGTTGAGCAGCGCGTCGATCCTGGACACCGCCCCGGCGTCCTCGGGCGTCAGCTCCTGGTCCTGGTCGCCGAGCTGGCCAGGCGTGAGCACGGGCGACAGGTTGAGCGCCACGCCGATCCGCCGCGCACCCGCCTCCCGCAGCACCCCGGCGGCCAGCCCGTGGGCCAGCAGCATGTGGTGCGCGCTCCTGAACGCCTCGGCCGCCGAGCGCCGCCCCGGCGCGTGCGTGCCGGCCGCGTAGCCGAGGAAGGACGCCACCCACGGCTCGTTGATCGTGAACCAGGTGTCGACCCGGTCACCCAGCCTCTCGTGTACGGCCGCCGCGTAGCCGGCGAACCGCTCGGCGGTGTCGCGGCTCGGCCAGCCGCCCCGGTCCTCCAGCGCCTGGGGCAGGTCCCAGTGGTAGAGGGTGGCGTACGGGGCGATTCCCTGGCCGAGCAGGTCGTCGGTCAGCCGTTCGTAGAAGTCGAGCCCGGCCGCGTTGACCTTTCCCGCCCCGTCCGGCAGCACCCTGGACCAGCTCACCGAGAACCGGTACGCGCGCAGCCCGAGCCCCTTCATCAGCCCGACGTCCTCGGCGTGGCGGTGGTAGTGGTCGCACGCCTCGTCGCCGGTGCTCCCGTCGGCGATCCGGCCGGGAGCGTGGGAGAAGGTGTCCCAGATCGACGGCCCCCTGCCGTCCTCGGCCGCCGCGCCCTCGATCTGATAGGCCGAGGAGGAGACGCCCCACACGAAGCCATCGGGAAATCGCATGCCCTCATTGTGCCGAGACTGTCGGAGGCGGCGGCTACGGTGTCGGCCATGAGCGACAGCGACACCCCTTGGGAGCCACCCCTCGCCGGCACCGAGACCGAGCACCTGATCGGCGCGCTCGACCGGCTGCGCGCGACGTTCCGGTGGAAGGCCGACGACCTCGACGCGGGGCAGCTGCGGACCCGGATCGGCGCCTCCGACCTGACCATCGGCGGTCTGCTCAAGCATCTGGCCCTCGTGGAGGACCACATGTTCACGGCCAAGATGCGGGGCGAGCCCGTCGGCCCGCCGTGGGACACCATCGACCGGAGCGGCGGCGAATGGCAGTTCGCCACCACCGGTCACACCCCCGAGCAGCTCTACGCCCTGTGGGACGGCGCGGTGGAACGCTCCCGCGCGCGGCTCGGGGCGGCCCTGGCCGACGGCGGCCTCGACCAGCTCGCGCACATCAGCGACCCCGACGGCAACCACGCCAGCCTGCGCAGGCTGGTCTGCGACCTCATCGAGGAGTACGGCAGGCACACCGGGCACGCCGACCTGCTGCGCGAGTCCATCGACGGGCGGGTCGGCGAGGATCCCCCGCCCGGCTGGCGGCCGAAGTCGGGCTGACACGTACGATCGCGGTGACCCGCCGTCGCCACGTGTCGAATCGAGACTCGAATGTCCGGCAGCTCGCACGCGATCGACCTGATCCACACCCGCCAGGACTTCGCCCGCGAGCTGACCGCGTCGCGCGAGCGCGCCGGCCTCACCGTCCGCCAGGTCGCCGCGGCGACGGGGGTGCGCGGCGCGCACAGCACGGTCGGCGACTGGTTCGCCGGCCGCGGGCTGCCCGCGACGGGCTCGCGCGACCTGCTCGACCGCGTCCTGCGGGCGTGCGGGGTCGACGACCCCGCCGAGCTGGAGCGGTGGGTGGAAGCCTGGCGGCGGGTACGCCGCGCCCCCGGCCCCAGGCCGGCCGGACCGGAACCGTACCGCGGACTGGCCGGATTCCAGGTCGAGGACGCCGAGTGGTTCTTCGGCCGCCGGGCGCTGACCGAGGAGCTGGTGGAGCGCGTCACCCGCGGCCGCGGCCCGCACCTGGTGGTCGGGGCGTCGGGCTCGGGCAAGTCCTCGCTGCTGCGCGCCGGGCTCATCCCCGCGCTGGGCGAGCGGCCCGCGCTGCTGTTCACGCCGAGCACGCGCCCGCCCGGCGAGCTGTCCGGGCTCGTGGTCGTGGACCAGTTCGAGGAGGTCTTCACCACCAGCTCGCCCGGCGAGGCGCTCATCGCGGAGCTGGCCGAGGCGGCGAACGACGGCGCGACGGTGGTCCTGGGCCTGCGCGCCGACTTCTACGCCCACGCCCTGCGCCACCCGTCGCTGCTGGCCGCGGCCAGGGACGGCCAGTTCGCGGTGGGCCCGATGAGCGAGTCGGAACTGCGCGAGGCCATCGTCGAACCGGCGCGCAAGGCCCGCGTCGAACTGGGGGAGGGGCTGGTCGACCTCCTGCTGCGCGAGGTCGCCCCGCGCGCGGGCGCCCACGAGGCGGGGGTGCTGCCGCTGCTGTCGCACGCCCTGTACGCCACCTGGCGGCAGGGCGGCGGACGGCGCCTGACCATCGCCGACTACCGGGCGGTGGGCGGCATCGAGGGCGCGGTCGCGGCCAGCGCCACCCAGGTCTACACCTCGCTCAGCGGGCCGCAGCGGGAGCAGGCCAGGCGGCTGTTCGTCGATCTGGTGCACGTGGCCGCCGACACCGCAGACACCCGGCGGCGGGTCGCGACCGAGCGGTTGCCCGAGGAGGTACTCGACCGGTTCGTGGCGCAACGGCTGATCACCGCCGACACCGACTCGGTGGAGATCAGCCACGAGGCGCTGCTGACGGCCTGGCCGCTGCTGCGGCAGTGGCTGGAGGAGGACCGGGCCGGGCTGGTGATCCGCCGGCAGCTCGCCGACGCGGCGGCCGCCTGGGAACGTGAACACCGCGACCCCGCGCTGCTCTACCGGGGCGCCCGGCTGGCCGCCGCCCGCGAGCTGGCCACGACCCAGCCGGCCGACCGCGCGTTCCTGGACGCCTCGCTCGCCCGCGAGGCCGGTGAGCTGGCCGCCGCCCGCCGCCGGACCCGGCGGCTCTACCAGCTCGTCGCGGGACTGGCGGGGATGCTGCTGCTCACCGTGGTGGCGACCGTGGTCAGCGTACGCAGCCTGGAGGCCGTCAGCGACCAGCGCAACCAGGCGTTGTCCGGCAAGGCGGCCAACGAGGCGGTCGCCCTGCGCGGCACCAACCCGGCGCTGGCCGCGCAGATCGGCCTGGCCGCCTACCGGCTGGCGCCGACGGCGGAGGCCAGAGGGGCATTGCTCAGCACGTTCGCGACGCCGTACTCGACGCGGATCACCGGGCACACCGGGGCGGTCTACGCGGCCGAGTTCACCCCGGACGGGCGGCGGCTCGTCACCACCGGCACGGACGGCACGGTCCGGTTGTGGGACGTCGGCGCGCGGCACGCGCCACGGCCGCTGGCCGTGCTGCCGGGCTCGGGCGGCCTGCTCGGGGCGGCGATCCGCGGCGACGGGCGGCTGCTGGCCACCGCGGGGCAGGACGGCGCCGCGCGGCTGTGGGATCTCGCCGACCCCGCCCGCCCGGCCGCCGCGGCCACGCTCATGGGGCACGCGGGCGAGATCCGGAGGGTGGCGTTCAGCCCCGACGGGCGGACGCTGGCCTCGGCCGGCGCCGACCGCACCGTCCGGCTCTGGGACGTCACGACGCCGGCCCAGGCCAGGCAGTTGTCGGTGCTGGGCGGGCACGGCGACGGCGTCTCGGCGGCGGTGTTCGCCCCCGGTGGGCGTACGCTCGCCACCACCAGCGGGGACGCGACCGTGCGCCTGTGGGACGTCGCCGACCCGCGCGAACCGCGGCAGGTGGCCAAGGTCCGGCACACCGACCGGGTCCTGGCCGCCGCCTACAGCCCGGACGGCCGCACGCTGGCGACCGGGGGCTTCGACAACACGCTGCGGCTGTGGGACGTGCGCGACCCCGCGCGGCCGGTCGCGCTGGCGGCCCTCGACGGGCACGTCAACGGCATCGTCGCGGTGGCCTTCAGCCCCGACGGGCGTACCGTCGCGACGGGCAGCTACGACCTGACCGTGCGCCTGTGGGACATCGCCGAGCCACGCTTCGCCGCCGTCCCCCTCACGCTGACCGGGCACACCGACACCGTCTACGCGGTCGCCTTCAGCCCCGACGGCCGCACCCTGGCCAGCGGCGGTCGCGACACCACGGCCCGGCTGTGGGAGGTCAAGGGCCCGGTCCTGTACGGCCACAGCGGCCCGATCCACTCCGCGGTGCCCGGCGCGGGCGGGCGGCTGCTCGTGGCCAACAGCTACCGGCGCGCGCACCTGTGGGACCTGTCCGACCCTGGCCGGCCCGCGGCGCTGGCGACGCTGAAGGAACACACCGACAACGTCCTGGCCGCCGCCTTCACCCCCGACGGCGGCCGGCTGGTCACCGTCTCCCTCGACCGCACCGCCCGCCTGTGGGACGTGCGCGACCCCCTCCGCCCGGTGCGGCTGGGCATGGTGAGCGCGCCGGCCAACACGTTCACGCTGGCGCTGCGCCCCGACGCCCGGGTGCTGGCGGTGGGCGAGGACGGCGGCGTCGTGCGCGTGTGGGACCTGTCCGACCCGCGCAGGCCCGTCGAGACCCGCGTCCTGCGCGCGCACACCGATCGGGTGCTGGGCCTGGCCTTCAGGCCGGACGGGCGGGTGCTGGCCAGCGCGGGCGCCGACCGCACGGTGCGGTTGTGGGAGCTGTCCGATCCGCGGCGCCCGGCCGCGCTGTCGACGATCAGCGCGCACGCCAACAGCGTGGCCGCCGTCGCGTTCGCCCCCTCCGGCGACGTGCTGGCCAGCGCGGGCTACGACCACACCGCCCGCCTCTGGGACCTGTCCGACCCGCGCGGCCCGCGGCCGCTGTCGGTCCTGGCGGGACACAGCAACAGCGTCAACGGGCTCGCCTTCGGCCCCGACGGCCGCACGCTCGTCACGGCGGGCTTCGACGGTACGGCCCGCGTCTGGGACATCACGCGCCCCCGCAGCCCCGGCCCGCCGGTGCCGCTGGTGGGCCACACCGACCGGGTGAACTCCGTCGCGTTCGGCCCCGGCGGCGCGACCCTGGTCACGGGCAGCAGCGACAGCACGGCCAGGTTGTGGGACATGGACCCGGAACGTGTGGCGCGGCGGCTCTGCGCGCTGGCGACGCCGCGGATCACCGCCGCCGAGTGGCAGCGCCACTTCCCCGGTCTGGCCTTCGAGCCGCCCTGCGGAGATCACGCCTGATTTTGACAACCATTTTCATTTTGCCGCATAATGACTCCCATGATGTCAGGACATTTCCGGGTGCGCGCTGTGGGTTTGCTCGCGGGTGCCGGACTCCTCGCCACCGCCGCCTGCGGTTCGGGCGCCGCCGAGACCGCCACCGCCGGTGACAAGCCCCGCGTGGTCACGGCCTTCTACCCGCTGCAGTGGCTGGCCGAGCGCGTCGGCGGCGCTGACATCGACGTGTCCGTGCTCACCGCCCCCGGCGTCGAGCCGCACGACCTCGAACTGGGCGCCCAGCAGATCGCCGACCTGGAGGACGCCACCCTGTCCGTCTACATCAAGGGCGTCCAGCCGGCCGTGGACGACGCGCTCGCGCCGCGGGGCGAGCGGGCCTTCGACGCGGCGACCGCCGTGAAGACGCTGCCCGCCCCCGCACACGCCGGCGAAGAAGAAGAGGCGCACGAACACGAGGTCTCCTACGACCCGCACCTGTGGCTCGACCCGTCCAGGCTCGCCACCGTCGCCGGGAAACTGGGCGAGCGCATGGCCCAGGCCGATCCGGCGCACGCGCAGGCGTACCAGGACCGCGCCGCCAGGACGGCCGCCGACCTCACCGCGCTCGACCAGGAGATGGCCAAGGGCCTGACCAACTGCACCAGCAAGACCATGGTGACCAGCCACGAGGCGTTCGGCTACCTCGCCGACCGCTACAAGCTCAAGCAGATCGGCATCACCCTCGACCCCGAGACCGAGCCGTCGCCCGCCCGCATCGCCGAGGTCGCCAAGCTCGCCAACGCCGAGAAGGTGACCACCATCTTCACCGAGGCCCTGGTCAGCCCGAAGGTCGCCGAAGTACTGGCCCAGGAGGTCCACGCCAAGACCGCGGTACTCGACCCGCTGGAGGGCAAGCCGGCCAACGGCGACTACCTTTCCCAGATGCGGCAGAACCTCAAAACACTCCAGACCGCCCTGGGCTGCGCGTGAACACCGTCTTCCAGATGACCGGCGGCCAGGTCACCCTCGACCGCCGCCCGATCCTGCGCGGCGTCGACCTCACCGTCTGCCCCGGCGAGGTCGTCGCCATCATGGGCGCCAACGGCTCCGGCAAGTCCACGCTCGTGCGCGCCCTGCTCGGCCTCACGCCGCTGTCGGGCGGGCAGACTCTCCTGTACGGCGTGCCGCCCGGCAGATTCCGCGACTGGCGGCGCATCGGCTACGTTCCCCAGCGCCTGGCCGTCGGCGGCGGCGTGCCCGCGACCGTCAGGGAGATCGTCGCCTCCGGGCGCATCGCCAGGCAGAGCAGGCTCCGCCGTACCAGCAAGGAAGACCACGCGGCGGTGGCGCGCGCGCTCGCGGCGGTCGACCTGTCCGAGCGGGCCGGCGACCCCGTGCAGTCGTTGTCCGGCGGGCAGCAACAGCGCGTGCTCATCGCGCGGGCGCTGGCCGGCGAGCCGGACACGTTCGTCATGGACGAGCCCACCGCCGGCGTCGACGCCGACAGCCAGCAACTGCTGGCCGGGACGCTCGCCACGCTCGTCCGCGAAGGACGCACCGTCGTGCTCGTCGCCCACGAGCTCGGCCCGCTCGAACCCGTCATCTCACGCGGCGTCGTGGTCCGCGCCGGGCTCATCGAGCACGACGGACGGCCGCCGCAGCCGGAAGGAGAATGCGCCAAACCCGGACACGAGCACGTCCACCCGCACGCCGAGGAACCCGTCACCGGCCCGCTGACCGACCTCCGCGTCAAACCGTAGCCGCCCACCCCCGACCGATTGGCAAGTGCACCCGTGAGCGACCTTCTCCAGAGGGAGTTCTTCCAGCTCGCCCTCATCGCCGCCCTGCTGGTGGGCCTGTGCGCGCCCGCCGTCGGCACGTTCATCGTGCAGCGCCGCCTCGCCCTGCTCGGCGACGGCATCGGCCACGTGGCGCTGACCGGCGTCGCCCTCGGGTTCCTGACCGACACGGCGCCGGTGCTCACCGCCGTGCTCGTCTCCGTCGCCGGCGCCATCGCCATCGAGCTGGTACGGGCGCGCGGGCGTACCAGCGGAGACGTCGCCCTCGCCCTGCTGTTCTACGGCGGCATCGCCGGCGGCGTCATGCTCATGGCCATCGCGCCCGGCGGCAGCAACGCCAAACTCAACTCCTTCCTGTTCGGCGCCATCGCCAGCGTCACCCGCCAGGACATCTGGATCATCGGCGGGCTCGCGGTCGCGGTGCTGGCGGTCGTGGGGTTCTTCGGGAGAGAGTTGTTCGTGCTCTGCCAGGATGAGGAGGTGGCGAAGGCGAGCGGGCTGCCGGTGCGCTTCCTCAGCCTGCTGATCGCCGTGACCGCGGCACTGACCGTGGTCATCGCCATGCGGGTGGTGGGGCTGCTGCTCGTCAGCGCGCTCATGGTGATCCCGGTCGCCACGAGCCAGCAGCTGACCAGGGGGTTCAAGGCGACGATGGGGCTGGCGACGGTGTTCGGGATGGTGGCGGCGGTCGGCGGTCTGCTCGTGTCCACCGTCTCGCCGAAGGTGCCGCCGGGAGCCTCGATCGTCCTACTCGCGCTCGCCGGCTTCGTGCTGGCCCTCGGGGTCGGTAAGTTCGTACGGCGAGGCCGACCACAGGAGATCACATGACGACCAGACGCGATGCCGTCCACGACACGCTGCGGCGCAGCGAGGGGTTCCGCAGCGCGCAGGACGTCTACGCCGAGATGCGGCAGGATGGGGCCAAGATCGGCCTCACTACTGTTTACCGCGCGCTTCAGGCCTTGGCCGATGGGGGCAAGGTCGATGTGCTGCGTACGGACGACGGGGAGTCCGTATACCGGGCCTGCGCGACCGACGACCATCACCACCACCTGGTGTGCCGGCGATGCGGGCGGACGGTCGAGGTGGCAGGGCCCGCGGTGGAGCGGTGGGCGGAGGCGGTGGGCAGCGAGCACGGCTTCACAGAGATCACCCACACCGTCGAGGTGTTCGGGACCTGTGCTGTGTGCTCGACCTGAAAAGCAAGGTGCTTCGCTTCGCTCCGCGCGTTCTTCCAGTCGGTGCGAGCCCCGACCCCTGTGGGGCCTCGCTGCGCTCGGACCGCCCTCTTGAGGCCCGCCCGTTGCCCAGATAAGTGGTTGAGCGGTTGGATCCCGCCCTGGCCAAAAAGGTGCTCCGCTTCGCTCCGCGCGTTTTCCTCATAGGGGGCTGACGCCCAGGTTTGCCCGGTTGGCTTCAGCGGCCGTGGAATCGCGTGAACGCGGGCCTCGGACTCCAGGTGGCTTTCGAGCTCTTCCAGGGTCGCACCGCATCGGACGTTCGACAGTCCGCTCCGAGGGGGTATCAGCCTCCGCCCGGATCGCGCACCAACCGCCACCGGCAGAGTCCAGGATGTCCCACTCAGGGAAGGCATCAGCCATCTGGCCAAGGGTCAGAGGCTGGGCGCCACGCTGTAGCGTCGCGCTTCGCCATTGGCTCACCTCGGGTGCCTCTTGCAGGAGCTGAACCGCCGTGGTCGCTGCCGGAAATCACCGACTTATCCGAGTTACGACCCGTCATTTCCCGAGACACGCCGTCTGCCGTCTTCGAAAGTGCCGGAAGTATTCTAGCGACCTGCATCCGGACTCCGGAACCTTAGCCTCCCAGGTCTGGCTCAAGGGAGTCGAGTCGCCTCAAGGGCTCAATAATTCGTTGGTTTGTAGCATCCAGCGGCATTGCACGCCAAGGGGCGCTTCTCGGTTCGCGCCGAAAATCACAGCAGAATCTCGACCAAGGCCATGTGTTGCGATTCTTCTAGTCGGCGGTGGCAACGAACTCTGGGTTTCGATCCAGCCCTCACCATTCCGCGGCTTGCGCCGGTATCTAGATCACAACTTGCCGTAGAATGCGCCCCATGAACGGCCCGGACACTCCCCGCTACGCATGGGCTGAACGCCTCCAGGACGTGAGCGGCACAGAACACGATCTCCACAGTGGCAACGAGTCTTCGTTGTACCCAACCGAGTGGCTGGGCGCAGCTCCCGTTGGTGAAGTCGAGCTCCTCCGCCATGAAGAGCGTCTCGGCCACCGCTTGCCACCGAGCTACCGAGAGTTCCTCCGGGTAAGCAACGGGTGGGACGTGAACTCCTTCACCAGTGTTCACCTTCTCCCCATCGCCGAGGTTGGCTGGACACGTGACGTGGATCCACACCTCGCGGCCACATGGGGTCCTCCGGCCGACTCCCCGATTCCGGAATTGCCCGACGACTACTTCTTCGACTACGACGCGCCTCAGGATCGGGATTTCTTTGAGGTCGGAGACTATCTGCCGCACACGTTGTGCATCTCCGAGAACGTCGAGGGCAGTGTTTATCTGCTCAACCCGTACATTGTCACATCGGGCAATGAATGGGAAGCGTGGTATCTTGACTCCTTGTACGGGCTCGATGCCATCCGCTTCCGGTCGTTCTGGCACATGATAGAGCACTCCTTCCGGAGCAGGGGATTTTAGTGCAGCGCGTCACCATGGCCCACGCGTGCTCATAAAGAGCAGGGATACGTGGACCTGCCCTGCACGATGCCGTGGCCCGCATCAAACAGAGACATGACAGCATCAGAGCCGACGCGCAACCGAAAAGCGTCACTCATGAGGCAATAGAGGATGCGATCAGAAAATGGACCGGGTGAACCTCGACAACGCCGCATGGACAAAGGCCACCGCCAGCGGCGACAACGGGCAGTGCGTGGAAGTCGCCACCAATCTCCCTGGCATCGTCGCAGTCCGCGATAGCAAGGACCCCGAAGGCCCCGCGCTGATCTTCACTGACGAGGAGTGGGCGGGGTTCCTCGACGGCGAGGGGCCGGGCATGAGCGTCGCCACCGACCTCGCCGGCATCGTCTCCCTGCGCAAGAGCGGAACCCCTGACGGCTCCGCGCTGACCTTCACCGACGGCGAGTGGGCGGCATTCCGGGACGGCGTCGCCAAGCACGAGTTCGACCTCTGAAACAGGCGTTCATCGTGTTGAAGGTCGTGACGGGCAGTCTGATGGATGGCGCGGGCATCTAGGGCATGTCCGCAAGCTTTTCGCCGCCACCGGCCGTTGTCGCCGAAGGTCAAAGCTGCGTGCGGACCTTTGGTTAGGTGAGCAAGGCGCGTGCCCACTGGTCTTCGCGTTGTTCGATGTACGCGGCATCGTTCAGCCAGGCGGCGCCGTGGCCTTCGGCCCACAACGTCGCCCAGGGCTGTGTTCCGAGCGTGGACTGCTCGCGGAGGAAGTCGTGCATGGAGCGGGTGCGGCGGCTCAGCAGCGGGACCAGCCGGCGACGATCGGTCTCCCGCAGGCCGTAGGCGTCGGCGAAGGTCCGCAGGCGGGCGGCCATGTCGCGGTTCTGCCAGTCCGGGTGCGCGGACATGGGGACGAAGCCGTGGATGGCGTAGGCGACGTCCCACAGCCGGGAGCCTGGCCCGGCCGTATCCCAGTCGATGAAGACGCATTCGCCCGCGTCGTCGATCACGAGGTTCCACGGTGCCAGGTCGTGATGGGCGATGATGTCGTCTTCATCTGCCGGGATCAGCGTCTGCCACTGGGCGTCGGCCGGAGGGGTGAAGCTTTCCACGGCGTCGTGGAAGTCTCGGATGAGCCGCGCCACGTGGGCCAGTTTCCGTGGTGGCTCGACCAGGGTGAACGAGTCGGGCCAGACGACCTTGCCGGGGGCGAAGGTCAATACCTCTCGGCCTTGATCGTCGATGCCCAGGGGGCGTGGAGCCGCGTGAAACCCCACTTCGTGCAGGTGGGTGAGGAGTGCGTGCACCGCGGGAGTCCACGGTCCTGTGGGGCGACGGACTGTGTCTCCCACCCGGACGACGCCGTCGTGCACATTCCCGCCGGTCAATGACTGTTCTTCGTCGCGCCGCACCGCTCCAGTGTGGCTGCCCAGCCGGCCGATCGCATCAGCGCCGTGTCGGCCTCGGTCTGGCGTGTCAGGTGCGGTCGTGGAGGGTGATCTGGTAGCCGTCGGGGTCGGCGAAGGTGAAGGTCCGGCCGAAGGGGCCGTCGATCGGTGCGGAGACGATGGTGTGACCGTCGGCGGCGAGAGCGTCGTGGATGGCCTGGACGTCTGTGGCGTGGAGCCAGATCGCGGCACCGATGCCGGGCTGGGCGACGGACGCGAGGTCGGTGCCGGGAACGATGTCGCGGAGTGCGAACGCGATCGGCTTGGTCTCGAAGACGACGGCGTGCGGAGGTCCGGCCGGCGAGCGGACGAGGCCGAGGTACTGCTTGTAGAACGCCTGCGAAGCGCCGAGGTCGCGCGCCTGGAGCGAGATGAAGTCGGGGCCGGTGACGGGCATGATGATGCTCCTCCTGAATGCATGTCAGTTTTCTGACACGAGCCAATCTATGTCAGAATACTGACATGAGTCAACACGGTGTCGGCGTCGACCTGGAGACGTCACTGGGCTACCTGCTGAAAGAGGCGTCGAGCGCGCTGCGCGCGGCCATGGAGGAGGTGCTGCGGCCGCTCGGGATGAGCGTGACGCACTACTCCTGCCTCGAACTGCTGGCTCAACGACCGGGCCTGTCGAACTCCGAGCTCGCGCGGGGCGCGTTCGTGACACGGCAGACGATGAACGTACTGCTCCAGAACCTGGAACGAGAGGGCTACGTGACCAGGCCCGCGGCGGCGCCCGTCGGGAAGGTCCTTCCCACGCGGCTCACGCCTCGCGGCCGGCGGAGCCTGGAGAAGGCGACCGTGGCGGTCCGGTCCGTCGAGGTCAGAATGCTGGCTGGCATGACCGAGACCGAGCAGTCAGCCGCGTTCCGGACCCTGAAGAGCATGATCCATGCCCTCCGCGAGGGCAACGACGGTGTATAGGTGTCAGGCTTGGCGGGCGTGGGACGCGAGGCGATCGGCGAGCGCGGTGACGAGGTCGCGTAGTTCGCCGGGGCGCTCGATGACGAACGGCCGGTCGAGTGCGGCGAGTACCGGAGGCAACCAGTCGAGCCGCTCCGCCCGTAGTTCGACGCGCAGCCAGCGCTCGGCCGCCCGGTCCCGGTCTGGCGTGGGCGCGTACTCCTCCAGGTTCGCGACGCCGGCGGGAAGGTGGGCGCGGATCTGGTCAACCGTCCCGTGGATCCGCAAGGTCACCTCGTGCCGGTACTCGGCCGTGGCGAACCCTGACAACAGGCGCCGCGCCGGATCGGGACCCACGGGCGCCTCGAAGGAGCCGGGCAGGGCTCTCGCGTCCGCGACGCGGTCGAGCCGGAAGGTGCGGTCCTCGCCGATGGCGGGGTCCTTGCCCGTGACGTACCACCGGCCCGCATGGGCGACGATGCCGTAGGCGTGCAGCGTGCGTTCGCTGTGCCGTCCGTCGCGGTCGGTGTAGCGGATCGAGAACGGCCGGCGGTGGCGCACCGCGTCGGCGATGGTGAGCAGGACCCCGGCGTCCGGGGCGGCGAACTCGCCGGGCTGATCGGTGAAGGCGAGAGCTTCCAGGAGCGTGTCCAGCCGGCGGGCGAGGTGCTTGGGCAGTACCCGCCGGATCTTCGCCGATGCCGTCTCACCTGCCGTGTGCTGCGTCGTCGTCAGCCCTGCCCGGCGGCCGGCGACCAGGCCGAGCAGCACGGCCAGCGCCTCGTCGTCGCTGAGCATGAGCGGAGGCAGGCGGTAGCCGGGGGCGAGCCGGTACCCGCCGTAGCGGCCGCGCACCGATTCCACGGGCACGTCCAGGTCGATCAGATGGTCCACGTACCGCCGCACGGTGCGCCCCTCGACGCCGAGCCGGTCGGCGAGTTCGGCCACCGTCCGGGTGCCGCCCGACTGCAGCAGTTCCAGGAGCGTCAGCACGCGGCCGGTGGGGCGAGACATGTTCGCAGCCTAGCCCGAATACTGGACCGATTCTGTCCACTATTGCTCCTAGCCTGCGAGGCGCACGTCCTGCACAGCCAAGGAGATCACCATGGAATTCGTCTCGATCCGCATCATCACCGGCGACGTCGCCCGCCTCGTCGAGTTCTACGAGCGAGCCACAGGAGTACGGGCGACGTGGGCCACCGAGGACTTCGCCGAACTCAGGACCGCGTCCGCCACCCTCGCGATCGCCGGCACCCGCACCGTCCCGCTGTTCGCACCCGGTTCGGCCCGCCCGGCCGACAACCACAGCGTGATCACCGAGTTCCTCGTCGACGACGTGGACCGTGTCCACCGGAACCTGACCGGGTTCGTCACCGACTTCGTCACCGAGCCCACCACGATGCCCTGGGGCAACCGGTCCCTGCTGTTCCGTGACCCCGACGGCAACCTCGTCAACTTCTTCACCCCCGTCACCACGGCGGCCATCGAGAAGTTCGCACGCTGACGCCACGCACAGCGGCTCACATGGGGTCCGCCGCGGAGGACGGCGTGCGGGCGCCGAGGGCGGCGGCGAAGACGGCCAGGGGGAGTCCGACCAGAGGAAGGACGACGAGGCACATGATCAGGGCGTCGGCCAGGTTCGCGCTGACAGGGGCCAGGCCGCTCTCGTCGACCAGGGAGACGCCGCCGGACAGTCCTTGGGGCAGCCACACCGCGTAGGTGAGCGGGACGGCCGCGGCGACGGTCCAGATCGCGGCCCGCAGGCCCGCGCGGAAGGACCGGCCGACACGCCCGGCCACGAACGCGGGCACGACGAAGGCGGCCAGGGGCGCGCCCACGATCAGGGGTGCGGTCAGGAGCGCGACGACCGGCGACGGCTCGTTGCGCTCCATGAAGTTGATCAGCAGGAACCAGGCGGCGAACCCGGCGGCGGCCGCGGTGGCCAGGTGGGGTGCCACCCGGTCGGTTCCCAGCCACCGCGGTGTCGCCAGGGCGATCCACAGGCAACCCGCCAGAACGGCGGCCAGGGAGATCGCCGCGACCGGCGGCAGGTGCCGTACCGCGGCCGGTTCGGTGCGGAAGAAGATCACGGTCATGGCGATCGCGGCCGCCACGCCGGCGACCACCACCGCGGTCGCGGCCGGCACCGGCAACCGCAGCCGCGGCGCGCGGGCGACGGTCAGCACCGCCATCGCGCCGACGATCGCGGTGAAGCTCGCCGCCAGCACGCTCAGGCCGGGCGCCAGCGCGCCCATCGCCGTTCCTGCCACCGCCGCGGCGGCCACGGCGGCGCCGCTCGTCAGGACGAGGACCGGCCAGCCGCCCGCCGGGCGCAGCCACAGCATGGCCCGCGCGCTGCTGAGCGCGAACCGCCACCGCGCCGTCCGCCCCTCGATCCCGGCCAGTTCCGCGGTCATCGCCAGGCCCCACTCGCGGCGGCGTTCCGGCAGCGCCGCCACCGCGGCGGTCAGCAGCCGCTGCGGCGGGTCCATCGCGGACATGCGCTCGCCGGTCGCCCTCCACCAGTGGTGCAGGACGAGGGCGGCGGTGCCCGCCCACACCACGGGCGGGCCCACCAGGTAGAGGAAGGCGGCGTCCGGCGCGGGCAGCTGCTCGGAGTTCACCAGGATGACGGCGTAGGCGGCCACCCACACCACGACGATGATCCCGGCCGCGCCGGCCAGGAATCCGTGCCGCGTCCACTTCATGCGCCCTGCCACCTCTCTCGCGTTCCGAACGGACTCGGGGCCGGCTCGGCGGCGGCGAGCTCGGTGGCCAGGGCGCGGCCGGAGCCGGTGAGCCGGTACAGGTGCCGCGGTGGCCGGCCGGCGGGGACGTCGGAGTCCCAGGAGGTCTCCAGCAGGCCACGGTCGGTCAGCCGCATCAGGATCGGGTACATCGAGCCCGGTTTGATGTCCAGTTGCCGGCAGAGCTCGTAGCCGTACCGCCAGGCGGCGGGCTGCTCCGCCAGCGCCAGCACCACCGCCATGGTCTGCGGGGAAGGCCGTCGGATGCGGGTCATGCGCATAACTCTATATATACAGAGTTACGCGGTCAACGGCCGGCGTACCGCATCTCAGCCCGCGGACCGGTAGCGCAGCCACACGACGCCCGACCGGAACGGCGTCGCGGCCACCAGTTGCAGGCGCACGGGGCCGACGCCGTCGAAGAAGCGCGGGCCCCTCGCCCACAGGGCCGGGTGGATCCAGATCCAGAACTCGTCGACCAGTCCCTGCCGGGTGAGGGCGTGCGCGAACTCGCCGGCCCCGGAGACGATCAGGTTGCCGCCGTGCGCCTTCTTCAGCTCGGGTACGGCCTGGCCGAGCTCGCCCTCGATCAGGACGGCGTTCCACTCCAGCGGCTCGGTCAGCGTGCGCGACGCGACGTACTTCGGCATGGCGTTGATACGGCCGGCGAAGCGCCCCATCGCCGGATGGCCGGTCAGGTGCGGCCAGGCGGCGGCCAGTCCTTCGTAGGTCTTGCGGCCGAGGACCATCGCGTCGGCCAGCGTCAACTGCTCCAGCGAGGCGTTGGCGCTGTCGTCGTCGAGGACCAGCCAGTCCTCGGGCGAGGGCGACTCGAAGGCCCCGTTGGCGCTGATGGAGTTGTGGACGATCAGCTGTCCCATCGTGCGTTCTCCGTTCTGTGGCTTGCCTGAACGCTAGAAGCGCGGACGATCGGGCCGCATCGGTCGAACTACTGGCGTCGGCCTGACGTTCCGGAGGGCTGTGTCGTCGGAGTACCGGCGAACATTGTTGAACGGAGGACGAGATGACTTCGAGCGAGTCCGAGTTCAGGACGTTTCTGGAAGGCCGCGTCGACGCCGCCCAGAAGAAGGACATTGACCGGCTCATGTCGCACTACGCCGACGACATCGTCTATTTCGATGTCGTACCGCCGCTCCAGTTCGCGGGCGCCGATGACGTCCGCCGCAATTTCGTGCGGTGGTTCGACGGCTACGAAGGTCCGATCGGCCTGGAGACGCACGAGCTGAACGTCGCGGTGAGCGGGGATGTGGCGTTCGCGCACATGCTGCACCTGAACTCGGGAACCCGGAAGGGCGGCCCCGAAGGTGAGGTATGGGTGCGATCGACGGTCTGCTGCCGTCGGTCAAACGACCAGTGGCTGATCACGCACGAACACATCTCGGTGCCGATCAGCGTTCCCGGCCACTAACGGGCCCGCTGATGTCATGGGCGACGTCGGCGAGGTACACGCTTTCGACCTGCGGGTTGTCGAGAAGCCTCCTGACGTCGCTCAGCTTCCAGCCGTCAAGGAGCAGTCCGTAGACGACGCCCTCCTCGGCAGCACGCGTGAGCCAGTCGTGGTCCAGTTCGAACGCGTAGAGGTCGTCTCCCTCGTTGAGCAGCCCCACCCATTTGCGGAACTCCTCCAGCGCCGGACTGGGCTCGCCCTCGCACTGGTACTGGACCTCCGGCATGTAGGTGTCGCGGGTCATGTCGCGGTTCCAGGTGATCGCGTTCATGGAGTCGGGGTCGCTGGAGTCGTCGTAGTAGGACGGATAGTAGATGTAGGAGACGTCCGGGCCTCCGCAGATCTTGTACGCGCGGTTGAAGGCCATGAGTTGCGTGGTGGTCATCTCGCGGGTGAACTCCACGACGGCCACGGTCTTGAGCGTCTGGGGCAGCGCGTCGATGATCTCCCTGACCTTGTCCTTCCCGGCCGGGTCGTGGCCTGTTTCCACGTAGTCGATCGCGTCGGCCACGCTGCCGTCCGGCTTGTCGAGGAAGGGCGCACGGACGGAGCCGAACACGTTCTCCGTGATCGTGTACTCCGTCCGGCCCTCGCTGGGTCCGGCCCGGCGCGGCTCACCCCACAGCGTGTACCGGCTCTCCAGCAGCCCGGAGTCGTGGCTTGAGCCGTAGACGAAACGTTTGTCGGGGTTGGCGATGCGGGCGGCCGTGCCGTACATGCTGGCCTTCTGTTCGGTACCGAAATCGACGAACACCCACAGCACCCGGTCCGCCACGTACGCGGCAAGGGACAGTGCCGCGGTGACGGCCAGGACCTTGGTCAAGGACCAGACCACACGCGCCCAGTCGGGCTCCCTCGTCTCCAGCACCGTGCGCTCCATGCGATAGAGATCAATTGGCGTAGAGCGCACCATAGCGTCCAGGTTCAGTAATCAACCATCGGGTGGCGTGGGTCAGGTCCGCCGGGACGAGGTGCCGAGTGGCTCGGCTGGCACTGGCGGGCCGGGTGGAGGGGGTGAGGAGCCGCGGGAGCCGTACAGGACACCGATGATGATCACCACGCAGCCGGCGAGCTGCCACGGTGACGGGCGTTCTTCCAGAAAGAGCGCTGACAGCGCGACCGTCGTCATCGGCTGGATGAGGAGCAGCAGCGCGGTGAGGGCGGCGGGCTGGCGGGGGAGTGCCCAGGTGATGAGCGCCCAGCCGAGGACCTGAGGCCCCAGGGCGAGGGCGAGCAGCCAGCCGTGGGCGGGCCAGTCCGGTACGAAGTCGGCGCCGCCGAAGATCGGGCTGAGGACGGCCACCGAGAGCGTGGCGACCACGGCGGTGTGCGCGAGGGGGGTCATGGTGTGCGGGCCTGCGGCCTTCATCAGCAGCAGGTACGCGGCGTAGGCGACCGAGGTGGCCAGGCCGAACACGACCCCGAGCCCGGGGTCGGCGCCATAGGCGGCGCTGTCGAAGAGGCCGGAGATCAGGACGACGCCGGTGAACACCACCGGGGTGCCGATCATGAGCCGGGTGGAGGGGCGTTCCCGGAAGATCGCCCAGGCGGCGAACGCCACCAGGAACACCTGCAGGTTGCCGAGTACGGTGGCCAGCCCGGCACCGACGTACTCGATCGCGGTGTGCCAGAACAGCAGGTCGAGGGCGAAGACGAAGCCCGCCGCCCAGGACAGGTAGCGGCCCCTGGCCGGCAGCGGGCCGAGCCGGCGTCGCTCCAGCCAGGCCAGCAGGAGTAAGGGCGGCACCGCGTAGGCGAGCCGCCAGAACGCCGAGGTGGCCGGTGACACGCCGGACAGGCGGACGAGCGGCCCCGACATGGAGATGACCAGCGCGCCCACCACCGCGATCAGCACGATACGGCGATGTGCACTCACCGAGGACCCCCGCCCGCCCGTTGTAGAGATACGCTTCGTCCACGCTATGAGCAGGCGTAGACAGGAGTCAATATGCCGTTTGGCCATGACATGGTGCACTCGCTGGCCACCGTCGTCGAGCTTGTGAACACCTCGCCCTCCACCGGGGGCGACGACGGGCTGGCGGATCTGAGCGACCTGCAGGCCTTCGTCGAGTCGCGGCAGGTCAGCGGTATCGGCGTGCTCACCCCCCGCGACCTCGGCCAGGTGCGCATGCTGCGGGAGGCCTTCCACCGGGTGTTCCTCGCCACCGACCAGGCCGTCGCGGTCCGGCTGCTCAACTCGCTGCTCGCCGACACGCGGATCACGCCCCGGCTGGCCGAGCACGACGGGCATCCGCTGCACATGCACTACTTCGCGCAGGACGCCGTGCTGTCCGAGCACGTGGCCGCCGACTGCGGGGTGGCGCTGGCCCATCTGCTGGTCGAGGGCGAGTGGGAGCGGTTGCGCACCTGCTCGGCGCCCGACTGCGACCGGGTGTTCGTAGATGAGTCCCGCAACCGCTCGCGGGTCTACTGCGACAGCCGTACCTGCGGAAACCGCATGCACGTCGCCGCCTACCGCGCCCGCCGCCGCGGCTGACGGACCTCGGGGGTCCGCGTGGTGCGGGCCCCCTCGCGGCTCAGCGGGCGACTTCGTTGGGTACGGCTCCGCCGTACCTTCTGTCGCGCTTGGCGTAGATCTCGCAGGCCTCCCACAGATCGCGCCGGTCGAAGTCCGGCCAGAGGCGGTTGAGGAAGACCATCTCCGCGTAGGCCGACTGCCACAGCAGGAAGTTGGAGAAGCGCTGCTCGCCCGACGAGCGTACGAACAGGTCGACCTCGGGCACGTCCGGTTCGTCCAGGTAGCGGGCGAAGACCTTCTCGTTGACCTTGCCCGGCTTCACCCGGCCCGCGGCGATGTCGGCGGCCAGCTTCACCGCGGCATCGACGATTTCGGCCTGGCCACCGTAATTGACGCAGAACTGCAACGTCAGCGTCCGGTTTCGCTCGGTCATCTCCTGCGCCGTCTCCAGCTCGGAGATCACGCTCTTCCACAGCCGCCCGGGCCGGCCCGCCCAGCGCACCCGCACGCCCATGGCGTTGAGCTCGTCGCGGCGGCGGCGGATCACGTCACGGTTGAAGCCCATGAGGAAGCGCACCTCGTCCGGCGAGCGCTTCCAGTTCTCCGTGGAGAAGGCGTAGGCCGACAGATAGGGGATGCCCAGCTCGATCGCGCCCTCGATCACGTCGAACAGCGACGCCTCGCCCGCCTTGTGCCCCTCGGTGCGCGGCAGCCCGCGCTGCTTGGCCCAGCGGCCGTTGCCGTCCATGACGATCGCCACGTGCCTGGGCACCAGCTCACGGGGGATCGGCGGCGGCGTCACGCCGGAGGGGTGGGGCGTCGGGGGACGGACGTTCAAACCGGTTCTCTTTCTACGTGTCGGAGCGAGCGGATGCCGTGCTCCAGGTGCCACTGCAGGTAGGCGGCCACCAGCCCGCTGCACTCGCCGCGGTGGCGCGGCAGCGACGCGTCGGCCGCCGCCCAGTCGCCCTTCAGCAGCGCCGTCATGAGCCCGATGGTCTCGATCGACGGTACGGCGGAGCCCGCCGGCTTGCAGCCGCCGCAGACCACGCCACCGGCCACGATCGCGAACGCCCTGATCGCCGGGGCACGGCACCTGGCGCACGCCTCCAGCGCCGGAGCGTACCCGGCGACGGCCAGCGAGCGCAGGAAATACGCGTCAAGGACCAGCCTGGCTTCGTGTTCGCCCTCGGCCAGCGTGCGCAGCCCGCCCACCAGGAGCAGGAACTGCCGCAGCGCCGGCTCCTTCTCGCCGTGGGTGAGCCGGTCGGCGGTCTCCAGCATCGCGCTGCCCGCGGTGTACTTCGGGTAGTCGATCGCCAGCGCCTCGCCGTACGGCCTGAGCGTCTCGGCCTGGGTGACGACGTCGAGGGAGCGTCCGACGTGCAGTTGAAGATCTACGTGAGTGAACGGTTCGAGGCGCGCCCCGAACTTGCTCGTGGTGCGGCGCACGCCCTTGGCGACCGCCCTGACCTTGCCCGTGCGCTTGGTGAGCACCGTGATGATGCGATCGGCCTCGCCCAGTTTCTGCGTGCGCAGGACTACGCCCTCGTCACGATAGAGACTCACGAGGACATCCTATTGGGGCACACGGGTGGACCGGCTTTACCCAAGGCTCACTAGACTTTGACGTCTGTCCCCGCATTACCCGTTGTTCAACCCCCCGCAACTGCCTCGAAAGGGAGTCATGACCCGCGTGGTCCTGCTGGGCTCTTCGCCCGGCCCCGACACCGCTCCGACCGGCCTTCGGCTGGCCGCGCTGCCCGGCAACCCCACGGTTGGCGAGAGACTGCGCGGTCAGATCCTCTCCCTGGATCCGCAGCCGGCCACGATCGAGCCCCACGACGTGGCCGCCGCTTTGCGTGCCCTTGCCGACGTCGCAGAATCCGCAACGGACAACCTTCTCATCCTCCCGGCCAACTCCGTCATCCACGACGAGCTGATCTACCAGATCACCAAGGCCAAGCGGGGCGCCCTCGCGCTCGTGGCCAAGGAGCCACGGCCGGACAACGGTGAGGACACGCAGGAGGACAGCGCCGACACCGTCCCGATCGACGAGGCCGATCCCGAGATCGGCGACCGTACCCTGGAGGGCCTGCCCGTCCGGGCCCGCGCCGGCAAGTCCCGCATCGTCTCCGTCGGCACCGCCACCATCGCGGTGACCAGGCCCAACACGGTGCTGCTCGGCCCGCTGCACATCAAGGTGCAGCACATGCCGGTGCTCGCCGAGACCTGCCGCGAGCTGGCCGACCTGGCCGGCAGCTTCGGCCCCGACGACGACCTGGCGCAGCTGGTCGCGTTCGGGCTGGTGCGCAAGGGCGTCTCGGTCGGCATCCGCGGCCGCCGCGACCTGTTCTTCCGCCGGGTCTCCACCCAGGAGGAGGCCAACGAGGCCGGCTCCGAGATGGCCGGCATGAACGAGGACCGCGCCAGGCTCGACAACGCGGTCAAGGGCGCCGACGGCTTCTTCACCACCTACTTCGTCTCGACGTACTCGCGTTTCATCGCCCGCTGGGCGGCCCGCCGCGGCCTGACTCCCAACCAGGTGACGCTGATCTCCATCCTGCTCGGCGTGGCTGCGGCGGCCTGTTTCGCCACCGGCCAGCGGCCGTGGATGGTCGCCGGCGGCGTGCTCATCTACTTCGCCTTCGTCTTCGACTGCGTCGACGGCCAGGTGGCCCGCTACGCCCGCAAGTTCGGCGTGCTGGGCGCGTGGCTGGACGCCACGTTCGACCGGTTCAAGGAGTACGTGGTCTTCGCGGGCCTGGCCGTCGGCTGGGTGGTCTCCGGCAACGGCGACGACATCTGGATCCTCGCGCTGGCGGCGCTCGGCCTGCAGTCGGTGCGCCACCTGCTCGACTTCTCCTTCGGCATCTCCAACCGCCGCAAGCCCCCCGCGCAGCTGCCCACGCTCGCGCTGGACGCCCCCGACGACCGCAAACTCCGCAAGGACCTGGAGAAGCGCAAGATCGAGCGCAGCCAGGGCATCCGCGGCCTGCTGAAGATGTGGACCAAGGCCGGGCGCTACCGGGCCGTCCACTGGGCCCGCAAGATGGTCGTGTTCCCCATCGGCGAGCGGTTCGCGGCCATCGCGATCACCGCCGCCCTCTTCGACGCCCGCGTCACCTTCATCACCCTGGTGGCCTGGGGCACCGTCGCCGCCGCCTACACCCTCACCGGACGCCTCATGAGGTCGCTCGCATGATCACTCAGCCGCAGGCCGCCGCCACCCCCACACCCGACCCCGACGAGGAGCGGCGCCGTATCCAGACGGCCCGTCTGCTCGCCTACCGCGACGACGGTCTCCTCGTCCACGCCGTCGCCGGCAAGATCGGCAAGGGCCTCCCGCCGGTCCCCGCCACGCTCGCCGCGCTGCTGGTCGTCATCGCCCTCGCCGTGGCCGGGCTGCTCAAGCCGGGCCCGATGCTCTTCGTGGCGCCGCTGGTCGTGGTCCTGCTGGTGCTGCCCACCGCCCCGCGCGACCACCTGGGCCGCTTCGACTGGCTCACACCGCCGCTGCTGCGCGGTACCGAGTTCCTGACCGTGATCCTGGTGGGGCTGGCCGCCGACGCGCCGAAGTGGCTGCTGTTCGTGCTGGTGTACGTGGTCGGCTACCACACCTACGACACCGTCTACCGCACCCGTCAGAGCATCTGGCCGCCGGCCTGGGTCTTCCACGCGGGCCTCGGCTGGGAGGTGCGGCTGCTGATCATCGGCGCCGGCGCCGCCCTGAAAATCCTGCTGCCGGTGCTGGCGGTGCTCACGGCGTACCTGTTCGTCCTGTTCGCGGTGGAGAGCGTCACCTCGTGGGTGCGCCTGGACAAGGCCTCCGCCCAGGCGGGCGCCGACGCCGAGCAGGACCTGGAGGCCTCCCCGGAAGAGGCTCAGGAAGCCGCCACCGGCGAAGCCGACAAGGGCTGATTCTCCGGTACGGCAGGCCGGACGGGGCCAGGCGCGGTCGACGACGCCGGGCCCCGTTCGCAGGCGTGGATCTCGATGCCGTGCGCACCTTCGTGGCCCCCGCGGACGTGGGGCGTTTCCAGGACGCCGCCGACGTTCGTGGGGGAGCAGACCCGGCTCGTCTGGCCCGCCGACCATGGGCTGCGGCACCGGCCTGGGCGCATCGGCGCTGACGCTTTGTAACGCCGAGGCCCGCATCGGCGGTCTTCGCGCCGGTGCGGGCCTCGTGGATGGCGTTGTTCGGGGTTCTATCGCCGGTGCTTGGCCTCGGCGGTGGTCTTCAGGGCGCTCAGCCAGGCCTCCAGGCCCTGGCCGAGGAACTGGGTGGCGAGGGGGACGTCGGATTCGATCTGCTTGCCGGCGTGGGTCTCCTCGGTGCGTACGAGGACACCGCCCTTGACCTTTTGGAACGTCCAGACGTGGACGCCCTGGTCGATGCGCAGACCCTTGCCGATCGCGGGCCCGGTCCAGCGGATGCAGGCGTCCTTCTTCAGCTGCTTGACCGTGGAGGTGATGACGAGCGTGGTGGGCGGGCTGACCGGGGTGGCGGGCACCGGGGTGGTCCAGCGGAACCGCGAGTGCTCGCGGAACGGGCCCTTGTCCAGGCGCTTCATGGTGGCGACGGGCTTCTGCCACCGGGGCCAGCGCTCCACGTCGGTCTGCAGGTTCCAGATGGTGCGCAGCGGCGCCTTGATCAGGATCTCGCTCCGGTAGCGGACCTTGGCGCCGGGGTCCACGCCCGCGCCGCGGCACGTCAGACCGGCGGGGCTGGGCTGCCGCGCGGTGGCGGCCTGGGCGGCCGGGACGTTGCCCGCGAGGATGGCGGCGGTGGCGACCGAGACGGTGAGGGCGGCGAGGCGGGTGCGGTTCCTGGACATGGTGTTTCCTTCCGGGGGTGTCTGGTCGAGGAGCGGTCAGCCGCGGCGGCGGGCGCGGAAGATGGCGAGGATGAGCGCGGCGGACGCGACGACGATCAGGGCGACGAAGCCGGGGTGGATGTCCTTGGACATGCTCGGCGCGCCGTCGGGACGCACCTGCCAGATGGCGAACGGGATCGCCCACGAGGCGGCCATCGCCGCGGCCGTCCACCGGACCAGCCGGTCGTGGGCACCGCGGAGCGCGCCGACCAGGGCGATGACGACCGGGACGATCGCCAGCATGGCGAACTGGCCGATCACCATGACGGGAACCGCCCAGGCGGAGATGGTCACCGCGAGCGGAGTACGGCGGCCGGTGGAGGCGAGAGATGCGGTGGTCATGACGTTTCCTCGTTGTCTGTTAGGGCCTCATGCTTACGTTAGAAGTTATAACTGAAAGCAGAAGAAGGCGTCAATAGGTTTCGTGATACCTTCTAACAGAATCTTCAAGATGTAAGGCGGCTGGAGATGGCGGAGACGATGACCCCCCGCGAGCGCTACCGGGCTCAGGTACGCGCGGAGATCAAGCAACACGCGTGGGAACAGATCGCCACAACCGGCGCATCCGCGCTCTCCCTCAACGCCATCGCCAAACAGATGGGCATGAGCGGCCCCGCCCTCTACCGCTACTACGCCAGCCGCGACGACCTGATCACCGAGCTCATCAGGGACGCCTACCGAAGCCTCGCCGACACCGTCCAGGAAGCCGCCGCGGCCGGTGCCGACCTGGCCGGGCTGGCACGCGCGATGCGCGCCTGGGCGCTGGAGGACCCCCAGCGGTACCTGCTGATCTACGGCACGCCCGTCCCCGGCTACCAGGCGCCCGACGACATCACGCTCATCTCTTCCGAGATCATGACGGCCCTGCTCGACGCCGCCGTCAAGCTACCCGCGCGTGCCCCCGCGACCCCGCTCGACGCCCACCTGGCCGACCACCGCGACTGGGCCGCCGGCCACCCCGCCCCACCCGAGGCGCTGCGCCGGGGCCTGAGCTTCTGGACCCGCGTGCACGGCGTCCTTTCCCTCGAACTCGCCGGCCACTTCAACGGCATGCGCATCGACACCGCCCTGCTCTTCGAGGCCGAACTGCACGACCTCCTGGCCCCCTGACCGATCACGGCTCCAGACGGGTGAGGTCAAGCCGGGCCAGCCGGTCGCGGTCGGACAGGATGTCGATCGCGGCGATCCTGCCGCCGGAGACGGTGAAGCTCATGATGGAGAACAGCCGGCCGTCGACGGTGTTGACCAGGCCGGCGAGGCCGTTCACGAGCGCCGGGCGGGTGGTGGTGCCGCCGGCCATCCGCCGGAAGGTGGCGGCCTGCCCGGCCACGTCCGCGGCGCCGCGGATGACCTTGAGGCCACCGGCGAGCACGCCGCCGTCGGCGCGCAGGACCACGTCAGGGTCGAGGATGGAGACCAGCGCGGCGAAGTCGCCGCCGCGCGCAGCGCTCAGGAACGCGTCCACCACCCGGCGCTGATCCGCCCGGTCGGGGTCGGGATTCGGGGACCCGCCGCGCACCCGCTGACGCGCGCGGCTGGCGAGCTTCTTGGCCGTCGCCGCCGAACGGTCCACGATGGGCGCGATCTGCTCGAACGGCAGGCCGAACATGTCGTGCAGCACGAACGCCAGCCGTTCCGCCGGAGTCAGCGACTCCAGCACCACCAGCAGCGCCAGCCCCACCGAGTCGGCCAGCAGTGCCTCCTGCTCCGGGCCCGTGGCATCCTCCCGGCTGATCACCGGGTCCGGCAGGCGGTCCTCGAGAGACTCCTCACGCCGGGACCTGCGGGCGCGGAGCATGTCCAGGCAGATCCGGCCGACCACGGTGGTCAGCCAGCCGCCCAGGTTGCCGACGTCGGCGGAGTCCGAGCGCGCCAGCCGTAGCCACGACTCCTGGACCGCGTCCTCGGCCTCGCTCAGCGAGCCGAGCATGCGGTAGGCGACCGCTCTCAGATGGGGGCGATGCCCCTCGAACCGGCCAGCCAGTGCGTCATGGGTCGTCATCGGTCGCACACCTCTCTCTCACACAGGTGACGTGTCGAACCGGGGAAAGGTGACCGGTCACCTCTGACCCGCGCTCTCCGTCATCCCGGCGACGACACTCACGAAAGGTGGCCGCGATGAGCGGGACGGACGTTCAGGGAATGGTGGCGGACGGCTTCGAGCAGGTACGCGAGGAGTTCGCCGCGGTCGTGGCGGAACAGGATGGGCAGGCGGGCGCGCAGCTCGCCGCCTACGCCCACGGCCGGCAGGTGGTGGACCTGTGGGCCGGGGACGAGGTGAGCGGCGACACGCTGACCGGCGTCTACTCCTCCACCAAGGGCGCCGCGACGCTGGTCGTGGCGGTGCTGGTCCAGGAGGGAATCCTCGACCTGGACCAGCCCGTGGCCCGGCACTGGCCGGAGTTCGCCGCCGCGGGCAAGGACACGATCACGCTGCGGGACGTGCTCACCCACCGCTCCGGCGTCATCGGCGTCGACGGCGGCCTGTCCGCGGCCGAACTCGCCGACGACGCGGTCATCGCGCGCCGCCTGGCCACGCAGCGCCCGTACTGGCGGCCGGGCTCGGCCTATGGCTACGGCGGGTTCGTCTCGTTCGCCATGGCCGGCGAGGTGGTCCGGCGGGTGACCGGGCAGACGCTCCAGCAGGTCTACGACGAGCGCATCCGCATACCGTACGGACTGGACCTCTACCTGGGCCTGCCGTCGTCCGAGGAGGCCCGGTTCCGCCCGATCCAATGGTGGACGGCCACGCCTGAACAGGAAGCCGCGTTCTGGGAGAACGTCCCCGGCCCCCACAGCCTCCTCGGCATCGGATACGGCCTCAACAGCACGCCCCCGCTGGACCAGGCGGCCTTCGCCAACGACCGGACCGTCCGCGCCAACGGCCAGGCGTCGGCCGGCGGCGTGGGCAGCGCGCGCGGCCTGGCCGCCCTGTACGCGGCGGCCATTTGGGGAGTGAACGGACACCCCCCGCTACTCAAGCCCGACACCGTCGCCGAGTTCGCCCAGCCGCACTCCATCGGCGCCGACCTGGTCCGCGGCGACCAGGGCAACTACGCGCTCGGCTTCCAGGCCAAGGGGCTGCGCTACCCGTTCCTCAGCGCGAACGCGTTCGGCCACGACGGCTCGGCCGGCTCAGAAGCCTTCGCCGACCCCCGCACCGGCATCGTCCTCGGCTACACCCGGCGCCGCTTCGGCTTCGCCTGGTCCTACCCCGAACACGACCGCCTCGCCACCGCCCTGCACCGCGCCGTCGCCTCCGTCGCGGCCGATCCGTCATAGCGGCGAAACCACCGTTCAGAAAGGAACCCACCACCATGACCGCCATCGAGCGGCAGTCGCGCCTGTCCAACCCCCTCGCGCTCATCCCCGAGCTCAGGGACATCGGCGGCGCCCTGTACAAGGCGACCGGCAACGGCGCCATCCCGCAGACCACCATCAGCCTGATCCAGCTCCGCGCCGGGCAACTCGCCGGCAGCACGTACCTGACCGTCCTGCACACCGGCAGCCTCCGCAAATCCGGCGTGCGCGAGGAGACCATCACCGCCGTGGCCTCCTGGCGAGACGCGCCCTACTTCACCGACGCCGAACGGGTCGCACTGGAACTGGTCGAATCCGTCCTGACCCCGAGCCCGTCGGGCGAACGCGTCCCCGACGAGCTGTACACGCGGGCGTCGCTTCACTACGACGAGAAGGCACTCGCCACCCTCATCATGGCGATCGGCCAGGTCTGCTTCTTCCTCCCCCTGGCCCTCATCGGCAAGCCACTGCCCGGCGTCTCCCCGTCAGACCAGTGGAGGCAGCCCTAGAGATCACGAGCTGACAACCGATCCGAACCCCGGCCGATCACTGGCCGGGGATTCCAGGTTCGTGACGGGAGGCGCAGGAGTCGAGCGGGATGTTTCCCCCGGCCCGGAGGCGTGGGCATGGCGCGATCGGTCCGCGTCGGCCAGACTCCAGAACCATGGAAGACCCGGATCTGATCATCGCCGAAGAGTTCGTTCTCCTGACATACCAGACGGATGGCCGCCCCCTCCTCGCCTCGGAGCCCCTTGGCTTCGTCAGCACCGCCGGCGTCCTCTCCGAGCTTGCCGTCCGAAACCGGATTGACCTGCGGAACGGAAACATCCGGCTGCTGGACGCGGCCGCGACCGGCGACGGGGAGCTCGACGACGTGTTGAGCACCCTGGCGGGTGAGACCGCCCCGATCGGAGTCCTGGAGTGGTTCAACAGGCTGTATTCCGCGCAGCGGGCGCAACGCCTGCTGGACCGGCTCATCTCCCGAGGCGCACTGTCCATGCAGAAGACCATGCTCCGCAACAAGCGATATCCGGAGGGAGACCCCAGCCTGAGACTGGAGATCAGCGGCCGTATCGACCTGGCGCTCGCCGGTGAGCCGCCGAGCAGGCGGACCGCTGCCCTCCTGGCCCTGCTGTCCGCGTGCGAGCTGGCGGTGGGGCTGTTCCCCAACGCCGACGGCGGCCGGATCGCGGCGATCATCGAGAAGGACTGGGTTGGCGAGGCGGTCCGGCATCACTTCCAGCGTTCTCGCCGGGTGGCACTCAGATCCGCCATCAACATGGACTGATCCTTCATGCCGAGCAAACTGGACCGAGCGCGCCGGACCTTCATCCTGTCCGTCGACGGCATCACGACCGCCGTCATGGCCCCGGCCACGTCCACCCTCGACCGGCTCCTGACGGTCCCAAAGCCTGTACCTCAGGCAGCACCTTCGACGGCAGTTCAGATCTTTCAGCCGTGCCGACGACCGAGCAGGCTCAGCGGGAATGGGAGCAGGTCGAGCACGACAACACCCGCTTCCTGAAGGAGGTCATCGCTGAGCACGGCCGGCCCGGCCGTGACCTCGTCGGCGACGACGACAGCTCGGCCGCCTGACTCCTGTCGACGACGTCGCCTTCAAACACCGCTACCTGAACCTGCTGCAGAAGGGCGCCGTGGCGGGGCAGGCCGAGCTGTCGCACGTCGCGTATCTGACTGACCGGGTCCGCGTCGCCGACGGGCGCCCGCGGCTGTACGGCACGCAGTACCACGAATCTGACGGGCACCGCGCGGGCAATGGGTCGCGCGGTTACTCGCCTGCTTCGGTGTGCCGACTCCACCGTCGGGGCAGCTGAGCTGGATGATCGGGGCCCTTCTTGACCCTGCTGAGGTGCTATCGAACCGGTGGTCGTTGTCTACCGTACGGCTCGCACGTGTAACCCCTATGGTCACGAGGATGGGGACCACCGTCAGCTACACCGCGGATCCGACAGTGCTGCGCGAGGCCCGGTTGGCCGAGCTCATCGAGTGGTAGCGATGCCTGTGACGCAGACCACTCTCGTTGTCATCCGTGGCAACTCTGGTTCCGGGAAGACCACCTTGGCCAAAGCGGTCCGTGGGGCGTACGGTCAGCGCGGGCTCGCGATCGTCAGCCAGGACGTCGTCCGCCGTGAGATGCTCCGCGAGCTGGATGTGCCGGGCGGCGTCAACATCGGCTTGATCAAGACGATCTGCCTCCACGCGCTCACCCACGGCCACCATGTGGTCCTGGAAGGGATCTTGACCGGCAGCCGTTATGGCGCGATGCTCGACGGCCTCCGACGCGACCACCAGGGCCCGGCCGTCTTCTTCTATATGGATGTGCCATGGGAGGAGACCCTCGTCCGGCACGAGACGCGCCCTCAGCGATCACAGTTCACTCTCGAGCAGATGGCCGAGTGGTTCAAGGAACGCGATCTCCTGCCGGGCGGATACGAGCACCTCCTGGACCACGCCCTGACGGTCGAGGACGCCACCCGATTCATCCTCCAGACGGCGGGCTTGGCAGCGACCCCGAGCGGGCCGTCCCGACCGGTCACCACGTGACTCAGTTACGTATCACCGAATTCGAGCACAAGTATCGGCTCGGCGGCTCCGCCCAGGAATTGAAGGCCATCGTGGCCCAGTGGGGTGCCAAGCCCGGAGGATGGCACCGCGTCCCTGACGATCCAGGGCGAGGGTGGAACGTCTGCCTGCGTTCCGGCGCTCGTTCGAGTGGTAGAAGAAGCGGTTGTGGAGGTCGATGGGGTGCCGGGTGCGCGGGTCCGGCAAGTGTATGAGCGGCGTCAACGGTGAGCCGCCACTGACCCCACTGAGCAAGCACGGACTGAGGATCTTCCGTTGTCAGCGAGACCGTGCACCCGGCTTGGATCCGCCGTATCCGAAGGGGCTGTTCGGTTGCAGGTCGTCCATAGTCACGAGCAGTTGCTTGGCGACGGCGTATTCCAGGAGACGGAAGGAGTCGAGCGGGATGTGCAGGTCCCATGCCACCTTGACGAGACCCTGGGCGGAAGGCCGTACCGTGTCGCCCACCACGCCGTACGGCTCGGCGGACCGCGTGGTGTAGACGCAGGCGGCCCGGCGGAGCCGCGGGCAGGCGGTCAGTGCCTCGGGGATGCAGCCGCGGCAGGTGGGCGGCGCGTTCGTGAACGGCTTGCCAGTCGATATGGTCTCGGGCGGATCTGCCAACAGCCATGAGATCCGGCAGTCGCCTTGGGTGGTCGCCGGGCCACCGCAAACCTGGCAGAGCAGGCGCAGCATGCACCGGCGCTGCCGCAGTGTGTTGACCATCTTCCACTCGGGGCGGCCGCGCCGGTGCAGGCCGGGCCGATGCCATAGCACGCCGAACATCCAATCCTGCTCGGCGGCGCCGACGAACCCGAGTCGCCTGCCGTCGGTGGCACTCGCGTCGGGAATGAGCGTGAACCGCCGTTCGGCGTACTCGTCGTCATAGGCGGTGATGTACGGCACCCGCAGCCGCGACATCTCGCTCACGGCCTCTCCGCAGCCAGTAGCCGCCCCACCCGAGCGCAATCCTGCGGCGCCACCACGTCGTACCCCTGCACGAACAGGACGCTCTGCCCAGCCGCCCACGGCTTCCACAATCTCGTGAGCGCCTCGACGTCGACCACGCCGAGCGCGTCCACGACGGCGGGCACCGGCGCCTGCTGAAGCAGGGCCCTAGTGGCGGAGGCCATGGAATGGCTGTAGGTGGTCTGGTGCATCGCCGACACCCACGCGACTTCGGCAAGCCGAACGTGGACATCGCGCTCGCGAAGCCGTGACCCAGCGAGGCGGCGCCAGCGCTCGAACTGCTCGGTGAGCGTGTACTCCAGCGCTTCGCGACAGGTCGAGACAGGCTCAGCGGTCAGGCCGGTGCCGTTCAGAGTGTCCCTCACGACCTCATCACAACGCTGGGTAACCATGCGCGAACAGGTGCGGGTAGAGGACACTAGAGGTGACGAGCGTGTCCCCCCGCGCTGAGGTGCGACGGTATGACCGAACCACGTGAGATCCCTGACTGGGCGCTGCGTCTGCGCGAGCAGCGACGTGCGAATCAGTGGTCGCAGAAGAGATTGGCTCGCGAACTCTTCAAGGTAGATACCGAAAGCGCCTTGCCCGAATTCGACTCAGTGATCCGCAGGATCAGGGATCATGAGTGGGGCAGGCATCGGCCGAATGATCCCTACCTCTTGCTCTACTGCCGGGTCTTTCGCCTGAGCGAGGCCGAATTGTTCGCGGACCGCGGCGGCGAGTCGCGAACCGCGGAGCCCAATCATCCGGATGACGCGGTCGATTTGGCTACCTGGCTAGAGCAGAGCAACATCGGATCTGCCACCATCGACTACCTGGCGAACGCGACGCACCGACTGGCCTTGGACTACGCGCGCCGCCCACCCCTAGAAGTGTTCAAGGACGCTACAGCGCTACAGCAGCGCATTTACGATCTCCTCCGAGGCGGGCGACAGCGACTCTCGCAGACTCGATTCCTTCTCACCATCTCCGCTGAACTGTTCGCGCTCAACAACCTCCTGGCCAGTGATCTCGGGCGCTACTCATGGGCGGATTCTTACGGCTACGCGGCTTGGACGTGCGCTGAAGAAGCTGATTCCGACCCCGCACGGGCGTTGGCGTTGTGCTCGCAGTCCAAGACGGCGCGCTGGGAGGGACGCTTTGAGGACGCGGCGCGACTCGCGCGCCGCGGCTACGAGATCTGCCCTGCCGGCGAGCCACGCGTGCTGCTGGCGGTTTCAGAGGCGGCCGCCCTGCAAGGGATGGGTGACATTGTTGGTGCCCACGAGGCGCTCATCCTGGCGCAGCGGGCCCGCGACGACTTCGATGGACGGAGACCGCGAACTGATGCTTGGTTTTGTCCACGATCCCGGCACGCCACCTACGCGAGCCAGGTCGAACTCGGCGCGGGCGACCCCGCAGCGGCTCTCCGTGAGGTGACAGCCGCGGACGCCGCTTGGGCTCAGGGCGACCCGTGGGTCTACGGGACCTGGGCACAGATTCGCATCGGAGCGGCTATGGCGCACGTGATGTTGCGCGATATCGAGGCGGCATCGTCAGAACTAGCATCAGTCTTTGAACTAGGTCCCGAGTATCGAGTGGTGACGATCGCCGAAAGAATGGGGCAGATCGATCGGCTCCTTCAGAACATCGGTCACCAAGACATGAGGCGCATCGCCGATCTTCGCGAGCGCATTCGGGCCTTCCAGAGCGGGTCCCTTGGACGCGAAGTCGCCGCCATTTCAGGGAGAGATCGTGCACTCGATGCCGGAACGGATGGCTGATCACTGGTGGTGGCGGCCGGGGGTTCGCCCTGGCCGTGGGCTGCTGGTCTGGCACATCCTCATCGACGACCAGCCCACTGTTCGCGCGCTCATCCATGAGTCGCAGGCCAAACTTGCCGGCCTCGAAGGATTGGACTTCATTCCGGCTGCTTGGCTGCACATGACCACACAGATCATCGGATTCCCAGACGAGATCACACAGGCTGAGCTCGCTGCCATGCTCACGCTCGCTGCCGAGAACCTGCAAGAGATAGAGCCGATCACCGTGAAGCTTGGCGAGGTGCTGTTCCATCCGGAAGCGGTCATGCTCGGCATTCGTCCGCCACGCGCGCTCCACCCTGTACGAGAGGCGATTCGAGACGCAATCGCCGAAACAGTCGAGCACCACCAGCTTGATGACAGCCCCGGCTGGACCCCGCACATCAGTGTCGCGTACAGCAACAGTGAACGACCCACCGCCCCGATCGTCGATGCACTGGCCATACGGCCAGAGCCGCAGTCCATGACGGTTCGGCATGCCCATCTCGTCCTGCAGCAACGCGATGGCCACCTCTACCGATGGAACGTGATCTCCTCAGTACCCATCGGGACGGGAGCGGGGAGATCAGCGCCAGCACAGAACTGATCGCGACAGCCCTGAAGGAGGCCGAGCATCGCGCAGTTAGGAAGCGATCCTCGCGCCTTCTTCGGCCCATATACGTCGCTGCCCGATCTCAGGGTCCGGCTGGATTTCCACGAAACCGTCGCCAGGAATGCTGCTGTCATGCTGACAAAGGAGTCGGACGAGAACCCTTCAACAGGCGCTGGAGGCGGCGCGCGCCAATGCTGAGCATGCTCGCAAACTGGAACGCAGTCTGCTGACGGTCGTCCATTCATAGCGGTCACGTCCACGGACGTGACCTGCGCTGATCCAGGAGATCAGTCAACTTGATAGTGGGCTGCGATGTAGGCCCCGGTGGTGTCATACGGCTCCCCAACCGGCTTCAACATGTACCGACGGTGGCGCGATGGACGCCTCGGTTTGCGCTCTTCGGCGTTGTTCCACGACCGAGCGAGGGCGGGGGTGACCACCCGATCGATCTCCTCGGCCACGTTCCTCTCCGTGATCGTGAGGCCGGGCGGTGCGTAGTCGCGGATGTTCCGCGACAGGACTCCGACGTGGTCGTCGTCCAGCACGATGGCTTCGTCGGAGTGCTTCCCGACGTTTACGATCGCGCGGGCGATCCGCAGAGCCTCGGACAGGAACTCCAGTGCGTCCTGTGAATTCTGGATGATGCGATCCCGTAGCTGCTTGATCCGCTCTGCGAGGGCGGTGTAATTCGCGGACCTGGTCCGCCGTCTCGTTCGAGGGCGGCTTTGATCTGATCCAGAATCTCTGCCGCGGACGGCGGCCTCTTGTCCTCGTTGGTTCTTTGGCCGTGACCCCACCGGTCAAGGCTCGGGGGTCGGGGGGCCGGGAGGCCCCCGGCAGGGGGTCGTGGGGGGCTCGGCCCCCCACAGAGGGGAGCCCGGAGCCTATAGCGCGAAGCGCCTGTTTGCGCAGGCCCATGGGTCGTGGGCGCCCCGGCCAAGGCTCGGGGGACGGGGGGCCGGGAGGCCCCCGGCGGGGGGTCGTGGGGGGCTCGGCCCCCCACTGAAGGGAGCCCGGAGCCCCTTGCGCGAAGCGCCTGTTTGGGGAGGCCCTTTTGCGCGGAGCGCCCATAATGCGCCTGGTGGGATGCCGGACGGTGTCGGGGGCACCGGAGCACCGTGCGGCATCCCGTCATCATCCCGGACTGCGTCCACCGGCCGAGCCGAGGCCGGTGGCCGGGGTGACGTCGAGGCGGTGCTCGCCGGCATAGACGTTCATCGACTCCCCCCGCAGGAAGCCGATCAGCGTCATCCCCTCCTCGGCCGCCAGTTCCACGGCCAGGGAGGAGGGTGCCGAGACCGCGGCCAGCACCGGTACCCCGGCCATGACCGCCTTCTGCACCAGTTCGAAGGAGGCGCGGCCGGAGACCATCAGGACGGTTTCGCGCAGCGGCAGCAGGTCGCCGCGCAGGGCCCAGCCAAGGAGTTTGTCCACGGCGTTGTGGCGGCCCACGTCCTCACGTACGCACATCGCCTCGCCGGTCGGCGTGAACAGGGCGGCCGCGTGCAACCCGCCGGTCCGCTCGAAGACGCGCTGGGCCGAGCGCAGCCGGTCCGGCAGGGCGGTGATCGTCTGGCGGCTCAGCCTGATCGGGTCTTCGCGCGGCGTCCAGCGGGCGACGGTGCGTACCGCCTCCAGCGACGCCTTCCCGCACACGCCGCAGGAGGAGGTGGTGTAGAAGTTGCGGGGTTCAGGGCGGGGTACGCCGGGCGCCAGCCGTACATCCAGGACGTTGTACGTCTGCGTCCCGTCGGCCAGCGCGCCCGCGCAGTAGCGGATGGCGGCGACGTCGGCAGCACGACCGACGGCGCCCTCACTGACCAGAAACCCGGCGGCCAGGTCGAAGTCGTCCCCGGGGGTACGCATGGTGACGGTCAGCGGGGTGCCGTCGAGGCGGATCTCCAGGGGTTCCTCGGCGGCCAGGGAGTCGAAGCGGCGGGTGGTGGTGTCGCGGACGCGCAGGATGGGGCGCTTGATCGTCACTCTAGACATAGCCGTACCCGAAGCGTCCCTTCACGCAGAGGTTGCCGTGGGTGACGGGGTTGTCGTGGGGCGACGTCACCTTGACGATCTTGTTGTCCTGGACGTGGAGGGTGAGGTTGCAGCCGACGCCGCAGTAGCTGCAGATGGTGGTGGTCTCGCTCTGGCGGTCCTCGTCCCAGGTGCCGTCGGCGCGCATGTCGAACTCGGTCTTGAACGACAGTGCCCCGGTCGGGCAGACCTCCACGCAGTTGCCGCAGTAGACGCAGGCCGAGTCGGTGAGCGCCGCGTCCCATTCGGTGGAGATGGTCGCGTCGAAGCCGCGCCCGGCCACGGAGATGGCGAAGGAGTTCTGCCACTGCTCGCCGCAGGCGTCCACGCACTTGTAGCAGAGGATGCATTTGCCGTAGTCGCGCACGTAGAGGTCGTTGTCCACCTTGGGGGGCTGCTCGACGGTGGCCGCGTCCTCGCCGAATCTGGCGGGGTCGGCCCCGTACTCGGCCATCCATTCCTTGGCCCGCGGGGTCGTGGACAGGTCGGTGGAGGAGGCCAGCAGTTCGAGGACGACCTTGCGGCTGTGGCGGGCGCGCTCGGTGCCGGTGGCGACCTTCATCCCGGCCTCGGCCTTGCGCGAGCAGGCCGGGGCCAGCGTGCGCGCGCCCTCGATCTCGACGACGCAGACGCGGCAGGCGTTCTTCGGGGTGAGGGTGTCGCCGTGGCAGAGCGTCGGGATGTCCTTTCCCGCCGTCGCGCAGGCGTCGAGGAGCGTCGCTCCTTCCGGTACGCGTACGGCTTCGCCGTCGATCTCGACGTCGATCAGCCGCCGAGGGGGCTGCAACGGGATCACTTGAAGACTCCCAACCGGTCGATGGCGGATTCGACCGCGTTCCAGGCGGTCTGGCCGAGCCCGCAGATGGAGGCGTCACGCATGGTCTGGCCGACTTCGCGCAGAAGGACCAGGTCGGAGTGGTCGACGCGGCGGGAGAGGCGGTGCAGCGCCTCCTCCTGCCGCACGGTCCCGACCCGGCACGGTACGCACTGCCCGCACGACTCGTCGCGGAAGAACTCGGCGATGCGCAGCAGGATGGCCTTGAGGTCGACGTCGTCGCCGAGTACCAGCACGACGCCGGAGCCCAGGGTGGCACCGGCCTGCCGGGTGCCCTCGAAGGTCAGCGGGATGTCCAGGTCGGTGACGAACGCCCCGGCCGCGCCGCCCAGGAGCACCGCCCTGACCGTGCCGGTGGGCACGGCCAGGGCGAGAAGCTCCCTGAGCGTGGCGCCGAAGGGCAGCTCATAGACCCCCGGTTTCGCGATATTTCCGGATACGCAGAACAACTTGGGCTCTGCCCCCCGATAAGCCGCCGGCCCCCTCTCCAGAATCGGCAGCACGTTGACCAGCGTCTCCACGTTGTTGACCACGGTCGGCTTGCCGAACAGCCCCTTCTCCACCGGGAACGGCGGCTTGCTGCGCGGCTCCCCGCGCTGCCCCTCGATGGAGTTGAAGATCGCCGTCTCCTCCCCGCAGATGTACGCCCCCGCCCCCCGCCGCAGCTCGATGTCGAAGGAGAACCCCTGGCCCAGGATGTCCGCGCCGAGCAGGCCCCGGGCACGGGCCGTGGCCATGGCGTTCTCCAGCGCGTGCCGCGCCCGCGGATATTCGCCCCTGATGTACAGGTAGCCCTTGGCGCACCCGGTGGCGTAGGCGGCGATCGTCATGGCCTCGATCAGCGCGTACGGGTCGCCCTCCATGATCACGCGGTCCTTGAAGGTGCCCGGCTCGCTCTCGTCGGCGTTGCAGACCAGGTAGTGCGGATGGTCGGGCTGGCGGGCCGTGGCCTCCCACTTGCGGCCGGTCGGGAACGCGGCGCCGCCCCTGCCGACCAGCCCGGAGTCGGTGACCTCCCTGATCACCCCGGCGGGGCCGAGCTGGAAGGCCCGGCGCAGCGCCTGGTACCCGCCCTGCGCCCGGTAGTCGTCCAGGCTCAGCGGATCCACGACGCCGACCCGCCGCAGCAGCACGAGCCCGTCCTGCCCGGCCTGCGGCACCGCCGCCGCCACGGGCGGCTCACCGGCCTGACCCGCGGAATAGGGAGCGTCCACCGCGGCGGAGGGCGGATCGCCCGCGGTCAACGTCAGACAGGCCGGCGCCCGCTCGCACAACCCGAGACACGGGCTCTCCTGCCAGGACTTCCCTGGCGGTCCGAGCCGGTCGGCGACGGCCTGCCGTACCTCGGAAGCGCCCTGAGCGTGGCAGGCCAGGTCCGTGCAGACGTGCAGCACGGAGGCCGGCCGCTCGGACAGGGAGAACAGCGAGTAGAACGACGCCACCCCGAAGGCCTCGGCGGGCGGCACGGTCAGCCGGCGGCAGATGTAGTCGAGCGCGCCCTCGCTGATCCAGCCCACCCGGTCGTTGACCGCGTGCAGCGCGGGCAGCAGCAGGTCCCGCGCCGGTTCGGCGCGGGCGGCGAAGCGCAGGTCGGCGGCGGTTCTGTCGCCGCCGTCCCACGCGGTGGCGGGCGGTCCGAGCAGCGCGTCGACGGCCGCGCGCTCCTCGTCGGTGGGCTGGGCGTCGCGGAAGCGCAGGTCCATCAGCCCACCTTCACAAGCTTCTCGACGCGTACGGCTGCCGCCTTGAACTCGGCCGTCCCCGCGATGGGGCAGGTCGCCTCGATGGTGAGGGCGTTGGTGTCGACCTCGTCGGGGAAGTGCATGGTCATGAAGACCAGCCCCGGCCGCAGCGCGGGGTCGATGAAGACGGGCGCGACGACCGAGCCGCGCCTGGAGGTGATCCGCACCTCCTCCCCGGCGGTGAGCCCGAGGCGCAGCGCGTCCTCCGGGCACAGTTCGATGGTCTCGCCGCGGCGCAGCGGCGAGGCGAACCCGGAGGACTGGACGCCGGTGTTGTAGGAGTCGAGCCGCCGCCCGGTGGTGAGCCGGAGCGGGTACTCCTCGTCGAGCAGGTCCACCGGCGGCGAGTGACGCAGCACGGCGAACGGCGCCGGTGTGCCGCGCTTGACAGGGTCGCTCTCCCAGAGTCGTCCGTGCAGGTAGGGCGGTTCGACGGAGTCCTCGGACGGGCAGGGCCACTGGATGCCCTGCAGGTCGGCCAGCCGCTGGTAGGTCATGCCGGCGTGGGCGGGGGAGAGGGCGCGCAGTTCGTTCCAGACCTCTTCGGCGCCGTCGTAGTGCCAGTCGTGGCCGAGCCTGCGTGCCAGTTCGCACATGATCCAGATGTCGTCGCGGGCCTCGCCCGGCGGGTCGAGCGCCTTGCGGACGCGCTGGACGCGGCGCTCGCTGTTGGTGAACGTGCCGTCGCTCTCGCACCAGGCGGCGCTGGCGGGCAGGACGACGTCGGCCATCTGGGCGGTCTTGGTGAGGAAGATGTCCTGGACGACCAGGTGGTCGAGCATGGACAGGCGCTTGACGCAGGCCAGCGAGTCGGCCTCGGACTGGACGGGGTTCTCGCCGATGAGGTAGCAGGCCGTGACCTCGCCCTCGGCCATCGCCTCCAGCATCTGGGTGAGATTAAGACCATATTTCGGCTGAATCCCGATATTCCAGGCTGACTCGAAGCGCCGCCGTACGGCCGGGTCGAGGATGTCCTGGAAGCCGGGCAGCCGGTTGGGGATGGCGCCCATGTCGCCGCCGCCCTGCACGTTGTTCTGGCCGCGCAGGGGTGACAGGCCGGAGCCGTAGCGGCCGACGTGGCCGGTGAGCAGCGACAGGTTGATCAGCGCGCGTACGTTGTCGGTGGCGTTGTGGTGCTCGGTGATGCCGAGCGTCCAGCACAGCTGGGCGCGGTCGGCGCGGGCGTACGCGTGGGCCAGTTCCTTGATCGCCTCGGCCGGTACGCCGGTCACCTGCTCGGCGGCAGTGAGCGTCCAGGGCTCGACCGAGGCGGCGAACTCCGCGAAGCCAGCCGTCGCCCGCTCGATGAACGCCTGGTTGTGCAGGCCGGCGTGGATGATCTCGCGGGCCACGGCGTGGGCGAGGGGGATGTCGGTGCCGACGTTCAGGCCGAGCCAGCGGTCGGCCCACTGCGCGGTGCCGGTGCGCCTGGGATCGACGGCGAACATGCGGGCGCCCTTGTGGATGCCCTTGAGCACGTGGTGGAAGAAGATCGGGTGGGCGTTCCTGGCGGCCGAGCCCCACATCACGATCACGTCGGTGTCCTCGACCTCCTGGTAGGAGGAGGTGCCGCCACCGCTGCCGAACACCGCCGACAACCCCGCCACGCTGGGGGCGTGGCAGGTGCGGTTGCAGGAGTCCACGTTGTTGGTGCCCATGACCACACGGGTGAACTTCTGGCCTATGTAGTTCATCTCGTTGGTGGAGCGGGCGCACGACAACATCGCGAAGGTGTCGGGGCCGTGCCGGTCGACGGCGCGCCTGAAGCCCTCGGCGGCGCGGTCGAGCGCCTCGTCCCAGGTGGCCTCGCGCAGCACGCCGTCCTCGCGCACCAGTGGATGGGTCAGGCGGTCATAGCTCATGATCCCTCCATTCTGTATACAGCCTACGGTATGCCTGGCTAGGCCGTAGGAGCAACGTTCTCGTTCAGCAGATCGCTCACCGCGTGGATCGCACGCAGCACCGGCACCTCGGCGCCGGTCAGGTCGGCCAGCTCGACCACCGCCGCCAGCAGGACGTCCAGTTCCAGCGGCTTGCCCTTCTCCAGGTCCTGCAGCGTGGAGGTCTTGTGCTCGCCCGCCTTCTCCGCGCCGCGCAGCCGCCGTTCGATCGACACACCCGGATCGCACCCGACCCTTCCGGCCACCTCGACGGTCTCCCGCATCATGGCCATGACCAGTTCGCGGGTGCCCTGGTGGCGGGCGATTCCGGCCATGGTGGCGCGGGCCAGGGCGCTGATCGGGTTGAAGGCGATGTTGCCCATCAGCTTGATCCACACATCGCGCCGGACGTCGGCCTCGACCGGGCACTTGAGCCCGCCCTCGACCGCGGCCCGGCTGAAGGCGGCGCACCGGGCGCTCAGCTGCCCGCCCGGCTCGCCGATGGAGAACCGGGTTCCCTCCAGGTGCCGGATGACGCCCGGCGCCTCGATCTCGGTGGCGGCGTAGACGACGCAGCCGATCGCGCGCTCCAGCGGCAACGCCGCGGTGACGGCCCCGTCCGGATCGACGCTCTCGATGCGGTAGCCCCGGTAGGGGCCGTTGAGCCCGTGGAAGTACCACCACGGGATGCCGTTCTGCGCGGCGATGATGCTCGTGGCCTCGTGCAGCAACGGCTTGATCATGGGGCCCGCGGCGGCGTAGCTGTTCGCCTTGAGGCCCAGGAAGACGTGGTCCACCTGGCCGACGTGGGTCGGATCGTCGGTGGCATGGGGGTGGGCGACGAAATCGCCCCGGGGGCTGAGCACCCGTACTCCCTCGCGGCGGATGGCCGCAAGGTGCTCGCCTCTCGCGATCAGATGCACCTCGACTCCCGCCCTGTGCAGGGCGGCTCCCACGTATGCGCCGATGGCGCCGGCGCCAAGAACAGCGACTTTCATGCTGCGCTCCGTTCTCGCGTCGGAATCTGCATTCGGTATACAGTATGGAAAAATGCCGGTCAAGGAGCCGCCCATGAGCACGCTGTCCTGGGAGCGGGCCCGTGCCCTCGCCGCCGCCCGCGCCCGCCCGCCCGTACCGGCCGATCTCCCCCTCGCCGAGGTGTACGGCTGCCGCCTGGCCGAACCCCTCCGCGCCCTGGTCCCGGTACCGGGCACGGACGTGTCGGCCATGGACGGCTACGCGGTCTGCGGCCCGCCGCCCTGGCGCCTGGTGGGCAGGGTGCTGGCCGGGGGAGCGGCGTACCCGTCGCTGGCCGGCGGCGAGGCCGTCGAGATCGCCACCGGAGCCCCGGTGCCCGCACGGGCGGCGGCGGTGCTGCCCTACGAGGCCGCCGACGCCGACGGCCAGTGGGTCAAGGGCCCGGCCGAGACGGGGCGGCACATCAGGCGCCGGGGCGAGGACATCCCCGAGGACGCCGTGGTGCTCGGCGCCGGAACCCTGGTCACCCCGTCCGTGCTCGGGCTGGCCGCCGGGCTGGGGCACGACCGGCTGCGCGTGGTGCCCAGGCCCGCCGTGTCGGTGCTGGTGACCGGTGACGAGGTGGTCTTCGCGGGCGTGCCGGGACCCGGCCGGGTCCGCGATGCGATCGGCCCGATGCTGCCCGGCCTGGTCGAGTGGGCGGGCGGCCGCCTGGCCGGCGTCGCCAGGCTGCCCGACGGCGAGCGGGCGCTGCGCGAGGCGCTCACGAGCCAGGACGCCGACGTGGTCGTGGTCTGCGGGGCCTCGTCGAAGGGGCCCGCCGACCATCTGCGTGCTGTGCTACGAGGTGCGGAGGTGCTGGTCGACGGGGTGGCCGTGCGTCCCGGACATCCGCAGATCCTGGCCGGGCTGGAGTCGGGGGCCATGCTCGTGGGCCTGCCCGGCAATCCCTTCGCCGCGCTCGGGGCGGCTCTCACGCTGCTGGTGCCGCTGCTCGGCGGGCCGTACCGGGGACAGATGAGCGCGCTGGCGGGGCCGGTGCGGGCGCATCCGCGCGACACCCGCCTGGTGCCGGTCCGGCGTTCGGAGAAGGGCGCGGTTCCCGTGGGGCACGACCGGCCGGGTTCGTTGTGGGGAGCGGCGCTGGCCGAGGCCCTGGCGGCGGTGCCACCGGGGTGGTGCGGCGGGCCCGTGGAGTTGATCGAGTTGCCGTAGAGGTCTGGACAGGCCGTTCACAAGGGAGTAACCATTGGCGTCATACGGTATGCAGTATGCGGGAGACAGTCGCCGAGAAGGGTGCACGATGTCGGAAACGATCTCTGGCGGTCATCTGGTAGCCAAAGCGCTCAAGGCCGAGGGCGTGGATGTGATCTACACGCTGTGCGGCGGGCACATCATCGACATCTACGACGGTTGCGTCGATGAGGGCATCGAAGTGATCGACGTTCGTCACGAGCAGGTGGCCGCGCACGCCGCTGACGGCTACGCGCGCATCACCGGCAAACCCGGCTGCGCGGTGGTCACCGCGGGACCGGGCACGACCGACGCGGTCACCGGCGTGGCCAACGCCTTCCGCGCGGAGAGCCCCATGCTGCTCATCGGCGGCCAGGGCGCGCTGAGCCAGCACAAGATGGGCTCACTCCAGGACCTGCCGCACGTGGACATGATGACGCCGATCACGAAGTTCGCCGCCACGGTGCCGAGCACCGAACGCGTGGCCGACATCGTGTCGATGGCCTTCCGCGAGTGCTACCACGGCGCCCCCGGCCCGTCGTTCCTGGAGATCCCGCGCGACGTGCTGGACGCGAAGATCCCGTTGGAGAAGGCGCGCATCCCCAAGAACTACCGGGCCTCCACCCGGCAGGCCGGCGACCCGGAGGCGATCGAACGCCTGGCCGACATGCTCGCCCACGCCGAGAAGCCGTGCATCCTGCTCGGCAGCCAGGTCTGGACCTGCCGGGCCACCGACGCGGCGATCGACTTCGTCAGAAGCCTGAACGTGCCCGCCTACATGAACGGCTCCGGCCGCGGCACGCTCCCGCCCGGCGACCCGCACCACTTCCAGCTGTCGAGAAGGTACGCCTTCACCGAGGCCGACCTCATCATCATCGTCGGCACGCCGTTCGACTTCAGGATGGGGTACGGCAAGCGCCTGTCCCCGGCCGCCACCGTGGTCCAGATCGATCTCGACTACCGCACGGTCGGCAAGAACCGCGACATCGACCTGGGCATCGTCGGCGACGCCGGGCTCATCCTGTCGGCCGCGGTCCAGGCGGCCGGCGGCCGGATCAGCGACGCCGCCGCCCGGCGCAAGGAGTGGATCGAGGAGCTGCGCGCGGTCGAGACCCAGTCCTACGACAAGCGCCTGCCCAGGCAGCTGTCGGCCAGCTCGCCCATCGACCCCTACCGCCTCGTCCACGAGATCAACGAGTTCCTGACCGAGGACACCATCTACATCGGCGACGGCGGCGACATCGTCACCTTCTCCGGCCAGGTCGTGCAGCCCAAGTCGCCCGGCCACTGGATGGATCCGGGCCCGCTGGGCACCCTCGGCGTCGGCATGGCGTTCGCGATGGCCGCCAAGCAGGCCCGCCGCGACAAGGAGGTGCTCTGCCTGTTCGGCGACGGCGCCTTCTCCCTGACCGGCTGGGACTTCGAGACGATGATCCGCTTCGACCTGCCGTTCATCGGCGTCATCGGCAACAACTCCTCGATGAACCAGATCAGGTACGGCCAGGCCGCCAAGTACGGCGAGGACCGCGCCCGCGTCGGCAACACGCTGGGCGACATCCGCTACGGCGACTTCGCCAAGCTGCTCGGCGGCTACGGCGAGGAGGTCCGCGACCCGGACGAGATCGCCCCGGCCCTGCGCAGGGCCCGCGAGTCCGGCAAGCCCTCGCTGATCAACGTGTGGGTCGACCCCGAGGTCTACGCCCCCGGAACCATGAACCAGACGATGTACAAGTGAGGCTCAGATGAAGGCTCTGGAAGGCGTCCGCGTCCTCGACATGACCCACGTCCAGTCCGGCCCTTCGGCCACCCAGCTGCTCGCCTGGCTCGGCGCCGACGTGGTCAAGCTGGAGGCGCCCACGGGCGACATCACCCGTCAGCAACTGCGCGACAAACCCGGCGTCGACAGCCTCTACTTCACGATGCTCAACTGCAACAAACGCAGCATCACCCTCAACATGAAGTCCGAGCGGGGCAAGGAGCTGTTCACCGAACTGGTGAAGGGCGCCGACATCCTGGTCGAGAACTTCGGGCCCGGCGCGGTCGACCGGATGGGCTTCACCTGGGAACGCCTGAGCGAGCTCAACCCGCGCCTCATCTACGCCTCGATCAAGGGCTTCGGCGCAGGCAAGTACGCCAAGTTCAAGGCGTACGAGGTGATCGCCCAGGCCATGGGCGGCTCGATGACCACCACGGGCTTCGAGGAGGGGCCGCCGCTGGCCACGGGCGCGCAGATCGGCGACTCGGGCACCGGTGTGCACGTGGTGGCGGGCATCCTCGCCGCTCTGTACCAGCGGGAGGGCACCGGGCGGGGGCAGCGGGTGCAGGTGGCGATGCAGCACGCCGTACTGAATCTGTGCCGGGTGAAGCTGCGTGACCAGCAGCGGCTGGCGCACGGGCCGCTGCGCGAGTACCCGAACAGGAACTTCGGCGACGAGGTGCCGCGCTCGGGCAACGCCAGCGGCGGCGGCCAGCCCGGATGGGCGGTGCGCTGCGCGCCGGGCGGACCCAACGACTACATCTACGTGATCGTGCAGCCGGTCGGCTGGCGGCCGATCGCCGGCATCATCGGCCGCCCCGAGCTGGCCGACGACCCCGAGTGGGCCACCCCGGAGGCCCGGCTGGGCAAGCTCGACAAGATGTTCCAGCTCATCGAGGAGTGGACCATCCGCCACGACAAGTGGTCGGTGCTCGACCGGCTCAACGCCGAGAACGTCCCGTGCGGCCCGATCCTGTCGACCAGGGAGCTGGCGCAGGACAAGAGCCTTCGCGAGGAGGGCATCGTCGTCGCGGTGGAGCACCCGGAGCGGGGCGAGTTCGTCACCGTGGGCAGCCCGCTGCAGCTTTCCGACTCGCCGGTGGACGTGCGCACCCCGCCCCTGCTCGGCGAGCACAACCAGGAGATCTACGGTGCGCTCGGCGTGAGCGCGGGCGAGCTGGCCGAGCTGAAGACGAACGGAGTCATCTGATGTCCGCGAGGGAAGTCATCGAGAAGGCGCTGGCCGAGGGCCGCACGGCCCTGACCGCCCCCGAGGGGAGGACGATCTGCGAGGAGTACGGCATCGCCACCCCGGGCGAGGGCCTGGCCGCCACCGCCGAGGAAGCGGTCGAAATATCAGCAAAAATCGGCTTCCCCGTGGTCTTGAAGATCGTCTCGCCGGACATCCTGCACAAGACCGAGGCCGGCGGCGTGCTCGTGGGACTCAAGACCCCCGAGGAGGTCCGCGAGGGCCACCAGAAGATCGTCGCCAACGCGCTCGCCTACGACCCCGGCGCCCAGATCGACGGCGTCCAGGTCCAGCAACTGGTCGGCGGCGGCCACGAGGTCATCGTCGGCGCCGTCACCGACCCCACCTTCGGCAAGGTCGTCGCCTTCGGCCTGGGCGGAGTCCTGGTCGAAGTGCTCAAGGACGTGACCTTCCGCCTGGCCCCCGTCTCGGGTGATGATGCCCTGACGATGCTCGACGACATCAAAGCGGCGGAGGTGCTGCGTGGGGCGCGCGGTGCCGAGCCCGCCGACCGCGCCGCCCTCGCCCAGCTCATCGAACGCGTGGGCAGGCTGGTCGACGAGCACCCCGAGATCGTGGAGATCGACCTCAACCCCGTCTTCGCCGGCGCCTCCGGGGCCGTCGCCGCCGACGTGCGCATCCTCGTCGGCGCCGCGCCCCCGCCGGTCGAACGCCTGCCGAGGGAGCGCATCCTCGACCAGATGACCCGCATCTTCAAGCCGCGCGCCATCGCCGTCATCGGCGCCTCCGCCGAACAGGGCAAGATCGGCAACTCGGTCATGCGCAACCTCATCAACGGCGGCTACCAGGGCCAGATCTTCCCGATCAACCCCAAGGCCACCGAGATCATGGGGCTGCCCGCCTACAAGAGCATCGCCGAGGTCCCCTACGACGTGGACGTCGCCGTCTTCGCCATCCCCGCCGCCTTCGTCGCCCCCGCGCTGGAGGAGACGGGCAAGAAGGGGGTCGCGGGCGCGATCATGATCCCGTCGGGGTTCGCCGAGACCGGCAACGTCGACGGGCAGCGGGAGATCGTCGAGATCGCCCGCCGGCACGGGGTGCGGATGCTCGGGCCCAACATCTACGGCTACTACTACACGCCGGAGAACCTCTGCGCCACGTTCTGCACGCCGTACGACGTGAAGGGCAGTGTCGCGCTGACCTCGCAGAGCGGCGGCATCGGCATGGCCATCCTGGGCTTCAGCCGTACCACCAAGATGGGCGTCTCGGCGATCGTCGGCGTCGGCAACAAGGCCGACGTCGACGAGGACGACCTGCTCACCTTCTTCGAGCAGGACGACAACACCCGCGCGGTCGCCATGCACCTGGAGGACCTCAAGGACGGGCGCGGCTTCGTCGACGCCGCGCGCAGGGTCGTCAGGAACAAGCCCGTCATCGTGCTCAAGGCCGGACGTACGGCGATGGGCGCGCGGGCGGCCGGCTCGCACACCGGAGCGCTGGCCGGCGACGACAAGGTCTACGACGACATCCTGCGCCAGGCCGGAGTCGTGCGCGCCCCCGGGCTCAACGACATGCTGGAGTACGCCAGGGCGCTGCCGCTGATGCCCGCCCCGCAGGGGGAGAACGTCGTCATCATCACCGGCGCGGGCGGATCCGGCGTGCTGCTGTCCGACGCGTGCGTGGACGCCGGGCTCACGCTCATGGACATCCCGGCCGACCTGGACGAGGCCTTCCGCGCCTTCATCCCGCCCTTCGGAGCCGCGGGCAACCCCATCGACATCACCGGCGGCGAACCGCCGTCGACCTACGAGAACACGGTCAGGCTCGGGCTGTCCGACGAGCGCGTCCACGCGCTGGTCCTCGGGTACTGGCACACGATCGTCACCCCGCCCATGGTCTTCGCCGAACTCCTCGCCCGCGTGGTGGCGGAGGAGCGGGAGAAGGGCAACGTCAAGCCGGTCGTCGCGTCCCTGGCCGGTGACACCGAAGTGGAGGAAGCCTGCGCGTACCTGTTCGACCACGGAGTCATCGCCTACCCGTACACGACTGAGAAGCCGGTGGCCGTGCTCGGCGCGAAGTATCGCTGGGCCAGAGCGGCCGGACTGCTGCGTTAAGAGCCGGACGCGGCAGGCGAGGGGGCACATCGGGGCAGCCCACAGGAACCAACCTTTCCCCCCAGGAGGTCCTTAGGTGGACACATCCAAACCATCGGCGGCCGCAGCGCCACCGGTTGAGGACGAACGCGTATGGAAAGCGGGCCGGCTGGAGCCGATGCCCATCAGAAAACTGCCCGACGCGCCCCCGTCGGTGCACATTCTCGGGCCGACCGTCTTCCTGGTCGCCCTGGGCGTGGGGATGGGCGAGTCCTACATGTGGCCCAGGCTCGTCCTGCTGTTCGGGCCGGAGATCAGGTGGTTGTTCCTGATCGGCGTCACCCTGCAGGCCGTCGTGATGCTGGAGATGGCGCGGTACGCGATGGCGACGGGGGAGAGCATCTTCTCCGGCGCCGCCCGCGTGTTCAAACCGATCATGTGGTTCTTCTTCGTGACGGCCATCGCCGTCTACATCTGGCCGGGCCACCTGTCGGCGGGCGCGGCGGCCTTCGAGGAGATCACCGGCATTCCCTGGGTGGTCACCGCGGTCATCGGGCTCATCCTGGTCGGGGTGGTCTTCTCCCTGGCCAAGGTGATCTACAACGTGCTGGAGAACCTGCTGTCGGTGCTCATCGGCGTGCTCGTGCTCAGCACCGCGGTGGTCGCGGCGATGGTCGGCTCCTGGGGTGACGTGGTCTCCACGATCACCGGCATGTTCTCCTTCGGCTACCTGCCGCCCGAGGCGCTGTCGGCCGCGTGGTTCCCGGTCATCGTCGGGGCGTGCGCGTTCGCCGGGCCGTCCGGGATGCAGCAGATGTGGTACACGCTGCACCTGCGCGACTCCGGCGCCGGCATGGGCGCGCACATCCCGCGCATCCGCGGCCTGCGCCACGCCGGCGAGGAAGAGGCGATGCCGGCGCGCGGGTTCATGTTCGACACCGACGACCCCGCCGAGATGGCCAAGTGGAAGGGCTGGCGGCGCTGGGTCACCTTCGACGCGCTCCTACTGTTCTGGGGCGTGACCATGCTGGTCACGATCTCGTTCACGGTCATCGCCCAGGCGGCCGTCCGGCAGAACCCCGGGGTGCGCGCGGTCATCTCCGGCGACGACCGCGAGGTGGCGCTGACCGCCATGTCGAACGCCGTCTCCTCGGCCGGCAGCTCGGTGCTCGGGGTGGTCTTCCTCGGCTTCATCGCGCTGATCGGCCTCAACGCCACGCTCGGGCTGTTCGACTCGTTCTCGCGCGGGCAGGCCGACATGACCTACAACTTCGTGCCCGGCGCCCGTAAGCGGAAGATGTCCCACCTGTACGCGGGCTTCCTCTGGGGCGTGATCATCTTCGGCATCCTGATCCTGCTCTTCGGCCCGGCCGACGGGCCCAGCGGGATCCTGGACACGCTGGCGTTCCTGTCGACGTTCGCCATGGGCGCCTACTGCGTGACGCTGCTGCTGGTCAACAACCGCATGCTGCCCAAACCGATCCGGCCGAAGTGGTGGACCAACGTGATCGTCGGCTTCGGCGCGGTGTTCTACCTGGGCATGCTCTTCTACAGCCTGTTCGCGTTCGGCGTGGTCGTGGACTGATGGCGATCCGGCACAGCCTCGAACCCGCCCTGCCCGGGGCGGCGATCGGAGCCGTCGCCGGCGTGGCCGCCGGGGGGCTGACCCTGCTCGCGGGGCAGCCTCTCGGACGGGCCGCGCTGTCGGCGCTCGCGCTGGCCGTACCCCTGGCGCTGTGCGGCGGCGCGTACGGCCTGCTCATCGGACGCTGGCTCTTCCGGCCCGGGGCCTTCGCACCTGTCGCCCTGTTCTGGATGGTCGCGTTTCCGATGTCCAGACTCATCCAGGAGAGCCTGGCCGGGGTGGGGATGCGGGACGGTGTCCTGTTGTTCCTGGCCTACCAGGCGATGGTGAGCGTCGGCTTCGCCATCGGCTTCGTGTGGCTGCACGAACGCCTGGCCGTGAGGAGACGATGAACCTGCCCCTGTGGGTCTGGCTCGCCACCATCGGCGGCTTCGGCCTCATCCTCGCCCTCGACTTCTACCTCGTCGCCCGAAACCCGCGCGAACCCTCCTTCAAGGAGTGCGTCGGCTGGGTCTCCTTCTACGTCTCCCTCGCCGTGCTGTTCGGCTTCGGGCTGCTGGTGTTCTCGGGTCCCGCGCACGGCGGGGAGTTCTTCGCCGGCTGGATCACCGAGTACTCCCTCAGCGTCGACAACCTCTTCGTCTTCCTGCTGATCATGAGCAGGTTCCGGGTGCCGCGGCAGTACCGGCAGAAGGTGCTGCTCATCGGCATCGTGCTGGCGCTGGTCATGCGCGGCGGCTTCATCGCGGCCGGAGCCGAGGCGGTGACCCGCTTCGACTGGCTCTTCTACGTCTTCGGCGCCTTCCTCGTCTACACCGCGTGGAAGCTGATCGGGCACGAGGAGGAGGAAGCGGAGTTCTCCGAGAACATCGCGCTGCGGACGGTACGCCGCGTGCTGCCGGCCACCGACACCTACCACGGCGCCCGCCTGACCGTGCACCACGGCCGCCGCATGGTGACCCCGATGCTCATCGTCATGGTCGCCATCGGGACCACCGACCTGTTGTTCGCCCTGGACTCCATCCCGGCCATCTTCGGCCTGACCAAGGAGCCCTACCTGGTGTTCACCGCCAACGCCTTCGCGCTCATGGGGCTGCGGCAGCTGTTCTTCCTGATCGGCGGGCTGCTGGACCGGCTCGTGTACCTGAGCAAGGGACTGTCGGTGGTGCTGGCGTTCATCGGGGTGAAGCTCATCCTGGAGGCGCTGCACCACGACGGCGTGTCCTGGGCGCCGGAGATCCCGATCCTGGTCTCTCTCGGCGTCATCCTCGGGACGCTCGCCGTCACCACGGTGCTCAGCCTGCTGAAGTCCCGTGCCGTTCGGGACAAGGAGCCGGCTGAGCGCTGACACGGCCGCGGGCGGGCACGGCCGGTCCGCCTGTGGCTTAGACGCCTTCGAGCTTCGCTACGAGCCTGGCCAGCAGGTTACTTGTCTCCATCTGATTGGCCTTGATGTCGTTGATGTCATCTCTCATGACGGCCATGGATTTCTCCATGTTGCCAACCGACCGCTGAAGGACGCCGATGTCGCCCTTCATCACGACGATGTCGCTCTTCATGACGACGATGTCGCTCTTCATCTCGGCAATGTCGGCCTTGACGACCGTCATGTCCGCTTTCAGGTCGGAGATGTCGCTTCGCATCTCCTTGATGTCGGTTTCAACGCTGTCCATGCGTTGTTCGAGGTACGGCATGGAAACAAGGGTACCGGCGGGGCTGTCACGGTCGAGGGGATCTGTGGATATCGCGGTCGGCGGTCCACAGGCGCAGGTAGCGGTCGGCCTGCTCGGCCGAGTACTGCCTTCTGAGCGCGGCGCTCAGGCCGACGCCGAAGGAGCGTCCGTCTCCGCTCTGGCCCATGGGATCACCGCGGAGAAAGCTCATCAACGCCTTCATCGTCACGTCACCTCCTGTCCGGTGTCATCCTCTGCCCGAGGAGGGGTCTGGTAATCGGCGGGTCAGCCGGTGCGGCGGCGGCGCCGTACCGGCTTGGGGGCGGGTTCGACGGGCTGGCCGGCGCGCGACTCCAGGTAGGAGGCGCGGGTGTGCTCGGTGTGCTCGCGCATGATCCGCGCGGCGGTCGCCTCGTCGCGGGCCTCGATGGCGTCGATGAGCGCGGTGTGCTCCTCCCACGAGGTCATGCCGCGCCGCCTGGCCACGGGCGTGTGGTACCAGCGCACCCGCCTGGCCACCTGGGCGGCCAGCTCGGCCAGCACCTTGTTGCCCGACAGCGCCGTCACGAGCGCGTGGAGCTCGGAGTTGGTGGCGACCGCGCCGTCGACGTCGTCCGACCGCACCGCCGCGACGCCGCGCGCGCACAGGGCGCGCAGTTGCCGCACGCCGTCCTCGCCGGCGTTCTGCGCGGCCAGCCGCGCCGACTCGGTCTCCAGCAGCGTGCGTACGGCGAGCAGCTGGTCGGCCTCTTCGAGGGTCGGCACGTGGACGAAGGCGCCCTGGCCGGGGAAGAGGTCGACCCAGCCTTCGCCGCTGAGCTGCTGGAGCGCCTCGCGCACCGGTTGCCTGGAGACGCCGAGCAGCTCGGCCAGCTCGCTCTCGACCAGGTGCTGACCGGGCTTGAGCTGGCCGGAGACGATGAGCTCCTGGATGGCCTCGATGACGCTCTCGCGGAGCGTGGCGGGGCGGGGAATCTTGGCCGCGGTCTGACCGGCCTGATCCGACAGCAACATGTTCGCGGCTCCACTAACGGTTTGTCGTCGACTGCCTACAGCATACAGTTTGCGCTTCTCACCTTTCCGGTGAGCCTCATCACACGGGGATCGTGACCGGCCTGCCGGGCGCGCGCAACCGGCGGGCGGCCAGCGCGGGCAGCCCCGCGCACGCGGCGGCGAGCAGGAGCGCGGGCGCGGCGGACCCGGACAGCGCGAGCCAGCTCAGCGCCACCGCCACCAGCCCGGCCGCGGCCTTGGCGCTGTAGACGACGGGATGGATGGTGCCGGTGCCGGCCACGCCGAAGTAGTCGCGGACCAGGCTGGCGACCAGCGGGTAGAAGGCCCCGCCGCCCAGGCCCGCCGCCACCGCCCCCGCCCAGAGGCCGAGCGAGGTGCCGGTGCTCGCGTGGGCGGCCAGCAGGAGCTGGCCCAGCGCGAGCAGGGTGAGCACGACGGACAGCACCGCCGTACGGCCCAGCGCCTCCGAGCACCGCATGGCCAGCGCCCTGCCCGCACCGTTGAGCCCCACCAGGATCGCCACCGCGCCCCAGGCGCCCGACGCGGCCACGATGACCACGTCGGCGATCGAGACCGCGCCCGCGCCCACCAGGATGGCCGCCAGCACCGGCAACGCCCTGGTGCGCAGCGCCTGGGCCAGCGAGAACTCGCGGAGCGCCCCGGGCGTGCGGCGCAGGACGGCGGCGTCCAGCGCGTACGAGCGGGGGTCGACGGTGTCGGGCCACCACAGGGGAGGCGGCATGCGCAGGTGGCGGGCGGCGGCGCCGATGACCAGGGCCGCGACGATCCCGGCGGCCAGGAACGCCTGGTGGAGCGTGCCGGGGAACAGGCCCGCCCACAGCAGCAGCGGCAGCGCCCCGTAGCCGAAGGCGCCGGTCACCAGGCCGACGCGCAGGGCGGGCCGTTCCGGGTGCCAGGCGGCGACGGTCTCGCCGCACACGCCGTAGACGAGTCCGGCGCCCAGGCCGCCGAGTACGGCGTACACGGTGAGGAAGGGCCAGGAGCCGCCGAGGCCGAGGGCGAGGAGGCCGGCGGTGGTGAGGACGGCGCCCGCGGTGAGGGAGAGGCGGCGGCGCAGCAGGGCTCCGGCCGCCTGGCAGACGATCCACACGCCCAGCGGGATGAGCGCGGCCTGGTCGCGGGTGAGCAGGGCGGCGTAGCCGTACTGGAGGGGGGCTATGGCCGCCATCGAGGCCCAGGCGAGCCAGAGCGTGCGCGGACGGTCGGCGGGTACGGGGCCGGGCAGGTACGCACGGCCGCGCCAGTCTCGGATTGCATTCTCCATACTGTATGGAATATCCACACAATCGGATACTTGTCGAGCCTCTGGACGAGGAATATTCCATACGGTATACCGTCTACAAAGGAGGCTCGCATGGACCTGTACGAGTACCAGGCGAAGGAACTCTTCGGTCGCCACGGCATCCCGGTCCCGCTCGGCGACGTGGCCCGCACCCCCGCCGAGGCCCGCGCGATAGCAGCCGAGATCGGCGCTCCCGTCGTCATCAAGGCCCAGGTGAAGACCGGCGGCCGGGGCAAGGCGGGCGGCATCAGGGCCGCGCCGGGGCCGCGGGCGGCCGAGGAGGAGGCCGAGCGCGTCCTCGGGATGGACATCAAGGGACACCTCACCCGCGCCGTGCTCGTGGAGGTGGCCACGGTGCCCTTCGAGGAGTACTACGCCGCCTTCCTCGTCGACCGGGCGGCCGGGTCGTTCCTGGCGATGGCGTCGGCGCAGGGCGGCATGGAGATCGAAGAGCTGGCGGAGCGCGACCCCGGCGCGCTGGTCAGGCTGGCGATCGACCCGGCCGTGGGCGTGGACGCCGGCGTCGCCCAGCAGCTCGTGGCCAAGGCGGGCCTGCCCGAGGCGGCCGCGGCCACGCTGCAGCGGCTCTGGGACGTCATGGTGACCGAGGACGCCCTGCTGGTCGAGGTCAACCCGCTCATCCTCACCACCGACCAGCGGATCGTGGCGCTCGACGGCAAGGTCACCCTGGACGACAACGCCGCGTTCCGGCACGAGCGCGTACCCGAGGAGCCGACCGGCGGCCTGGAGGACCGCGCCCGCGGGAAGGGGCTCAACTACGTCAAGCTGGACGGCCGCGTGGGCGTGATCGGCAACGGCGCCGGGCTGGTCATGAGCACGCTCGACGTCGTCGCCGGGGCCGGCGCCGACCCGGCGAACTTCCTCGACATCGGCGGCGGCGCCTCCGCCCAGGTCATGGCCGACGGGCTGGAGATCATCCTGTCCGACCCGGACGTGCGCTCGGTGCTGGTCAACGTCTTCGGCGGCATCACCACCTGCGACGCGGTGGCCACGGGCATCGTCACCGCGCTGGAACTGCTGGGTGAACGCGGCCGGGCCCGGCCCATCGTGGTCCGGCTGGACGGCAACAACGCCGAGGTCGGCCGGCGCATCCTCAGCGACGCCCGGCACCCGGCGGTCCGCCAGGTGCCCACCATGGACGGCGCCGCCCAGCTGGCGGCCAGACTCGCGGCAGGTGCGTGATGGCGATCTTCCTGACCAGGGACAGCCGCGTGCTCGTCCAGGGCATGACGGGCTCCGAAGGCGCCCGGCACACCTCGCGCATGCTGGCCGCGGGAACCAACGTGGTGGCCGGGGTGACGCCCGGCAAGGGCGGGCGCACGGTCGACTTCGGCGAGCGTACGGTTCCGGTCTTCGGCTCGGTCGCCGAGGCCGCGGGCGAGACCGGCGCCGACGTGTCCGTCGTCTTCGTGCCGCCGCGCTTCACCGGCGCGGCCGTGGAGGAGGCGGTGGCGGCGGCGGTGCCGCTGTGCGTGGTGATCACCGAGGGCGTGCCCGTGCACGACGCGATCAGGTTCCGCGCCCTGGCCCGCGGCGGGACGCGGATCATCGGCCCCAACTGCCCCGGCCTGATCAGCCCCGGCCAGTCGTCGGCCGGGATCATCCCCGCCGACATCACCACCGCCGGGCGCATCGGCCTGGTCTCCAAGTCGGGCACGCTCACCTACCAGCTCATGTACGAGCTGCGCGACCTGGGCTTCTCCACCGCGGTCGGGATCGGCGGCGACCCGGTCATCGGCACCACGCACATCGACTGCCTCCAGGCGTTCCAGGACGATCCGGGCACCGACGCGATCGTGATGATCGGCGAGATCGGCGGCGACGCCGAGGAGCGGGCCGCCGCCTACATCTCCGCGAACATCACCAAACCGGTCGTCGCCTACGTGGCCGGCTTCACCGCCCCGGAAGGCAAGACGATGGGCCACGCCGGCGCGATCGTCTCCGGTTCCTCGGGTACCGCGCAGGCCAAGAAGGAGGCGCTGGAGGCGGCCGGCGTGCGGGTCGGGCGTACCCCGTCGGAGACCGCGCGGCTCATGCGGTCGGCGCTGGCCGTGACATGACGCGCGTCCCCTGCATGGAGGCGGTGGCCGCGGTGCTGGAGTCGGAGGGAGTGACCACCGTCTTCGGCGTGCCGGGCGCCGCCGTCCTGCCCCTGTACGCCGCGCTCCGCCACAGCTCCATCCGGCACGTCACGGTACGCCACGAGGAGGGCGGCGCCCACGCCGCCGACGGCTGGGCCAGGGCGACGGGCGACGCCGGCGTCTGCGTCGGCACCTCGGGCACCAAGATGGTCGCCGGTCTCCACGCCGCGCTGGCCGACTCCGTCCCGATGATCTGCGTCACCGGCCAGGCGGCCGGCATCGTGGAGATCGCCAGACCCGTCACCAAATGGGCCGTCCGGCTCAAGGAGCCCGCCCAGGCGCCGTGGGTCTTCCGCGAGGCGTTCAGGGTCGCCCGCTCCGGCCGGCCCGGCCCGGTCCTCATCGACCTGCCCGTCGACGTGCGGCGCGGCACCTGCCTCTACGACCGCGCGCTGGACGCGCCGCTGCCGGTCACGGTCCCGCGCCCGCTGCCGCAGGTCGTGCGCGCTGCCGTCGACATGGTATGTACGGCCAGGCGGCCCCTCATCCTGGCCGGAGGCGGGGTCGTCGGCGCCGGGGCCTGCGCCGAACTGCTCGAACTCGCCGAACACCTCCAGATCCCCGTCCAGGTCACGCTCATGGGCAAGGGCGCCTTCCCCGAGGACCATCCCCTGTTCGCCGGCATGGCCGGGATCCAGACGCAGACCCGCTGGGGCAACGCCGCGTTCCTGGCCAGTGACCTGGTGCTCGCCGTCGGCGCCCGCTTCGGCGAGCGGCACACCGGCGACCTGGACGTCTACCGCAAGGGCCGCCGCTTCATCCACGTCGACATCGAGCCCACCCAGTTCGGCAGGGTCTTCGAGCCGGACCTAGGGGTGTTCGGGCATGCCAGGCCCGTATTGGCTGAGATGGTGGCGGAGGCGCGCAGCCGTACGGCGGCCCTGCAACCCGGCAAATGGGTGCGCAGGGTCGGCGAACTGCGCCGCACGATGGCACGCCGCGACGACTTCGACGACGTGCCGATCAAGCCGCCCCGCGTGTTCAGGGAGATCAACGACTTCTACCCGCGCGACACCACCTTCGTCACCGCGTTCGGGCTCCACCAGATCTGGTCGGGCCAGTTCCAGACGACCTACCTGCCCCGCCGCTACCTCGTGCGCGGGCAGGCCGGGCCACCGGGATGGGAGGTGCCCGCCGCGATCGGCGTCAAATGCGCCCATCCTGAACGACAGGTCGTCGCGGTCGCCGGCGACTCCTCCTTCCCGTTCGTGATGGAGGAGGTCGTGGTCGCGGCGCGGTACCGGATCCCGTTCGTCATCGTGATGATCAACAACGAGTGCCTCGGGCTGATCGGGCAGGCGGAGCTCCCGTACGACATGAACGACGCCGTGGACCTCCACGACGGCGAAGGCGGCGTCGACCACGTCAAGGCGATGGAGTCCTTCGGCTGCCCGGCCCGCCGGGTGGAACGGCCGGGCGACATCCGGGACGCCCTGGCCTGGGCGTCCGCCGAGGCGGCGCGGAAGCGGCTGCCCGTGCTGGTGGAGGTCATGGTCGAGCGGGAGTCCAAGGCGGCCATGGGCCCCGCGCTCGACGCGATCAAGGAGTTCGAGCCCCTGCCCGAGCTCGTCACCGTCGACTGGTCGGACTAGGAGGCCAGATGCGGATCAAACCGGGCACAGCCTGGCAGGACACTTACGACAGATGCTGTACGGCGGCGCCGGAGGCGTTCCACGACGACAGGGTGCTCAACCACTGGGGCGGCTTCTGGCACCGCGACGGCCGCCCCGACACCCCGGTCTTCTCGCCGATCGACGGCACCGCCATCGCCGTCCCGCCCAGGCTGGACCGTTCGGGCGCGGGCCGCGCGGTGGCCGGCGCCGAGTCCGAGCACCGGCAGTGGCGGCACGTGCCGGTGGCCGAGCGCAAGGCCCGTGTCACGGCCGCCGTCGAGGCGATGGCCGAGCATCGCGACCTGCTCGCGATGCTGCTCGTGTGGGAGATCGGCAAGCCGTGGAAGACGGCCTGCGCCGACGTGGACCGCTGCCTGGACGGCGTGCGCTGGTACGTCGGGGAGATCGACCGCATGACCGCCGGGCGCACCCCGCTGCCCGGCCCGGTCAGCAACATCGCGAGCTGGAACTACCCGATGAGCGTGCTCATGCACGCGATGCTGGTCCAGGCGCTGGCCGGGAACGCGGTGATCGCCAAGACGCCCACCGACGGTGGCCTTGCCTGCCTCACGCTCGCCTGTGCGCTGGCCGTACGGGAGGGGCTGCCGTTCACGCTGGTCAGCGGGGGCGGGGCGGCGCTGTCGCCGGTGCTGGTGGGCGGGCGGGCACTGGGGTGCGTGTCATTCGTGGGCGGCAGGGACGCGGGGGCCCAGGTGGCGACCTCGCTGGCCGACGTCGAGCGGCGGCACGTACTGGAGCAGGAGGGTCTCAACTGCTGGGGCGTCTGGGAGTACTCGGGGTGGGAGCTGCTCACGCGGCAGATCCGCGCGTCCTTCGACTACGCAAAGCAGCGGTGCACCGCTTATCCGCGCTTCGTCGTACAGCGTGAGCTTTTTCCGGACTTCCTGGCCGCTTACCTGGAAGCGGTGGGATCGTTGCGGTTCGGGCATCCGCTGGCGGTGGAGTCGCCGGAGGACCCGTTGCCGCAGCTCGACTTCGGCCCGCTCATCAACGCGGCGAAGGCGGCCGAGTTGGCAGGTCAGGTGGACCAGGCGATCGCAAGGGGTGGCGTGCCGTTGTACCGGGCGCGGCTGTCCGACGGACACTTCCTGCCGAACCAGGATATTTCCGCTTACTTCGCGCCGACGGCGATCCTCAACCCGCCCCGCTCCTCACCCCTGCACCACGCCGAGCCGTTCGGGCCCGTCGACACCATGATGCTCGTGGACACCGAGGCCGAGCTCCTGGCCGCCATGAACGCCAGCAACGGCGCCCTGGTCGCCACCCTGTCCTGCGACGACGAGGAGACCTTCGCCCGGATCTCGCCCGAGGTGCGGGCCTTCAAGGTCGGCCACAACAAGCCGCGTTCGCGTGGGGACCGGGACGAGCTGTTCGGCGGCCTGGGGGCATCGTGGCGCGGCGCCTTCGTCGGCGGCGACCTCCTGGTCCGGGCCGTGACCACCGGCCCGGAAGGCGAACGCCTGCCCGGCAACTTCCCCACCTACACCCTGCTCGCCAGCTGACCCCACCCCGCGCCGCTCCCGGCCGGAAACCCCGGCCGGGACGCGCACGCGCGGGATGACACGGACGCTCGATAGGCGCGATGCGTACGCCCCGCGACGCGCACACGCGCCGACCTGCGACGCGTGGGCCCGGACGTGCGCGTTCTGGCGACGCACGGTCAGCGAGGTGGCCCTGCAAGGACGTGGATAGCGAGAGCGTGGGGCGGTTGAGGCGCGGGAGTGGACGGCGTGGGCGGTTAGAAGGCGCCGAAGCGGCTGGCCACTACCAGGAGCAGGAACGTCAGCATGGCCACCCGCAGCAGCTTGCCGCCGGTGCCGAGCGACGGCCACGACAGGTACGCCAGAAGCCCCACGAAGGCGACCACCGGCAGCACCGCCACCCCGCCCAGCCAGTTCTGCACGGCGAACCCCGCCAGCAGCAACACGACCATGACCACCGGCGTGATCCAGCGCGGAACCTGCGTGAACAGATAGGCCATGGGCGTGGCGCTGCGTTGCTCCACGGCCTTGCGCAGGCCGGTCGCGCCGGGCGTGAAGAACCGCTCACCGGGCGGCAGCGGGCGCTTGGCCTTGGCCGCCGCCCTGGGCTGGGCCAGCGGATGCCTGCGGTCATTGTCTTGGGCCACGGCCCGAGCCTAACCCTCCAACCCCCAACCCCGCCCCCACCAACCCCAACTCCCCGAACCCCGTCGCCCCGGTTCCTGACGCCCTGGATCTCGCCTCCCCCCGGTCGTCCTGGCCGGCTCCGAGGCGGGCGGCAAGCCCACAGGGGGTGACCGGGTCGCGCGTGACAGGAGCCAATGGGGTCCCTAGGATGGACGGCACGGCGACTCCCAGCGCCGCACCTCCTGAAAGCGAGCATCCACGCTGCCCGCCGAGCACCACGGAGGCAAAGGGGACGCAGGCGCCTCGGGGGAACGAATCTTTCGGCATAGCCCAGAGCATCGCGGCGGCCGGGGTCGGCGGGCGTGGACCGGGCCCCTGCGCGACCGCGGACACGGACACCGGTTATGACCGACAAGAAGCAGCTCAAGGCCCGCATCCGGGCACGCATGGCGAAGACCGGCGAGAGCTACACCACCGCCAGACGGCACACGCTCGGCGCCCAGGGGACGCCCGACGACCACGGGTGGGAGTTCAGGGGCGGGCAGCATCCCAGCACGGCGGTCGTGTCGCGGCTCACGGGGGTTCCCGAGCCGCTGGTGCTCCTGGCCGGTGGCGGGATCGGGGCCGGATACATCCTCTGGGAGTTCAAGCGGCACAACAGCGCCGCCCTGGTCATGGCCTTCCTCAACCAGTGGCAGTACTACGACCGCTGGATGACCAAGACGCTCGACCGGCTCGGCGTGCCGTACACGCACCACACGACGGGCGGCGCCAAGGGGGCGGCGCGGCGGATGGCGGAGGAGCTCGACGCGGGGCGGCCGTGCGTGGTGCTGCCCGACCGCTATCACATCGGCTACTGGCGGCTGCCGAAGGAGCTCGACGGGTACGGCGGTCACCCCGTCATCGCCTACCGCAGGGATGGCGGGTACGTGCATGTCGACGACCGGGGCAGCGGGCCGATCCTGGTGCCGGAGGAGCGGATGGAGGCGGCCAGGGGGCGGGTCACCTCGTACAAGAACAGTCTGTATGTACTGGGAGAGCCGCCTGCTCAGGTCGACGTGGCGGGGGCGGTGCTCGAGGGGCTCAGGGACTGCGTGGAGCACCTGTCGTCGGCGTCCGACTCGTTCTCGCTGCCGGCCTGGCGCAAGTGGAGCCGCCTGCTCACCGACGAGCGCAACGCCAAGGGGTGGCCGAAGGTGTTCGGGGACGGCACGCGGCTGGCGGGGGCGCTGCTGTCGATCTGGGAGTGCGTCGAGCCGGTGGGCATCGACGGCGGGAACCTGCGCGACCTGTTCGCCGACGGGCTCGACGCGGCGGCCGGGCTGCTCCAGAGGGAGGAACTGGGGGAGTCGGCGGCCGAGTTCCGGCGGATTCATGGGATGTGGCATGAGATGGCGGAGACGGCGGTGCCGTATGAGGAGTTCGGGCGGATCCGGGAGCTGACGGTGGCGGTCCGTGAGGCGGTGCTGTCGGACGGCGCGGCCCGCGAGGAGGACGCGGAGGAGCTGTGGCGGCTGCGGGCGGAAGCCGATCGCGCGCCGAGAAAGGTGGATTTCTCCGCAATCGCCGAACGGGTGAGCGCGATCCATGCGGCGGAGTCCGCCGCGATCGCGCGGCTGCGGGAGATCGTCTGACATTCTAAGAAGGTGCTCGCCGTCATTCGCTACATGGTTCCGGAAGCTCAGTCCCAAGAGTTCCTCAAGCAAGGTCAGAACATCGTCGACACCCTGCGCGCCCAGCCGGGATTCCTCCGCGGGAGGCTGGCGCGTTCCGTCGACGAGCCGAACCTGTGGGCGCTGGTGAGCGAATGGGAGGGCGCGGGCTACTACCGCCGCGCCCTTTCGGCCGCCAAGATGGCGATGTATCCGTTGATGATTCTCATGGTCAACGAGCCGAGTGCCTTCGAGGACATCTACGTATCCGGACAAGAGGAATAGTCGCGCGCGAGGGCGACCGGACGTCCCCTAAGCTGGGACCTCATCCGTTTCCCCTCGCCGACCTCCAGCCGGAAAGAGACCCATCCTCATGGCACGCCGTACAGACGTCATGGACACCATCGTCAGCCTCGCCAAGCGCCGCGGGCTCGTCTACCCGTCGAGCGAGATCTACGGAGGACTCCGTGCGTCATGGGACTACGGTCCGCTGGGCGTGGAGCTGAAGAACAACGTCAAGCGGCAGTGGTGGCAGTCCATGGTGCAGGCCCGCGACGACGTGGTGGGCCTCGACTCGTGCGTCATCCTGGCCCGCGAGGTGTGGCAGGCCTCCGGCCACGTGGAGACGTTCACCGACCCGCTGACCGAGTGCCAGTCGTGCCACAAGCGGTTCCGGGCCGACCACCTCGTCGAGTCGTACGAGGAGAAGAACGGCAAGGCCCCCGAGAACGGCCTGGCCGACATCACCTGCCCCAACTGCGGCAACAAGGGCGCCTTCACCGAGCCGCGGCAGTTCAGCGGCCTGCTGAAGACCTATCTCGGCCCGGTGGAGGACGAGTCCGGCCTGGCCTTCCTGCGCCCCGAGACCGCGCAGGGCATCTTCATCAACTACCTCAACGTGCAGCAGTCGGCGCGCAAGAAGATCCCGTTCGGCATCGGCCAGATCGGCAAGTCGTTCCGCAACGAGATCACGCCGGGCAACTTCATCTTCCGCACCCGCGAGTTCGAGCAGATGGAGATGGAGTTCTTCGTCAAGCCCGGCAGCGACGAGGAGTGGCACCAGTACTGGATCGACGAGCGCTACCGCTGGTACTCCGACCTGGGCATCAACAAGGACAACCTGCGCCTGTACGAGCACCCCAAGGACAAGCTGTCCCACTACTCCAAGCGCACCGTCGACATCGAGTACCGCTTCAACTTCACCGGCTCCGAGTGGGGTGAGCTCGAAGGCGTCGCCAACCGCACCGACTTCGACCTCACCGCCCACGGCAAGGCCTCCGGCGTCGACCTGTCCTTCTTCGAGCAGGACACCGGCGAGCGCTACGTGCCCTACGTCATCGAGCCCGCGGCCGGTGTCGACCGGGCCACGCTGACGTTCCTGCTCGACGCCTACACCGAGGACGAGGCGCCCAACGCCAAGGGCGTCATGGAGAAGCGCACGGTCATGCGCCTCGACCACCGCCTCGCGCCGGTCAAGGCCGCGGTGCTGCCGCTGTCGCGCAACGCCGACCTGTCGCCGAAGGCCCGCGACCTCGCCGCCCAGCTGCGCCGCCGCTGGAACGTCGAGTTCGACGACGCCGGGGCGATCGGCCGCCGCTACCGCCGCCAGGACGAGATCGGCACGCCGTTCTGCATCACGGTCGACTTCGACACCCTGGAGGACCAGGCGGTGACGATCCGCGAGCGCGACTCGATGGCGCAGCAGCGCATCGCGCTCGACCAGGTCGACTCCTACCTCCGCCAGCACCTCAACGACTGAGGTCCCGCCAGACATACGAGGGCGTCCGGCTTCCCGCCGGGCGCCCTCCCGCGCTTTTCCCGGTACGGCGCACGCCCTCCCGCGCCCTTCCGGTGCGGTGCTTTTTCGGTACGGCGGGCCGCGGCGTCAGAGCCCTCGTGGTCCGGGCGGTCACGGGCTCGCGGGGTCTGGAGTCATGGACTGTCGGGGTCAGGGGCTCGCGGGGGCGATCAGGGTGCGGGCCGGGTCCCAGGTGGTGTGCCGCAGGAGGCGGGAGCGCATGCCCGCCCACCCGGCCGGCCCGGCGATCACCACCCACGCGTCCGGCTCACCCGAGGCGAACCGGCGGGCCTGCCGCAGCCACGAGGCGGCCTCCTCCGGCCAGCTCACGACCTCGCCCACCACCCCGCCCCCGGCCTCCCACTCCCGGACGAACCGTTCGGCCGCCGCCACGGACCCGGGGTCGCGGCCGTGCCCCACGGTGACGGTCACCACCCCGGGAACCTGCCACTTCAACAGCCCGGCGAGCTCCGCCACGTCCCTGACCTGTCCTGGCTCAACCACTCTTCCTCCACTTCCGGTACTTCTCGGGCAGGCACACCGCGCACGGCCGGTACCCCGCCGCCAGCGCGGCCGGCTCGTCGGCGAAGAAGACCCGGTGCCGGACGTACCCGCCCGCGGCGATGGCCCGCAGTGCGGACGGGCAGTCCAGCCGCCCGTAGATGCGCCGTCGCCGGTAACCGCCGAGCGTCCCTGGCGACGGGCCGAGGTAGGTGCGGCCGTCGGCCCCGGTCAGCACGTAGGAGCTCATGTGGCGTCGTGGAAGACCAGGCCCAGGGTGTGCCGCAGGCCCGAGCGGACCGTGCTCACGCCGTGCCGTACCGGTGCGGCCGACCAGCCGCGGGCCGATCTCACCGGGCGGTCGCGGGTGGTGAACACCAGGCCGTGGCCCTGCGGCAGCATGGTGACCGTGCCACGCGACTGGGCCCGGGGCCGCTGCTCCACCAGCAGGAACTCGCCGCCGGTGTAGTCGGCGCCGGGCACGTCCAGGCCGACGACCACCTGGAGCGGGAAGACCAGGTCGCCGTAGAGGTCCCGGTGCAGGGCGTTCCAGTCGCCCTCGCCGTACTTGAGCAGGATCGGTGTGGGTTTGAGCTGACCGGCGGCGTGGCAGCGTTCCAGCCACTCGCCGAACTCCTCCGGCCAGGTGGAAGCCCATCCGAGCCGGGCCGCCCACTCGCGGGCGATGGGCAGCAGCCGGGGGTAGAGCGTCTCCCGCAGCGCCGCCACCACCTCGGGGAACGGCTCCCGGAAGTACCGGTACTGCCCTGAACCGAAGCGGTAGCGCGCCATGTCGATCGTCGAGCGGAAGCGGGCCACGTCGTCGTACAGACCGGCGATCTCCCGGCATTCCGCCGCCGTCAGCAGCGGGCCGGTGAGCCCGCAGCCGTGGGCGTCGACCTCGCGGGCGACCGCGGGCCAGTCGGTCGCCGCGACCCGGTCCCGGATCGCGGCGTCGTGGGTTCTGTCCTGGATGTCGGTCATGATCGTCCTTCAGATGAGCGCCGGCTGGAGGGCGCCCTCGTGGGTGAGCAGGAACCGCTTGCGCTCGATCCCGGCCGCGTAGCCGGTCAGCGCGCCGCCCGCGCCGATGACGCGGTGGCACGGCCGTACGATCAGCAGGGGGTTGGCCCCCACCGCCGCGCCGACCGCGCGGATGCGGTCGCGCGGCGCGCCGATGCGCGCGGCGATCTCGCCGTAAGTGGTCGTCTTCCCGTACGGCACGGCCGCGACCTCGGCCCAGACGCGGTGCTGGAACGCGGTCCCGGACGGCCGCAGGTCGAGGTCGAAGGCGGTGCGGTCCCCGGCGAAGTACTCGGCGAACTGCCGCACCGCCTCGGCGAAGGGCGCGTCGTCCCTGGTGGCCCCGTTCGGCGCGGACGTGCCCACCTTGACGGAGGTCAGCGCCCCGCCGCTGCCGGTGAGGACGATCTCGCCGATCGGGCTGTCGATGGTGGTGTAGATGCTCATGTTGAGTAGAACACCGGCGAGGGCGGAAATGAGGCGCGGTTTTCGGACTTCGTGCTGGTCACCCGGCCGCGGGAGGCGGCGGCTACTCGACCGGGCCGGGTGACGTCCCCTCAGCCGAGGTGGCTGCCGAACCAGCCGAGCAGCCGATCCCACGCCTGCGCCGCGGCCGCCGGGTTGAAGCGCTGGCCGGTGTCGTTGAAGAACGCGTGCCCGGCGCTCTTGAACGTGGCGATCTCGTGCGTGAGACCGGCCTTCTCCAGGGCAGCCCGCGCGGCGTCGCGGGTGGCGTTGACCCGGTCGTCCTGCTCGGCGTAGACGCCGAGGACGGCGGCCTTCGTGCCGGTCATGTCGGCGCCCGCGGGCAGGGGGCCGTAGAACGGGACCGCGGCGGCCAGGCGCGGCTCGTTCGACGACAGCAGCAGCCAGGTCATGCCGCCGCCGAAGCAGAAGCCGACCATGCCCAGCTTGGCGCCCTCCGCCCGGTTCTGGAGCTCGCCCAGCGCGGCCTTCATGTCGGCGACGAACTGCTCCGGCGTGATCTCGCCCAGTTTGGCGGTGGCCTGCGCGGTGTCGGTGAAGGCGGCGGTGCCGCCGTCGCGGGAGAGCAGGTCGAGGGCGAGCGCAGAGTAGCCGCTCGCGGCCAGGCGCCCGGCGACGGATCGGGTGTGGTCGTTGAGGCCGCGGTTCTCGTGGATGACCAGGACCGCGCCCTTGGGGCTCGCGGCGGCTGCCCAGGCGCCCTGGAGCGCCGCGCCCTGCGGGCCGGGGAACGTGATGGCCTCGGTCGGCAGGGGAGAGGGGCCGACCGGTGTCCCCGAGGGGCTCGGCTGCGCGCTCGTCGGGGCCGGGGTCATGCCGGTGGCCGGTGTGCCCGGCGTGGCGGTGGGCGGGTCGGCGCCGCAGGCGGCCAGCAGCGCGCCGGCGGCGGGCAGGGTGAGCCCGAGCAGGCCCAGCCGCCTCAGGGCCTCGCGGCGCGGGATGAGTCCCTCGGCGTGGTCGAGGGCCACCTCTTCCGCGAGATACCGCTTGAAGGGTGACATCATGTCCGGACCGTACGTCGGGCCACCGAAAGCTCAGATAAAGGCCACGCCGGGCAATCCTCAAAGCTCGCGACAAGCCGCGAAGCTCCGGGCAAGCCTCGGAGGTCGGGCAAGGCCGCTGTGCCGGCGATGGATCCTGTCTTCTCCGAGTATGGAGCGGGTTGAGGACGGCGCGGGATATAGCCCCCGTAGGGCCTGTCGGGCGAAAAATCGTATAAAGGCGTGCGTTACGGCAGCTTTCGCAGGTTGTTGGTGACATGGGCGATGACATCGGGAGTCGTCCTGATGCTCATCCCGCGAAAGGAACAGCATGTTGCTTCGCATATCGCGTAATGCTTCCGGGCACCGGCGGACACGCCTGCCACGCCTGGCGGCGCTGGCGCTGGCCGGTGGGGCGGTCCTGGCCACCACCGGCGCCGCCCACGCCGCCCCCGCACCCGAGCCGATCGAGCTCAGGCTCGTGCTGAACGACTGCCCCGACGACAAGGTCCAGCCGTGACCCAGGGGCCGGACGATGCCCGGGAGGACACCGCCCTGCTGGAGAGCGCGCTCTTCGCCGTCAAGCGGGTGATCGTCGGCCAGGACCACATGGTCGAGCGCCTGCTCGTGGCGGTGCTGGCGCGCGGCCACTGCCTGCTCGAAGGCGTCCCCGGCATCGCCAAGACGCTCGCCGCCGAGACGATGGCCAAGGTGGTGGGCGGTACGTTCGCCAGGATCCAGTTCACGCCCGACCTGGTCCCGTCGGACATCGTCGGCACCCGGATCTACCGCCCCTCCACCGAGAGCTTCGACGTCGAACTCGGCCCGGTCATGGCCAACCTGCTGCTGGCCGACGAGATCAACCGCGCCCCGGCCAAGGTGCAGTCGGCCCTGCTGGAGATCATGGCCGAGCGGCAGGTGAGCATCGGCGGCGTCACGCACCCGGTGCCCGCGCCGTTCCTGGTGCTGGCCACCCAGAACCCCATCGAGTCGGAAGGCGTCTACCACCTGCCCGAGGCGCAGCGGGACCGGTTCCTCATGAAGATCGACGTGGGCTATCCCAGCGAATCGGAGGAGTTGGCGATCGTCTACCGCATGAGCGTGGACCCGCCGCGGGCACGGGCGATCCTGGACCCGGCCCGGGTGATCGCGCTGCAGCGGCGCGCCGACCGGGTGTTCGTGCACCACGCGGTCGCCGAGTACGCGGTCCGCCTCGTCTACGCCACCCGGGCCCCGGCCCGCTACGCCGTACCCGACGTGGAGCGGATGCTGGCCTTCGGCGCCAGCCCGCGCGCCACGCTGGGCCTGCTGGCGGCCGGTCGCGCGCTGGCCCTGCTGCGCGGCAGGGAGTACGTCCTGCCGGAGGACGTCGGGGACGTGGCGCACGACGTGATGGCGCACCGGCTGGTGCTGTCGTTCGACGCGCTGGCGGAGGGGGTCACGCCGCGTCAGCTGGTGGACCGCGTTCTGGGCGCCGTCCCGACGCCGGTGATCGCCCCTCAGACGGGCGGCGCGCCGCACCTGGGAACCGCCCAGAACCTGGAAACCGCCCAGAACCTGGCCCAGGCCCGGCGGGGGGAGTCGGCGGCATGAACCTTCACGGGTACGAGCGGGCCGAGCCCGCGCTGCGCCGCCTGGAGCTGACGATCACCCGGCGGCTCGACGGCCTGCTGCAGGGCGACCATCTCGGCCTGCTGCCCGGTCCGGGAAGTGAGCTCGCCGAGGCGCGGCCGTACCAGGCGGGTGACGACGTGCGGCGGATCGACTGGAACGTCACCGCGCGCACCGCCGAGCCCCACGTGCGCGACGTGGTCGCCGACCGCGAGCTGGAGCTGTGGGTGCTGCTGGACGCCAGCGCCAGCATGGACTTCGGCACCGCCGCCATGGAGAAGCGGGACCTGGCCCTGGCCGCGACGGCCGCGATCGGGTTCCTGACCCAGCGGACCGGCAACCGGATCGGCGCCCACCTCCTGCACGGCTCCGGCCTCAGGGCGTTGCCGGCCAGGACCGGCCGGCCGCACCTGATGGCGCTGCTGCAGGAGATCTTCACGATGCCGCGGGCCAGGCCGGGGACGAAGGCCGCCGTCCTGGGCGCGGCGGCGCATCGGCTGGGCCGGACCGTGGTGCGCCGCGGGCTGGTCGTGGTGGTCTCCGACTTCCTGGACCCGCCGGAGACGTGGGAGCCGGAGCTGCGGCGGCTGGCCGTACGCCATCAGGTGCTCGCGGTCGAGGTGCTGGACCCGCGCGAGCTCGCGCTGCCCGACGTGGGGCTGCTCACGCTGATGGACCCGGAGACGGGCCGGCGGCGCGAGTACGCGACGGCCAGCGCCCGGCTGCGCCGCCGCTACGCCGAGGCCGCCGCCGGGCAGCGGGCCGGGATCGAGACGGCGCTGCGCCGGGCCCGCGCCGCGCACCTGCGGCTGCGCACCGACGGCGGCTGGGTGCGCGACCTGGTGGAGCACGTGCTGCGCCAGCGCCGGCTGGCCCGGCTGGGCGCGCGCGGATCGTGGCAGGGAGGGGGCGGCGCCGCATGACGCTGATCTCTCCGGTCTGGCTGTGGCTGCTTGTGCCGGTCGCGCTGCTCGCGCTCGCCTACGTCCTGATGTCGGTACGGCGCAGCGCCTACGCGGTCCGCTTCACCAACCTCGACCTGCTGGACAAGGTGGCCCCGAAGCGCCCGCGCTGGCGGCGGCACGTTCCGGCTGGCGCGCTGCTGGGGATGTTCGCGCTGCTCGTGGTCGGTTTCGCCCGGCCAACGGCGGAGGTGCAGGTGCCCAGGGAGCGGGCCACGATCATGGTGGCGTTCGACGTGTCGGCCTCGATGGGCGCCACGGACGTCGCCCCGGACCGGTTCACGGCGGCGCGGGCGGCGGCGACGCAGTTCGTGCGCGGGCTGCCGGAGCGCTTCAACCTCGGGCTGGTGACGTTCTCGTCGGAGGCGTCGGTGGCGGTGCCGCCGACCACGGATCGGCAGGCCGTCTTCGGCGCGCTGGACCGCCTGACCACCTCCTCCGGCACCGCGATCGGCGATGCCGTCTACTCCTCGCTGGAGGCCATCGCCGGCGTGGACGGCGAGGCGGAGCCGCCGCCCGCGCACATCGTCCTGCTGTCGGACGGCTCCAACACCACCGGCCGCGGGATCCGCGAGGCCGCCGAGCAGGCCGCCGCGCGCGGCGTCCCGGTCACGACCATCGCGTACGGCACGCCTGGCGGCACCGTCGAGCTGCAGGGCAACCGGGTGCCGGTGCCCGTGGACGGCCCGGCGCTGCGCGAGCTGGCGGGAGCCGCGGGCGGCGGCTTCTACGAGGCGGCCAGCGGCGACGAACTGCAGGCCGTGTACGAGGACATCGGCACCTCGGTCGGCTACCGGACCGAACGGCAGGAGATCTGGATGTGGTTCGTCGCGGCGGGCCTGGTGGCGGCGCTGCTCGCGGCTGTCGGGTCCATGATCTGGTTCTCGAGGCTGCCATGACCGGGGCGCACAGGGGGCTGGGGACGCCGCGTGGGCCCGACTTCGTCTCGCCGCTGCTGGATCACACGCCACCCCGGGAGGGGGCGGGAGCCGTACCGGCTGGGCGGGCTCCTCGCAGAGGAGTGCTGTTGCTCAGCGCGGTGCTCGTCGCCGGGCTGACCGGGGCGGTGGCCGGGTTCGCGGGCGCGGGGCTGGCGACGGGTCCGGCGCCGGTGACGCTGCCCCGCGCGGCCCCCGCCGCGCCCAACACGACGGGACTGTCCGGTACGGCGGCGCGGCTGCTGCCGAGCGTGGTCTCGATCGACGTGGGCCGGGGCGGCGGTTCCGGCTTCATCGTGGACGGGGCCGGCCACATCATCACCAACGCGCACGTCGTCGGCGAGGCGAGCACGGTGAGCGTGGTGCTGAACGACGGTCGCAGGTTCTCCGCCAGAGTCCTGGGTGCTGATCAGGATGAGGATCTGGCGGTGCTGGAGGTGGCGGGCGTTACTGGGCTCGCGCCCGCCACCTTGGGCCGTTCGGCCGACCTGGCGGTCGGTGACCAGGTGCTGGCGATCGGTTCGCCGCTGGGCCTGTCGGGCACGGTGACGTCGGGCATCGTCAGCGCCCTCGACCGTCCGGTACGGCTGGGCGGCACCTCCCGCAGCGCGGTGCAGACCGACGCCTCGATCAATCCCGGCAACTCCGGCGGCCCGCTGGTCAACGCCCGCGGCGAGGTCGTCGGGGTGAACACGGCGATCGCGTCGGGCCGGGGCGGCGGCAACATCGGCATAGGCTTCGCGATCCCGATCGATCGCGCAGCTCCCATAGCCGAACAAATCATCAGAGACTAGGAAATATGCGCCTGTTGGTCGTCGAAGACGAAGAGGACCTGGTCGACGCGCTGCGCGTCGGCCTGGCCCGCGCCGGATATGCCGTGGACGTGGCTCTGGACGCGCCAGTCGCCCATGAGAAACTCCAGGTGAACACGTACGACCTGGTGCTGCTCGACCTGAACCTGCCCGGCGGCGACGGCTTCCAGGTCTGCAGGGAGATCCGGGCGGCGGGCAAGGGCGTGCGCGTCATCATGGTGACCGCCCGCGACCGGCTCGACGACCGGGTCCGCGGGCTCGACGAAGGCGCCGACGACTACCTCGTCAAACCCTTCGCCTTCCCCGAACTGCTGGCCAGGGTGCGCGCGCTCCTGCGCAGAGACACCGGCGGCACCTCCGTCCTGGAAGTCGGACAGCTGCGGATCGACACAGCCAGGATGGAGGTGTCGCTGGGCGGCCGCGCGCTCGCGCTCACCCCCAAGGAGTACGGCGTGCTCCACTACCTCATGACCCGGCCGGGGCACGTCGTGTCCTCGGAGGAACTGCTGGAGCACGTCTGGGACGAGCACGCCGACCCGTTCACCAACACCGTCCGGGTGACGGTCGGCAACCTGCGGCGCAAGCTCCAGGAGGACGGCCTCATCGAGACCGTCATCAGCAGGGGCTACCGGCTGAAGGAGCCGGCATGATCCACACGATCCGGTTCCGGCTGACGGTGCTGTACTCGGGGCTGCTGTTCGTGCTGGCCGCGCTGGTGCTTGGCGGCATCTACTGGGGCCTCTCCAAGACCACCGACCAGCGCCCCTACACCACCGAGTACGCCAAGGCCTACCGGGGCGGCGAGTACGTGGGCAAGGAGGAGGTCGTGTTCGTGGAGGAGGTCGAGAACGCGATCAACGTCAGGACCATGGCCACGCTGCGCGACTACTCGCTGGTGACGCTGGGCGCGTTGTTCCTGGCCAGCCTCGGCATCGGCTGGGTGCTGTCCGGCCGCGTGCTGCGCCCGGTGCGGGCCATCACGCGCACGACCGAGGAGATCCAGGCCACCGACCTGACCCGGCGCATCCGGCTGAACGGCCCGCGCGACGAGCTGCGCGACCTGGCCGACACCGTCGACACCATGCTGGACCGGCTGGAGTCCGCCTTCAGCGCCCAGCGCAGGCTCATCGACGACGCCTCGCACGAGCTGCGCAGCCCGCTCACGATCATCCGGGCCAACGTGGACGCCGTCCTCGCCACCCCCGACGCCAGCGACGAGGAGCGCACCCGCGCGGTCGCCGTCGTCGACCGCGCCACGACCCGCATGACCCGCCTGGTCGAGGACCTGCTGGCCAGCGCCAGACGCCAGGGCGCCGCCTTCGCCGACGCCGACCTCGACCTGGGCCGCGTCGTGCAGGAGGCCAGCGAGGAGTACGCCGCGCTGGCCGCCGCCCGCGGCCTCACGCTGACCCGGCGGCTGGAACAGGACCTCGCGATGAGCGGCGACCACGACGCGCTGCGCCGCGCCGTGGCCAACCTCCTGTCCAACGCGGTACGGCTCTCGCCCCCCGACGGCCGCGTCCGGGTGGCGGCGGGCCGGGAGGACGGCTGGCTCTGGACCGCGGTCGCCGACGACGGCCCCGGCCTGGCGGAGGAGGACCAGCCGAGGGTCTTCGACCGGTTCTGGCGGGGCGAGAGCAGCCGCCGCGACCGGCACACGGGCCTGGGCCTGGCCATCGTCCGGCAGATCGTGGAGTCGCACGGGGGCAGGGTCGCGGTCTTCTCCCGGCTCGGCGCCGGGGCGACGTTCGTGCTGTGGTTGCCGCCGCTGGGCGGCGCGGGCACCGCGGTCCCCGCCGGGAACCCGTTCCCCTAGCCGAGCACGTGGCCGGTGAGCTTGACGCCCTCCTCGACCGACAGGGCGACGCAGTAGGCGGTCCGGTGCTTCGGCCAGGTCGCCTGCACCGGGGCGAAGGCGGTCCAGGTCACCGTGTCACGGAGCGCCTTCTTGATCCTGACCTTCTCCTCGCAGCCCTTCGTGGAGCGTTCGATCACCTTGTCGTCGCCCGGCCACGGCTCATCGGGCAGGACCCAGATCCCGGCGAACTCGTAGACGTGCGCCTTCTCGCAACCCACCAGCGTCGCGAAGCCGTCGGGGGAGATGTCGTCGAAGCAGTCACCGGGGCGCAGATCGGTGGCGTGGTAGGTCTCCGGGGTGGCCGACGGCGCCGCCGAGGGTGCGGCCGCGCCGGAGGAGGCGGAGCAGGAGGTGGCCGCCAGCAGCGCCGCGGCGGCTAACAGGGATCGCACGCAGGGCAGCGTGTCATTCGGAGATCACATCGCGATATCGCCTCTTGCACAGCCACAACGTGAGCGCGTACGCCACTCCGGGCAGGACGATGAGGGCGGCGCGCAAGCCGTTCAGGATGGCCGGATAGACCTCGGCGGGGACGGCGAGCAGGGGCAGGCCGGCGGTGAGGTCGGTGGTGAACCAGGTCGCCGACCAGATGACGGTGAAGAAGACGACGACCGCGACACCCAGCGCGGTCCGTACGGGCGCGGCGGCGGGACGTTGCACGACCTGGTGGTAGGCGCGGTCGCCGGTGAAGCGGCGCTCGATGAACGGCCAGAACAGCAGGGCCGTGAAGAAGCCGCCGAGGACGAGCATGGGGATCCAGAGCCCGGCGGCGAAGGTGAAGCCCGCGATCGTGAACTCCCACGGCGGCAGCAGGCGCAGCATGCCTTCCAGCACGCCGTAGTACCAGAACGGCTGCGCCGACGGCGGCGCGGCGCCGGCCCGATAGGCCTGCGCGGCGGTCCAGACGGGGTTGACGATGACGAACGTGGCCAGCGCGGTGATGACCGTGAACGTGCCCAGCGAGGTGATGCCCTGCTTGAGGGAGAAGGCGGGGAAGAACGGCACCCCGGTGACCTTGCGGCCCTCGCCGTGGTGCTCGGTGTGCTTCTGCCGCCAGGTCAGCACCAGCGCGTGCAGCGGCACCAGCGCCAGCAGGAGGCCGGGCACCAGCAGGACGTGGGCGACGAACGCGCGCGGGATCACCTGACCGGGGAAGGGGCCGTCGAAGACGAAGGACGACAAGTACGTGCCGACCAGCGGGATCGACAGCAGCAGGCCCTGGGTCTCGCGCAGCCCGGACATCCCGAGCTGGTTGGCCGGCAGCGTCACCCCGAGGAACGCCTCGAACAGCGCCAGCCCGAACAGCAGCGCCCCCAGCACCCACGTCAGCTCACGCGGCTTCCTGAACGCCCCGGTGAAGAAGACGCGGAACATGTGGGCCACGATCGCCAGCACGAAGATCGTCGCCGACCAGTGGTGCATCTGGCGGATGAGCAGCCCACCGCGCACGTCCACGGTGAGCTCGCGCACCGACTCGAACGCCGCGCCCGCCTCCGGCTTGTAGAAGAACGTGAGGAACGTGCCGGTCAGCACGAGCAGGACGAAGGAGTAGAGCGCGAACTCGCCCAGCAGGAACGACCAATGGGTGGGGAAGAGTTTGCGCAGGTTGGGTGCCAGCCAGCGGCCGGTGCCGAGCCGGTCGTCGAGGTAGCGGGCGCTGCCGGCCGCGGCCCGCGCCGATCCGGCGGTCAGGCGCGCGCGGCGTGTCGGCTTGGTGGTGGGGGTGGCCATCGGCGCCTCCCGGTCAGGGGGTGTCCCTCATTCTCCTCCTGCCCCACATCTTTCTCAAGAATTGGTTTAAACCAATTGGTATAAACCAATTTCCGGGAGACTAGAGTTTTAATTGGATTAGACCTCATGAAGGCCATTGACCTGGGGAAACAGTGACTTAACCGACGTGTGCAGTTTCATCATCTTTTTCGCCGGTACAGTCCAGGGCAGAGGCGTTGATTGGAGCTGTGGTGGCCAAGTTCGTTTACGATTTCACCGAGGGCAACAGGGATCTCAAGGACCTGCTCGGCGGCAAGGGAGCCAACCTCGCCGAGATGACCAACCTCGGGCTGCCGGTTCCCCCCGGGTTCACGATCACCAGCGAGGCGTGCCGCCACTACCTGGCGGAAGGCTCCGTCCCCGAGGGACTGGAGCGGGAGATCGCCGACCACCTGAGCGCGCTCGAGAGCGCCATGGGCAAGAAGCTCGGCCAGGCCGACGACCCGCTGCTCGTCAGCGTGCGCTCGGGCGCCAAGTTCTCCATGCCCGGCATGATGGAGACCGTCCTCAACATCGGGCTCAACGACGAATCCGTCCACGGCCTGGCCAAGCAGGCGGGCGGCAACGACCGCTTCGCCTGGGACTCCTACCGCAGGCTCATCCAGATGTTCGGCAAGACCGTCCAGGGCATCGACGGCGAGCTGTTCGAGCACGCGCTGGAGGAGCTCAAGAACGGACGCCAGGACACCGACCTCACCGCGCAGGAGCTCCAGGGGCTCGTCGAGACCTACAAGGGCGTCGTGCGCGAGCAGACCGGCAAGGACTTCCCCGCCGACCCCCGCGAGCAGATGCGCCTGGCCGTCATGGCCGTCTTCGACTCGTGGAACGCGCCCCGCGCCATCCTCTACCGCCGCCAGGAACGTATCCCCGCCGACCTCGGCACCGCGGTGAACATCGTCGCCATGGTCTTCGGCAACCTCGGCGACGACTCCGGCACCGGCGTCGCCTTCACCCGCGACCCCGGCTCCGGCCGCCAGGGCATCTACGGCGACTACCTCCAGAACGCCCAGGGCGAGGACGTCGTCGCCGGCATCCGCAACACCGTCCCCCTGCAAGATCTGGAGCGCATCGACAAGCGCTCCTACGACGAGCTCCTGTCGATCATGGAGACGCTGGAGACCCACTACCGCGACCTGTGCGACATCGAGTTCACGATCGAGCGCGGCAAGCTGTGGATGCTGCAGACCCGGGTCGGCAAGCGTACGGCGGCCGCCGCCTTCCGCATCGCCGTCCAGCTCGTCGACCAGGGCCTCATCACGCTCGACGAGGCCGTCACCCGGGTGAGCGGCGACCAGCTCGCGCAGCTGATGTTCCCCCGCTTCTCCAAGGAGGGCGACCGCAAGAAGATCACCAAGGGCATGAACGCCTCGCCCGGCGCCGCCGTCGGCAAGGTCGTCTTCACCTCCGAGCGCGCGGTCGAGCTGGCCGGCCAGGGCGAGGACGTGATCCTCGTCCGCCGCGAGACCAACCCCGACGACCTGTCCGGGATGATCGCCGCCCGCGGCGTGCTCACCTCGCGCGGCGGCAAGACCTCCCACGCCGCCGTGGTCGCCCGTGGCATGGGCAAGACCTGCGTCTGCGGCGCGGAGGAGCTGGAGGTCTCGGCCTCGCAGAAGCGCTTCACCGCCCCGGGGGGCATCGAGGTGCGCGAGGGTGACGTCATCTCGATCGACGGCAGCACCGGGGAGGTGTTCCTCGGCGAGGTGCCGGTCGTGGACTCGGTGGTCGTGGAGTACTTCGAGGGCGCACAACCCGACGACGAACTGGTGAAGGCGGTGGACCGGATCATGGCGCACGCCGACTCGGTACGCCGGCTCGGGGTGCGGGCCAACGCCGACAACCCCGAGGACTCGGCCAGGGCGCGGCGCTTCGGGGCCCAGGGGATCGGGCTGTGCCGTACCGAGCACATGTTTCTGGGCGAGCGCCGCCAGCTCGTCGAGGACCTCGTCCTGGCCACCTCCAAGCAGGAACGGCAGGCGGCGCTGGACGCGCTGGAGCCACACCAGAAATCCGACTTCATCGGCATTTTTCGGGCTATGGAGGGTCTTCCTGTCACCATTCGCCTCATCGACCCGCCCTTGCACGAGTTCCTGCCCGACCTCGTCGCCCTCTCGGTCAAGGCCGCCACGGGCGAGGCCACGGACAAGGACCGCGCGCTGCTGGCCGCCGTCAAGAGACTGCATGAGCAGAACCCCATGCTGGGCCTGCGAGGGGTACGGCTCGGCCTGGTCATCCCCGGCCTGTTCGCCATGCAGGTCCGGGCCATCGCCGAAGCCGCCCGCGAGGTGCCGGGCGCCCGCCCGGAGATCATGATCCCGCTCGTGGCCGCCGTCCAGGAACTGGAGGCGGTCCGCGAGGAAGCCGTCAAGATCCTCCAGGCGACCGGCGTGGACGCCCTCGTCGGCACCATGATCGAGACCCCGCGCGCCGCGCTCACCGCCGGGCAGGTCGCCGAGGCCGCCGAGTTCTTCTCCTTCGGAACCAACGACCTCACCCAGATGACCTGGGGCTTCTCCCGCGACGACGTCGAAGCCGCCTTCTTCTCCCGCTACCTGGAGCTCGGCATCTTCGGCGTCTCCCCGTTCGAGACCCTCGACCGCGACGGCGTCGGCCGCCTGGTCCGCATCGCCGTCGAGGAGGGCAGGGCCACCCGGCCCGACCTCAAGCTCGGCATCTGCGGCGAACACGGCGGCGACCCCGAGTCGGTCCACTTCTGCCACGAGGCCGGGCTCGACTACGTCTCCTGCTCGCCCTTCCGCATCCCGGTCGCCCGCCTGGAAGCCGGCCGGGCCGTACTGACGCGGAACGACTCCGACACCCGCTGACGGCAACGGCGCCAGGCCGGGCGGCCTGGCGCTTCATCCACGCGTAGGGAGGTGGTAACCGGGGCAGTACTCCCAGCACAGGAGGGGTTGGGTGGACAGGAGTAGACTCACCGTTCTTATGTCCCGCTATGACCAGCATGATCAGGAACGCTGGGTGCCGGAACCACCCGGCAACCCCGAGCGCAGCCCGTTCGGGCGGGACCGGGCCCGCGTGCTCCACAGCGCCGCCCTCCGCCGCCTCGCCGCCAAGACCCAGGTCGTCGGGCCCGGTGAGACCCTGGGCGTCGGCCAGCACATCCCGCGTACCCGGCTGACGCATTCGCTGGAGTGCGCCCAGGTCGGCAGGGAGATGGGCGCCACCCTGGGCGTCGACCCCGACCTCGTGGAGACCGCCTGCCTCGCGCACGACCTCGGGCATCCGCCGTTCGGGCACAACGGCGAGGTCGCGCTCAACGCGCTCGCCCCCTCGTGCGGCGGCTTCGAGGGCAACGCCCAGAGCCTGCGCCTGCTCACCCGCCTGGAGGCCAAGGTCCTCACGGAGACGGGCGAGAGCGCCGGGCTCAACCTGACCAGGGCCGCGCTCGACGCCTCCATCAAGTACCCCTGGACCTGCGACAAGTCCCCCAAGTTCGGCGTCTACCAGGACGACCTGCCGGTCTTCGCGTGGATCCGCGACGGCGCCCCGGAAGGCCGGGTCAGCTTCGAGGCGCAGATCATGGACTGGGCCGACGACGTCGCGTACTCCGTCCACGACCTCGAAGACGCGCTGCACGCCGGGTACGTCACCCCGGAGGCCCTCCAGTCGGCGGAGGAGCGCCGTCAGGTCTGCGAGGTCACCCGCCTCTGGTACGCCCGCGACGCCGACCCCGGCCGGCTCGAAGAGGTCTTCGCCAAGCTCATCGCCGACCCGCTCTGGCCCCGCACGTTCGCCGCCACCCTGGCCGACCTGGCCGGCCTCAAAGCCCTCACCAGCGGCCTCATCGGACGCTTCTGCCGCTCCGCGCAGAGCGCCACCATCGGCGCGTACGGCCCGCGCCACCGCGCCGACCTCGTCGTGCCCGACGACACCCGGCTCGAATGCGCGCTGCTCAAAGGCGTCACCGCCCACTACGTGATGACCCGCGACGACCACCACGCCAACCAGGCCAGACAGCGCGAGCTCATCACCGAACTGGCCTCCCTCATCACGCTCGGCGCGCCCCGCACGCTCGAACCCGCCTTCCGCCCCGACTACCTCAAGGCCGAGGACGACGCCGGGCGCGTTCGTGTCGTCATCGACCAGATCGCCTCTCTCACCGACACTTCAGCCGTCGCCTGGCACCGGCGACTTTCCTGACGACCTGCGGGGGCGGATACTGCCCCCATGGCCACATTTGTGATCGTCGGTGCCGGGCTTGCTGGGGCCAAGGCGGCGCAGACGCTGCGCGAAGAGGGCTTCGACGGCGAGATCGTCCTCATCGGCGCGGAAACGGAACGGCCCTACGAGCGCCCGCCCCTGTCCAAGGGCTATCTGCAGGGCAAGAGCGAGAGAGAAAAGATCTTCGTCCATGCCACCGGCTGGTACGCGGAGCACGATATCGACCTGCGCCTCGGCCTCCGGGCGACCCGGCTGGACCTCGGCAGCCGCACCGTCAGGCTGTCGGACGGGTCGCGGCAGCCGTACCAGAAGCTGCTCATCGCGACCGGATCCAGCCCGCGGCGGCTGCCGGGACCCGCACGCTACCTGCGCACCGTGCAGGACAGCGAGGCGCTCAAGGAGCGCTTCGCCCGCGGCGGACGGGTGCTCGTCGTCGGCGCCGGCTGGATCGGCCTGGAGACCACGGCCGCGGCCCGCGCGGCCGGCTGCCAGGTGACGATCGTCGAGCCCGAGCCCACGCCGCTGCACCGCGTGCTCGGGCCGGAACTCGGCGAGGTCTTCGCGGACGTGCACCGCCGCAACGGCGTCGACCTGCGCCTCGGCACGCCCGTCGCGGAGATCACGCAGACGGGGGTACGGCTCAGCAGCGGCGAACGGCTCGAAGCCGACCTCGTCCTCGTCGGCATCGGAGCCACGCCCGACACCGGCCTGGCCGTGGACGCCGGGCTCGACGTCGCCGACGGCATCCTGACCGACGCCGCGCTGCGCACCTCCGACCCCGACGTGTACGCCGCCGGCGACGTGGCGGAGTCCTTCAACCCGCTGTACGGCCGCAGGCTGCGCGTCGAACACTGGGCCAACGCCCTGAACGGCGGCCCGGCCGCGGCGCGCTCCATGCTCGGGCAGGACGTGGTGTACGACCGCGTGCCGTACTTCTTCAGCGACCAGTTCGAGATCGGGATGGAGTTCTCCGGCGACATCCAGGGCTACGACGAGGTCGTCTTCCGCGGCGACGTCGGCGAACTGGAGTTCATCGCCTACTGGCTGCGCGACGGCCGGGTCGTCGCCGGGATGAACGTCAACGTGTGGGACGTCGTCGGCGACATCCAGGACCTCATCAGGTCGGGGGTCAAGGTCGACTCGCAGGAGTTGTCGTCGGGTCACCGATGACGACCGGCGGCTCCTCGTCCTTCGGCTTCTTCGTGTCGGTGGTCGACTGCGGCGCCTTCTTCGACTTGCACTGCACCTGGCAGGGCGGCGTCTCGCCCAGCTTCTTGCGCAGGTCGAAGGCGGCGTCGCGGGGGGAGTAGGTCTTGTTGCCCTCGGCCCAGGCGTCCAGGTACGTCCAGGGTTCGACCATGCCGCGGCGTACCCACCAGTAGGCGGGGCCGGTCTTCCAGGAGATGGCGAAGTACAGGTTCGCGCCGGTGTCGCGGGCGTTGCCCGACTTGCCGACCTGGCCGAGGACCTGGCCCGCCTTGACCTTGGTGCCCGGGGCGAGGCCCTCGGTGACGCTGTCGAGATGGCCGCCCAGGTAGCGGACGCCGTCGTCGCCGATGAGCGTGACGAACCTGCCCTCGCGGTCGGCGCCCTTGTCGGTGGAGGGGCGCCAGCGGTTCTTGGTGTTGACCTCGTCGATCGTCCCGCCGATGGGGGCGACGAACGAGCACCCCTGTGCGGCCCAGATCGTGGTCTTGGGAAGGACGAGGAGTTGCCGCTGGTACGTGGTCCGGCAGCCCTTCACGGGGAAGACGTACTCGTACTTGGACATCTTCGGCGGCGGCACCTTGACGGGGTCATCGCCCTGGGGCCGTGCCTGCGGCTCCTTGGGCGGGATGGTGCCGGTGACCTGTGGGGTGGCGGAAGGGGCGACGGTGGTGGGCGCGCTGGCGCTGACCCCGGCGACACCGGCACCCTGCGCACAACCCGCGCTGACCAGCAATGCCCCCGCAGCGGCGGCACAACGCCCCAAAAGCCCCGATCGCATGATCTCCACCCGTGTCACCGTATCCAACGACAACCGTTCCCTTTGTAGCCGACCGGGAGCTCCCGCATCACCTGTTTGCCCGAAAGGGCTTGGGGCTGCGCCTATCGCTGGGGCCACGCTTCGCGCGGATCCGGACTGTGTCTCCCAGGATGCACCCGGACCCCCACCATACGGGCGAGCCGCCCGCTCCGCTCACCCCCGGTTGGATGATGGCCAGGTGCCCCCGAAGGTAAGTCCGGTGATCTCGCCCGGTGAGCTGACCGCCCACGCCCCTCAGCCCGTCCTGGCCGCGGCCGGCGGAATCCTGCTGCGCCCCTGGGAACCGGCCGACGCCCCGATGATCGTCGATGCCTTCAGGGATCCGGCGACCCGCCACTGGCACGCGCGTACCGTCGAGTCGGTCGCCGAGGCCGAGCGGCTCATCGAGGGGTACGCGGACGGCTGGCGGCAGGAGGCGAGCGCGACGTGGGCGGCGGTGAGCGAGGCCGGGGAGGTTCTGGGCCGGGTGGCGCTCCGGGGCATCGACCTGGCCGGTGGCGAAGCGGAGGTGGCGTACTGGATGCGGGCCGCGGCGCGGGGGAGGGGCGTCGCGACGGCGGGCGTGCGGGCGGTCGGCGGATGGGCGTTCGGGGCGGGGCTGCACCGGCTGGTCATCGAGCACTCGACCGGCAACGAAGCGTCGTGCCGGGTGGCGGAAAAGGCCGGATTCCTCCTGGAAGGCGTCAAAAGGAGCGCGCACCTGTACGCCGACGGCTGGCACGACGTGCACCTCCATGCCCTGATCAATGAAGCCCGTCGCGCATGCGGCGGCGATTGTGTCGGTGGGTCGCAATAGACTCAGCCGCGTGGCTGGCCGGATCCGTGATGTCGACATCGCACTCGTTCGTGAGCGTTCCCCCATCGCCGAGGTGATCGGCGAGCACATCCAGTTGCGCAACGCCGGCGGAGGCAACCTCAAAGGCCTGTGCCCCTTCCATGACGAGAAGAGCCCGTCCTTCAACGTCACCCCCGAGCGCGGCATGTATTACTGCTTCGGCTGCTCCGAAGGTGGCGATGTCATCACCTTCGTGGAGAAGACCGAGCACCTGCCGTTCAGCGAGGCGGTGGAGCGGCTGGCCGCGCGGGCGGGCATCACGCTCCAGTACGAGCAGGGCGGCTATGTGCCCAAGCGCGATCACGGGGAGCGGGCCCGGCTGATCGAGGCGCACAAGGCGGCGGCGGAGTTCTACCGCGACCGGCTGCTGTCGCCGGACGCGGCTCCGGGCCGGAAGTTCCTGTCGGAGCGGGGGTTCGAGCGGGCCGACGCCGAGCTCTTCGGCGTGGGGTACGCGCCCAACGAATGGGAGGCGCTGACCCGCCACCTGTTGGGGCGGGGCTTCACGGCGGAGGAGATCGTCAAGGGCGGGCTGGCCAAGGAGGGGCGGCGGGGGCCCATCGACCGGTTCCGCGGCCGGTTGATCTGGCCCATTCGCGATGCCACGGGCGATGTCATCGGGTTCGGGGCACGCAAGCTGATCGAGGCCGACGACGGCCCCAAGTACCTCAACACCCCTGATTCCCCGCTCTACAAGAAGTCCCAGGTGCTCTACGGCATCGACCTGTCCAAGAAGGAGATCTCCAAGCGCTCGCAGGCCGTCATCGTCGAGGGCTACACCGACGTGATGGCCTGCCACCTCGCCGGCGTGCCCACGGCCGTGGCCACCTGCGGGACCGCGTTCGGCGAGGAGCACATCAAGGTCCTGCGGCGCTTCCTGCTCGACCAGTCGGCCGCCACCGGTGAGGTGATCTTCACCTTCGACGGTGACGCGGCGGGCCAGAAGGCGGCGCTGCGGGCGTTCGCCGACGAGCAGAAGTTCGTGACCCAGACCTACGTGGCCATCCAGCCCGACGGGCTCGACCCCTGCGATCTGCGGATCAAGCAGGGCGACGCGGCGGTTCGCGATCTGATCGCCAGCCGCGAACCGCTCTTCCAGTTCGCGATCCGCTCCACCATCGCCCGCTACGACCTGCGCAGCAACGAGGGCAAGATCGCGGCGCTGGACGCGGCGGCGCCGATCGTGGCCGGGATCAAGGACGTCGGCCTGCGCAAGCGCTACGCGATCGACCTCGACCGGTGGCTCGGGTTCATGGACGAGCGCTTCGTCATGCAGCGCATCGCCGAGGTCGGCGGCGCGCAGCAGGGGCGTCCGCAGCGGGCGCGGCGGGAGGCGCCGATCGACCCCAACGTGCGGGTCGAGGGTGAGCTGCTCAAGCTGGCCATCCAGCGTCCCGCGCTGCTCGGGCCGCGCTTCGACGCGCTCGACCCGGCGGCGTTCACCGGGGCCGACCACGTGCTGCTCCACGGCGTGATCGTCGCGGCGGGCGGCGTGGCGGCGGCCGGGTTCGGCGGGCGCGAGTGGGTCGACCGCCTGCTGGAGCACGCGCCCGACGAGGCCGCGCGCGGGCTGGTGACGCGCTTCGCCGTCGAGGTCATCCGGGCCGAGGCACACGTCGAGGAGAGGTACGGCGCGGCGATGCTGGCCGCCATCGAAGCGGTCGCGGTCGACCGGGCCATCGCCCAGGTCAAGGCGAGGATCCAGCGGCTCAACCCGGTGGAGGAGCAGCAGGAGTACAACCGGATGTTCGGCGAACTGGTCGCCCTCGAACAACAACGCCGCGTCCTGCGCGACCGCGCCGCCGGCAGCTGACCCGCGGGCGAGCGGCGTCAGCCTGACCGTCCGTCCGTCCGGCTGACGCCGCGGGCCAGGCGGGCCGCCGTCTCCCCGAGGTACGCGCGGAACTCGGGCGGCTTCACCACCTCGAAGTCGGCGGCCAGCGCGGTCAGGATGAGCACCGGCCAGTCGAACTCGTCCACGCGCAGCACGAGGCGGCAGCTCCCGTCGTCGACGGGTTCCACGACGCCGCCCGTCGCCGCGACCACGCGCCGGGCGTGCTCCAGCGAGGTCTGGACGATCACCACGATCTCCCAGGCGGTGGACTGCGAGGTGAAGCGGTCGCGCACGAACGCGGCCGGATCGCCGCCCGGCACCTCCCTGGGGCGGAACGGCACGCCGGTGGTGGCCGGGTCCCGCATCCGGTCCACCCGGAAGGTCCGCCAGTCGTGCCGGTCGAGGTCCCAGGCCAGCAGGTACCACCGGTGCCGCACGGACACCAGCCGATGCGGCTCCACCTGCCGCTTGCCCTCCGCACCTGGTTCCGGACGGGACGCCGGATCAGGGGCGTCGTAGGTGAAGTGGAGGCGTTCGGTGTCGCGGCAGGACTGGGCGAGGGTGGTGAGGGTGGCGGGGTCGGTCCGGGGTCCCGTCGAGGTGAACGGGCGGACCGTGTAGCGGGCCAGGGCGTCGACCCGGCGCCGCAGCCTGGGCGGCATGACCTGGACGATTTTGGCGAGGGCCTGGACGGACGCCTCCTCCGCGCCCACGACCGCGCCGTCCGCGGCCGCCTGGAGGCCGACCGCGATGGCCACCGCCTCGTCGTCGTCCAGGAGGAGGGGTGGCATGGCCTTACCGGATCGGAGCTGGTAGCCGCCGTCGACGCCGCGGGCGGCGTCGACCGGGTAGCCGAGCTCGCGCAGGCGGTCGATGTCGCGGCGCAGCGTGCGTTCGCTGACGCCGAGGCGGGCGGCGAGGTCGGTGCCGGGCCAGTGGCGGTGTGTCTGCAGGAGGGACAGCAGGCGCAGCATCCGGCCGCTCGTGTTCGCCATGACCGGAAGCATATTGCGGACGGAAAGTGGCCGGAATGGGTTCTAGCGTGGGTGGCATGACGGTTCTGGTGACGGGCGCCACGGGATTCGTGGGCCGCAACGTGGTGAAGCAGCTCCTGGACGAGGGAGTGCGGGTAAGGGCGACGACGCGCAGGCCCGAGGCGGCGCACGGGCTGCCGGACGGGGTCGAGGTGGCCGGGGCCGACCTGGAGCGGCCGGGGACGCTGGAAACGGCGCTGGCGGGGGTCAGGGCGCTGTACCTGTTCCCGGTCGAGGAGACCGCCGAGGAGGTGGTGGCGCTGGCCAAGGAGGCGGGCGTGCGGCGGATCGTCGATCTGTCGGCCGCCTCGGTCAGCGTCGGGCTGCATCACAACCCGGTCGAGACGGTCGTGGAGAAGTCGGGCCTGGAGTGGACGCACGTGCGGCCCGGCGGGTTCATGGCGAACATGCTGCAGCTCTGGGCGCCGTCGGTGCGGGCCGAGAGGGTGGTGCGCTATCCGTTCGCCGACGAGCCGATGAACCTCGTCCACGAGGCCGACATCGCCGCCGTCGCCGTACGGGCGCTGCTGGAGGACGGGCACCACGGCCGCGCGTACACGATCACCGGGCCCGCCTCGTGGACGGTCCGCGAGCAGGTCGCGGCCATCGGGGCGGCGCTCGGCGAGCCGGTGCGCTACGAGGAGGTCTCGCGCGAGCGGGCCAGGGAACTGCTCAAGGCGCAGGGCGGGTTCGCCGCCGCGTCGGCCGATCTCATGCTCGGCTTCGTCGACTACGACGGCGGCGCGGCCTCCGGCGAGGACGGCTACTCCGAGCAGGACTGGTCGGCGCTGGAGCGCCCGTGGCCCGATCTGGAGCAGGTGCTGGGCCGTCCCGGACGCACGTACGCCGATTGGGCCCGCGACCACATCGGGGATTTCCGGTGAATTCAGTGGATTGATTCCCGACGTCTCGGGCAGGGAAAGGCGGGCGCCCGGCACCCGGGCGCACCTAACCGGAGCGCGCAATTGACTTTACTTTCCTGATCAAACTCCGGCTAAACCTTAAACCGATCTCAATTTGGCAAGACCCTCAGCCTTACCTTCTGTGACAAAAATGGGTCTGCCATTTTATGGAACCAATACTGCAGACTGTGTCCCGTGGGTGCATCGGTACTGCCAGCAGGAGCGCCATCGGTCGACCAGGTGGCGGACCTCGTCGCGAAGGGAAGGGAGCGCGGCAGCGTAACCGTCGATGACGTCGCCGCCGCGCTCGACCGATCCGAGCTGCCGTCCGACGCGCTGGAACGCGTCGTGCGCATGCTCGCCGAGAACGGCGTGGAGGTCCTCGAGCCTCAGGGCGACGAGGAGACCACCCGCGCCGACGAGGAAGACGTAGGCAAACGCGCGCCGACCAGCGATCTTGTCCGCATCTACCTGCGCGAGATCGGCCGCGTGCCGCTGCTGACCGCTGAGGAGGAGGTGGAACTCGCCAAGTCGATCGAAGCCGGTCTGTTCGCCGAGGACAAGCTGGGCAACGGGGTCTCCCGCCTGGCCTTCCCCGAACTACGCGAGCTCGTCTGGCAGGGGACCAGGGCCAAGCAACGCCTCATCGAGGCCAACCTGCGACTCGTGGTGTCGATAGCCAAACGCTATGTGGGCCGCGGAATGCTCTTCCTGGACCTGATCCAGGAAGGCAATCTCGGCCTGATCCGCGCGGTCGAGAAGTTCGACTACACCAAGGGCTACAAGTTCTCCACGTACGCCACGTGGTGGATCCGGCAGGCGATCACTCGGGCGATTGCCGACCAGGCGCGCACCATTCGCATTCCGGTGCACATGGTGGAGACGATCAACAAACTCGTCCGGGTGCAGCGTCAGCTCCACCAGGACCTCGGGCGTGAGCCCATCCCCGAAGAGATCGCCAAGGAAATGGACCTGCCGGTCGATCGCGTGGTGGAGATCCAGCGCATCGCCCAGGAGCCGGTCTCGCTGCAGTCGCCGATCGGTGAGGAAGATTCCGACCTGGGCGACTTCATCGAGGACGCCGACGCGGTGGTCCCCATGGAAGCCGCCGCCTTCATCATGCTCCAGGACCAGCTCGACGACATCCTGGCGACCTTGTCGGATCGCGAGCAGCGCATCATCCAGTTGCGCTTCGGCCTCGCCGACGGTCATCCGCGCACGCTGGAGGAGGTCGGACGCGAGTTCGGCGTCACCCGCGAGCGCATCCGGCAGATCGAGTCCAAGACCCTGGCCAAGCTGCGCCACCCCACCCGCGCGCAGATGCTCAGGGACTACCTGGACTGAGTTCACCGACGCACGCGGGCCCGGACGCCTCCGGGCCCGCGCGTCCGTGTCTACGAGCAGCCCTCGAACTGGGGCACCGCGATCGTCGAGAAGTCCAGGCCGGTCGTGCCGAACCACTTCTTGAACAGCGACTTGGCCGTGCCGTCCTGGTACATGTCGGTGATCGCGCGGTTGACCGCCTCGCAGCCCTCCACGTCACCCACCCGCAGGCCCACGCCGGTCCGCTGCTCGTTGAAGCGCGCGTTGAGCAGTCGCAGGCCGGAGCCGTCCTTCGCGGCCAGGCCGGCGAGGATGATGTCGTTGGTGGTGATGGCGTCCACCTGCTTGGCCTTCAGGTACTGCAGGCAGGTGCCGTAGTCGGGCACCGGGACGAGCTGGGCGGCCACCTTGCGCTCCTCGACCACCCGCTGGCCGGCGTTGGCGCCCTGCACCTCGCAGATCCGCCGTCCCGCCAGGTCCCTGACCTTCTTGATCCGCTCCTCGTCGGGCCGTACCAGGATGTCCTGGTACGACAGGTGGTAAGGACCGGCGAACAACACCCGCGACTTGCGTTCCTGGGTGATGGAGAACGTGGCCAGCACCAGGTCGGCCCGGTCGTCGGCGAGCACCTTCTCCCGGTCGGCGGCCAGCACCGGCACGAACTGCGGCCGTGCCCCGAGCTTGGCGGCGAGGTAGCGGGCCACGTCCACGTCGAGGCCCTCGAACCCGCCGGAAGCCGTGCGCACGCCGATCCCCGGCAGGTCGGTACGGACGCCGATCCTGATCGTCTCCTTGCCCATCACGCTCTCGACCCCGCCGGTCCCGCAGGACACCGCCACGAGCGCCAGAACGGCCAGCGCCGCGATCCGCCTCATCGGTACTCCCTCAGCCGGGGCCACACGCCGGCGGCGATCAGGACGGCGGCCGCGCCGAGCGCCCACGGCGCCAGCCGCCACAGCCCGTCCAGCGCCCCGTCACCGGCGGCGACGGTCTTGGTGAACGTCGCCTCGTAGCGCTCGCCGACCGTCACCAGTTCCTTGTCGAACGCCGTGAAGCTCTTGGCCAGCTCGTCGAGCTTGGCCGAGACGGCCTGCGGGGTCTGCCCCGAGGTCGCCAGCGCGCGCATCCGGCCGTCGGCCTCCTGGAAGCGCCGGTAGGCGGCGAAGTTACCGGGGATGTTGCCGCGGACCGGGGCCAGCAGGCCCAGGCTGACCTGCCCGTTCTTGGCCAGGGTGGCGTGGTAGGCCTCCACGTTGCCGCCGTCGGCGTAGACGAGCGACTGCGACTTGTCGAGGAAGGCGTGCTCGTAGGTGTCGGCTCTGTCCGGGTCGAGCAGGTAGCGCGCCTGGTCGGCGTGGAGGCTGTTGCCGATGGCGCGGGCGCGGGCGGTGGTCAGCACCGCGTCGAAGCCGTCGCGCTTGGCCGCCGCGATCGACTGCAGCGCCTGCCCCAGCACGCCCACCCCGACCAGTCCCGCGATGACGGCCAGCCCGGTCGCGAGGAGCAGCGCGGGCGCCAGCCGCCGGCGGAAGGCACGGGCCAGATAGAGCTGCAGGGCCACGATGAGCCCGCCGACCGCGATCAGCGCGGCGATCAGCCCGAGCATGAGCAGCCGGACGGCCGCGCTCTCCTCGTCGTGGGTACGGCGCACGATCGTGCCGCTCTCCAGCGTCAGGTTGTACGCCTTGGGCAGCAGCTCCAGCCGCATCAGGTCGGTGGCCTGCCGGTAGACGCGCAACACCTCCACCGGAGGTACGCCCGCGGCGTGGGCCGACTGGGTGTTGAGCAGCAGGGCCTCGCCGGCCAGGCGTTCGTAGCGGCCCAGGCCGTCCAGGACGGACTGGATGGTGAGCCGCTCCGCCGGGTCCCCGTCGGCCAGCTCGAACGCGTCCAGCAGCGCCTGGTTGGCCTCCGTGCGGCGGCGCTCGTACTGGGCCAGGGCGGCGGTGCGGCGCTCCTTGTACTGGCTGCCCATGAGCAGCACGTCGGCGACCTGCGCGTCCATGTCGCTCAGCCCGAGATAGAGGCCGGCCGTGGCGACGACCTGCGGGCCGGAGTCGTGGCCGATCACCCGCAGGCCCTCGCGGGCGCTGCCGCTGCCGAAGGCGAGCAGCGCCGACAGCAGCGCGAGCGCGATCAGCACCGCGCCCGTGAGGGTGCGGACGCGGCCGGGCACGCTGTGGCGCGAGACGGCGTGCTGCGTGATCACCGGCGCGGGGACCGCGCTCTGAGTCTGCGCGGGCGGTGGCGTGGTGGCGGGCTGGACGATCGTCATGGCATGTTCTCGCGGATGGTGATGACGGTCCACGCGCCCACGTGGATGCGGTCGCCCGGCTTCACCGGCACCGGCACGTTGACCTTGAGCGCCTTGCCGTTGACGCGGGTGCCGTTGGCGGAGCCGGGGTCGACGAGGTCCCAGCCGCCGTCGTCCCTGAGCAGGAGGACGGCGTGCAGGTGGGAGACGCCCGGGTCCTGCGGCGGGCCGCTGAGGTCGATCTCGGGGTCGTTGCCGCCGGAGGATCGGTGCCGGCCGATCCGCACGTGCCGGCCGGCCATAGCGAACGAACGCTCGGGGCAGTACGGCGGGAAGGCCATGGCGGCCGCGTCGGGACCGCCTTCGGCGATGATCTCGTTGAAGTAGGCCCGGTCGGCGCCGGCGATCGCCTCCCAGCGCGTCGGCGGGGTCGCGCCAGGGCCGGGGGAGACGGGGGAGGACAGGTCCGGGTGGCCCTGCGTGTCGGCGGGTGCGTTGAAGTCGTGGCCGCAGACCTCGCAGAACTGCCCCGCCCGCGGCGCCTGGCACACCGGGCACGGCTCGCCGCCGCCGGCCGGGGCCGCCGCGACCTGAGTGGGGGGCTGGACGGTCAGAGAGGCCGCGACCCCGCCGCCGGACATCTGGGTGCCGCAGACGTCGCAGTAGTCGTCGGCGCCCGACGGGTGCCCGTTCGGGCAGGTGGCCATCAGCCCTCCTCCTTCCTCAGCTTGCTGGTGCGCACCGAGCCCGTGTCGAGCTCGATCATGTCGGCCTTGTCGACCTGGCGGCGCAGCCGGGCGGTGCCGGAGGAGTCGATCTCGACCACCTTGTCCAGCAGCCTCGCGGTGTCGCCGTGACCGGACTCGACCGCGATCTTCCTGGCCCTGGCCAGACGGGCGGTGGCGGTGTCCAGGTCGCCGGCGTCGCGGGCGCTGAGTCCCTCCTGGATCAGCACGGCCATCTCGGCCTGGCCGCTGTAGTGGGCGACCTTCGGGTTGAGCCGGGTGGACAGGGCCAGGTCGTCGGTCCACTGGGCCAGCACGTTGCCGCTGGCGAAGACCTCCTGCGTGTCCGGCAGCACGAGCTTCACCCAGCCGGCCCTGATCTCGTTGCCGATCTGGCCGGGCTGGTCGAGCTCCACGCACAGGTGGTAGACGCGCTCCTCGGCGCCCCAGGAGCCGGTCGGGTAGTCGCCGGTCAGCGGGTTCACGTCGGTGCGCTTGCCGGTGAGCTCCACGAGCGTGGGGTTGACCTGCTTGACGAACTTGATCCGCGAGTTCTGCGGCGCCCACAGGCGCAGGGCCAGCTCGGCCACGGTCTTGCCCATCGACTGCTGGGTCAGGTCGCGGAAGAACGCGGCCAGGTCGCCCTGGTTCCTGACGAAGGCGGAGGTGCCCAGCAGCGCCTCGGCCACCTTGCGCAGCTCGGCCGGAACCCAGTCCTCGCCGATGCCGAGGCTGTCGCAGACGAACCTGCCCTCGCACGCCTGCAACGCGCGGGCGAAGACGTCGGCGCTCTGGTTGTTCTGCCCGTCGGTCATCAGGATCGCGTGCTTGATGGCGTTCGGGTGGTAGCGGAACAGGTTCTCGGCCAGCTGGAGCCACCGGCCGATCTCGGTGCCGCCACCGGCGCCCAGCCGCCTGATCGCGCCCAGCGCCTCCTTGCGCGAGGCACCGTGCGCCGGGACCAGCCTGCCGCTCTGCGGATAGATCACCGCGGCCTCGTGGTTGCCGGCGATCACCGCGAAGTGCACGCCGTCGCGCAGCGCCTGCACCGCCGCGGAAGCGGCCTCCCTGGCATCCCTGATCTTGCTCCCGCTCATGGAGCCGGACACGTCGATGATGATGATCTCCGCGGCCTCGGTGGGCCCCGTGTCCTTGGTGACCGTCCCGGAGGACTCAATCGTCAGGACGGCGTGCACCTCGCGGCCATCGGTCGGCAGGAACTTGTTCTGGTCGATATTCAGCTTGAAGTCAGCCATCAGTGCCTCCTAGGGGGTTCACGGGGATCAGAACGACGGTCACGTTGTCCCGCCCGCCCGCGTCGAGCGCGTGCTTGAGCAGGTCGCGGGCGAGCGCCTGAGGCTCGCCCGCGTCGGGCACACCGTCGCCGAGGTAACCGGACAGGCCGTCCGTGCACACGCACAGAAGGCCCGGCTCGCTGGGCGCGAAGGTCCGCACATGCGGTTCGACCGGACCGGCGTCGGCGCCGAGCCAGGCGGTGATCTCGCCGGTGGGCGCGGCGTCGTCCACGGTCAGCTGGGTCCAGCCGGGCAGCCAGTACGCGCGGCTGTCGCCCGCCCAGGCCAGCGTGATCCGCCCGCCGCCCACCAGCGCCGAGACATAGGTACAGGCCGGCGGGTTGTCCGGGTCGTCGGCCAGATCGGCGACGGCGCGGAAGGCCAGCTTGAACGCCTCCTCCGACGAGGCGCCGCCGGCCAGCGCGGCCGAGGCGGTCCGGACGGCCGCCGCCGACGCCTCGTCCGCCCTGGGCGAGGAGGCGACGCCGTCGCAGACCACCGCCACGGTCATGCCGCCCGCCTCCAGCAGCGCCATCGCGTCCTCGTTGCGGGTACGGCGCAGCCCCTTGTCGGTCACCCCCGCGGCGCCCGTCTCCAGGGTCGCCTCCTCGTGGTCGCGGCCGGTGGGCTGGCGCAGGCCGCAGCGTTCGCAGTAGCCCTCGGGGTCCACGGTGGGGGTGCCGCACGCCGTACACGTGGGGGCGTTGAGCGGGTGGCCGCAAGCCTCGCAGAAGGAGTCGGACGGCAGCACCGAGGCCGCGCAGAGGGGACAGGTCATACCCACGTCCTCACCCGGACGGCGTTGGCCCGGTCGACCAGTGCGTGGCGTTCGCGGCGGGAGGTCGCGGCGTGGGCCAGGCGGCGGTAGATGCCCTCCAGCTGGCCGCGCACGCTCTCCTCGGTGAGCGGCTGCCCGGCGATCGTCAGGCCCGCCTGCGGGGCCGCCGTCGCGAGCCCGGCCAGCGCCGAGGTCAGGACCTCCGCCAGCATGCCGTCGCGGCGGCTCTGGTCGAGGTCGGTCAGCGCGTCGAGGCGGTCGGCGGCGCCGGCGGCCTCGCGCGCGTCGCCCGCCCGGGTGCGGGCGCCGATGGCCACGCAGGCGAGCTGGGCGGCCACGCGGTGGCTGGAGCTGGCCGGCACCTGGTCGAGCACGCGTACCGCCGAGGCGGTGTCGCCCGCGGCCAGATGGCGTCTGGCCAGGCCGAAGGCGGCACTGACGTAGGAGTGGTCGGTACGCCAGACGGTCTCGTACCAGCGGCCGGCGTCCTTGCCCGCGGCCTCCAGGGCCAGGGCGTAGGCCAGCTTGGGTGCGAGCTCGCCGGGCAGCATGGTGAAGGCCTCGTCGAACAGCCCGGCGGCCGTGTCGGCGTGGCCGGTGGCCAGCGCGTGCACGCCCCGGTACCAGGTCAGGCGCCAGTCGCCGCCCAGCGTGCCGGCGGCGTCGGTGAGCGCCTGCCCGGCCTCCGGGCTGCCGGTCTCGGCCAGCAGCCTGATCCGCGTCAGGACGGTCTCGGGCGTCTGCGGCATCGCCTCCACCTGGGCGAGCAGCTGCTGCGGGAAGCGCCCGGCGAGCCCCGCCAGCGCGCCGGCCGCGGGGTCGGCGGGATCGGCCAGCGGCACCGGCATCGCCGCCGCGGCCTCCAGCGGATCCAGTTCGGCGAAGACCCGGGCCGGGTCGGGGGACAGGGCCGCGCCCGCCGCCAGGCGTTCCGGCCCGAACAGCCCGGACACCTGCGGGAACGGGACGCCTTCCGCCTCGGCGCTGATCTCCCGCAGCACGCCGGTGAGCTGCTCCTCCATCTCCGCCGCGCTCTGGAAGCGGGCCAGCGGCTCGGGAGCGGTCGCCCGGCGCAGCAGCCGGGTGAAGGACTCGTGCCCGCAGTCGGCCGGCAGCGGGTTCTCCTTGCCGTCGCGCACCGGGCTGAAGCCGGGTATGGCCAGCACCGCCAGCGTCCTGGCCACGGTGTAGAGGTCGGAGACCACGGAGGAGGGCAGGTCTTCCAGTTCGGGCGCGTGGTAGCCGCGCGTCACCCACGAGGTGCCCGGTGGCGAGCCGAGCCGCTGGACCGCGCCCAGGTCGATGAGCTTGAGCCGCCTGCCGACGCGGATGGCGTTGGCGGGCTTGAGGTCGCAGTAGACCAGGCCCTGCTCGTGCAGGTAGCCGAAGGCGCGCAGGATCTCCCTGCCGTACTTGAGCGCGTCGCGCAGCGGGATCACGCCCTGGCGGCGCAGCTGGTGCAGCGACTGGCCGCCGACGAACTCCATGACGATGTAGCTGAGGCCGTCGTGGTGCTGGAAGTTGATGATGTCGACGATGTTCGGGTGGTCGACGGAGGTGAGGAAGCGCCGCTCGGCCTCGGCCGCGGCCAGGGCCTCGGCGTCGTTGGTGTTGAGCAGTCCCTTGAGCACGACGGGCTTGCCGTCGAGGTTCTGGTCGGTGGCCAGGTAGATCCAGCCGAGACCGCCGTGGGCCATCGCGCCCCGCACCTGGTACTGGCCGCCGACCAGGTCGCCCTCCACCAGCTTGGGGCTGAAGGAGAAGCGGGTGCGGCAGTTCGGGCAGAACCCGTCGGCACGGCCGGGCTGTCCGTCCCTGCCGCGGCCCACCGGCCGGGTGCACGAGGTGCAGAAGCGTTTGTCCTCGGCCACGTGCGGGTCCTTGAGCACCACGTCGTCGGGGTTGACGACCGGCACCGGCGGCAGGTCCTCCAGCGAGGATGCCAGCCGGCCGCCGGTCGAGCGGCTCACCGGGCCGCTGACCGGCGTGCTCATGGGCGTGCTCAGGGGACCGGTGGCCGGGGAAGCGCTCTGCGTGGCGGGCGGTGCGGCGGCCGGGTGGCCGCAGTAGTCGCAGTAGCCGTCTTCGATGGTGCCCGGGCAGCCCGGCTGGGCACACGTGGTCATCGGCTGCCTCCATGAATGGCGTTCTGGTAGAGGTCGACGGCGGTGGCCGCCTGCCTCAGGTCGCAGGGGGCGGTCCAGAGGATCTGGTGCGCCCGCTCGTACAGACGGGTGAACTCGGTGTTCTCCGCCAGGCCGACCCTGGCGGCCTTCGCCTGGGTGGCGGTGAGCCTGCCGCGCAGCTCGTCGCGGCGGCCGATGAGGCCGAACAGCGCCCGCGTGCTGGCCCGCGCCTTGTCGGCGGCCTCGGCGGCGGCTTTCTCCAGCGCGTCGAGGCGGGCCGATCTCGTGAGCCAGCCCTCGGTCGCGGCGTCGAGGCCGGACAGGTGGGCGACGAGGTCGCGCAGGCGGTTCCTGGGCGCCGCGGACGGCGGCAGGACGATCTTGACGACGACCTGGCCGTGGGCCATCCTGGCCTCCGCCTCGGCCTGCCGTACCGTGTCGATGGCGGCCAGCAGCCGGTCGCGGCGGGTGGCGTAGTCGCGCTTGGCGCGCACGGCGCGCTCCAGGTCGGCGCGGCTCGCATCGAGGAGCTTGGTGAGGCGGTCCAGCTCGGGGCCTGGGGGAGCGCATCCGATGGGGTCCTCGACGACCTGCGCGCGCACGCGGGCGAGGTCGGACTCGATCGCGCTGAGGTCCAGGCGCTCGCCCAGCTCGGCGGTCAGCGCCGCGAGCGCCTGCGCTCCTGCCTCTGCCTGCTCGATGCGGGGCAGGGCGGGGTTCCAGACGGCGTCGACGTCCTGCAGGGTCTTGGCGATCTCGCCGAACGCCGCGTCCATCCTGGCCACCGTCTGGTCGAGGGTGAGCAGCTCGTCCGGTTCCGCCTCGCCCAGCGTGCGCTGCTCCACGGGCTTGGCCGCGGCCTTGAGCACGACGGACGGGCCGGTCAGCAGCGCGGTGATCTCGGCCAGTTCCGCGGTACCCGGTTTACCGCGCCGTGCCCGTACCTCCTCCGCCTGCCGGAGCACGGCGCGGTAGAGGTCGTACAGCGCCCACATCGCGGCCACCGACGCCTGCGCGGCGGCCCACCTGCTCGCCGTGGCGCCCCGCAGGGTGGCGCCCTTGAGCAACTGGTAGGTGTTGTGGGCATCCAGATCGAGAAGGTCGCCCGAGATGCGGTCGCGTTCCTCCGCGCGTGCTCGGAGCTCATAGTCGGCGCCTTCCCGGCTCATGGGCAGACCCAGGCTCATCACACTCCCCGTTCAGGCCAGGTAGGGGGATCCCTGACTTGACCCTGATTCAACCCTGTGACGCCTGCATTTGGCTTGAATCCGCGCATACCGTCGATGACATGGGACGAATTCTTCTGATCATCGCCGCTCTCGTCGCGGCCTTCATTCTGCTCGGCCCGCTCGTGGGCCTCGTGTTCACGCTGATCAAGTGGGCCCTGATCATCGGCGCCGTCGGGCTCGGCGTCCTGCTGCTGAAGAAGGTGCTCACCGACTGAGGTCGCCTTGGTGGCGTACGTCACTCTCCACTGTTAGGTTAGGGGAAGCTAAGTTAGGGGCACCTTACGTCACCAGGAGAGCCCATGGCTTCCGTGCTCCGGACGCTCGCCCTGAGCGGTTGTCTCGCTCTCGCCCTGGCCGCCTGCGGCGGCACTGACGACGGAGCCGACGGCGGCACCGGGAGCGGCAGCGGCAGCGCCGGTTTCACCCAGGCCGCGCCCACCGGCGCGGTCAAGGAGACCGTGGCGGTGGCCGCCACCGACACCACCTGCGTGGCCGAGAAGACCGACCTGGCCGCCGGAGTCATCAAGTTCGCGATCAAGAACCAGGGCGCCCAGGCCACCGCGGTCTACGTCTACCGCGCCGACAAGAGCGTGGTCTCCGAACGCAACAACATCCAGCCGGGAGCCTCCGGTGAGCTCGTCGTCGAGCTGGGCGGCGGCTCCTACCAGCTGGCCTGCAAGCCCGGCCACAAGGGCGAGGGCATCCGCCAGGACTTCAAGGTCTCCGGCGAGCTGGCCAAGCAGGCCGACCCGCGCGTCACCCGCGCGGTCGAGGACTACCGCGCCTACGTCACCGCGCAGGTGGACGATACGATCGCCAAGACCAAGGGGTTCGTCGCCGCGGTCGAGAAGGGCGACGTGGACCGGGCCAAGGACCTCTACGCCCCCAGCCGCTACGGCTGGGAGAGCATCGAGCCGGTGGCCGAGGCGTTCGGCGACATCGACCCCAAGGTCGACCTGCGCGAGGCCGACCTCGAAGAGGGGCAGCAGTGGACCGGCTGGCACCGCCTGGAGAAGGCCCTCTGGACCGCGCCCGGCACGCTGGCCAAGGAGGAGAAGTACGGCGACCTCCTGCTCAAGGACCTCGCCGACCTCAAGTCCCGCATCCCCAAGGCGCAGATCGACGCCACCTCCATGGCCAACGGCGCCAAGGAACTCCTCGACGAGGTGGCCACCGGGAAGATCACCGGCGAGGAGGAGGCCTTCTCGCACACCGACCTGTGGGACTTCGCCGCCAACGTCGAGGGCGCCAAGAAGGTCTACGACCTGCTCACGCCCGTTCTGCAGGAGAAGAACCCGGCCCTGGTCACCACCCTGGACACCGAGTTCGCCGACCTGGACGAGCTGCTGAAGGCGCACGCCTCCGGCGACGGCTGGGTCACCTACGACAAGCTGTCCAAGGCCCAGGTCAAGGAGCTGGCAGACGGCGTCAACGCGCTCGCCGAGCCGCTGTCCGGGCTGGCCGACGCCGTGGCGGGCTGAGCCGTGGCCGTCTCCCGCAGGAAGCTGCTCACGGGCGCGGGCCTGGCGGCCGGCGCGGGCGTCGCGGTGGCGGGAGTCTCCCTGGTACGGCTCGGCGGCCCGGAACCCGCCCGGGCGGCGCCGTCCGCCGTCCCCTTCCACGGCCCGCACCAGGCCGGCATCGCCACCCCGGTCCAGGACCGGCTGCACTTCGCCGCCTTCGACCTCGTCGAGCCCTCAGTGCCCAAGGCGGTGGCGCTGCTGAAGGCGTGGACCGAGGCGGCCGTACGGATGACCGCCGGGCAGGAGGTCGGCAGGGGTGCGCTGGGCTCGGCGCTGGCCCCGCCCGACGACACCGGGGAGGCGCTCGGGCTGCCCGCCTCGCGGCTCACGCTCACCGTGGGCTTCGGCCCGTCGTTCTTCGACCGGCTCAAGCTGACCGCCCACCGGCCCGCCCAGCTGCGGAGGCTGCCGCACTTCCCGGCCGACAAGCTGGATCCGGCGCGCAGCGACGGCGACCTGTGCGTCCAGGCGTGCGCCGACGACCCCCAGGTGGCGGTGCACGCGGTCAGGAACCTGGCCAGGCTGGCCTTCGGCGCCGCCGCGGTGCGCTGGTCGCAGCTCGGCTTCGGCAAGACCTCCTCCACCACGCCGGACGCCCAGACGCCGCGCAACCTCATGGGGTTCAAGGACGGCACCAACAACATCGCCTTCAACGACCGGGCCGCGCTCGACCGGCACGTGTGGGCGGGCGCGGAGGCGCCGTCGTGGCTGCGCGGCGGCTCGTACCTGGTGGCCAGGCGGGTCCGGATGCACATCGAGACCTGGGACCGTACCTCGCTGCGGGAACAGGAGGACATCTTCGGGCGGACCAAGGGGGAGGGCGCGCCCTACGGCGGGCGGCGCGAGCACGACGCGGTCGACCTGGCCAGGCAGCCCGCGGACTCGCACGTGCGGCTGTCGAACCCGGATTCGCTGGGCGGGGTGCGCATCCTGCGCAGGGGCTACTCGTTCACCGACGGCACCGACGGGCTGGGGCGGCTGGACGCGGGGTTGTTCTTTCTCGCCTACCAACGCAACCCCGAAACCGGATTTATCCCGATTCAGCGGGCGTTGGCTCGGCAGGATCCGCTCAACGAGTACATCCAGCATGTCGGGTCCGGGATCTGGGCCTGCCCGCCGGGCGTCGCACCCGGGCAGTTCTGGGGGCAGGCGTTGTTCGGGGTAAGGGCGTAGTCGTTACGGCGGGCGGCCCGTGAGCCCTCACGGGCGGCGCTCGACGGAGGCCCGCTGGGGGCGGCGGGGCGGGGGGATGGCGAAAGCCGTACGAGATCCTCAGGTTTTTGGGGGTTTGGGTTTTGACGTGGGGCGCGCATAGTGGGTTGATGGAAGCGCGGCCCGCGGTCGATGACGCCGCGCTCGGGCGCGAGGCCATGGCCGTGCTCGAGGCGAACTGGACGGGGACCGCTACCGTGCCCGCGCCCGGCCTCTACCCCCACCAGTGGAGCTGGGACTCCGGCTTCGTCGCCATCGGCCTCGCCCGCCACCGCCCCCAGCGCGCCCACGCCGAACTCGCCGGGCTGCTCGCCGGGCAGTGGTCCACCGGCATGGTGCCGCACATCGTCTTCCACACCCCCGAGGCGTACTTCCCCGGCCCGTCCGTCTGGCGCTCCCAGGATCACGCCGCGGCGCCCGGCGGCGTCCTCACCTCCGGCCTCACCGCGCCGCCGCTGCACGCGCTCGCCACCTGGTGGATCTGGCGGCACGGCGGCGACGCCGCCTTCGCGCGCCACCTGTATCCGAAGCTCGCCGCCCAGCACGCCTACCTCGCCGCCGCCCGCGACCTGGGCGGCTCGGGACTCGCCGCGATCATCCATCCGTGGGAGTCCGGCATGGACGACAGCCCGTCCTGGGACGAGCCGCTCGCCGCCCTCCCCGAGATCCGGTACGGCTACCGCAACGTCGAACTCGACGAACGCCACCCCGACAGCGACCACGACCGCTACGTCTGGCTCGCCCTGCGCTACCGCAACGCCGGATACCGCCCCGAGTACCTGCGCGACGAGCACCCCTTCGCCGTCGAGGACCCGTTCTTCAACGGCATCTGGCTCGCCTCCTGCCAAGCCCTCGCCGAACTCGCCCGGGTCGCGGGAGCCGACCCCGCACCCCACCGCGAGCAGGCGGAACGCATCAGGCAGGCGCTGCTCGACCGGCTCTGGGACGGCTGCTTCTACGCCCGCGACCTGCGTACCGACCGCCTCATCCGGGTCAGCACCATCGGCGCGTTCGGCCCCCTGCTCGACCCCGGCCTGCCCGCCGACCACGTGCGCGTCCTGATCGACGTGCTGGAGTCGGCCAGGTTCATGGGCGCCACCGGCTATCCCGTTCCGAGCTGCGAGATCAGGGCCGCCCAGTTCGACCGCACCCGCTACTGGCGCGGCCCGTCCTGGGTCAACACCAACTGGCTGCTGCGCCGTGCCGCCGCCGTCCACTCACTCGGCCAGCTCTCCCGCCAGCTCACCACCGGCACCCTGCGTCTGGTCAGGCAGGCCGGGTTCCGCGAGTGCTTCGACCCGTTCGACGGCAGCGGGCGCGGGTGCAGGGACTTCTCCTGGAGTGCGGCGCTCACCCTCGACCTGCTGGCCGATAGCGTGGAGGAATGAGCTTCCTGAGCCGCCTGCCCGCCGACGTCCGCAAATCCCTGGCCACCGAGCCTGGGGAGCGCGTGCTCGCCTTCGCGCCCTCGGGCGACGGGTACGTGGTGGCCACCGATCGGGCGTTGTTCCTGCCTGACGGGGGGCGGGTGCCGTACGAGACGATCGACCGCGCGGCGTGGAGCGAGGACGGCGTGCTGAACATCGCGACCACCACCGGCGAGCGTCACCAGGCGCCGGTGCGCGAGCCGCGCCGCCTGCCCGAGACGGTACGCGAGCGGGTGAACGCCACGATCGTGGTCAACAAGCACGTGCGGCTGCCGGGGCGGGGCGGAGTGCGCCTGGTCGCCCGCCGCCCGCCGGGCGGCGACGTGAAGGAATGGACGCTCGTGTTCGACGAGGGCATCGACCCCGACGACCCGGGCGTGCGCGCCCAGGCCGAACAAGCCCTTGAGGGTGTACGGCGGAGCATGGGCGTCTAGGCCGTCGCCAGGAAGTCCCGGACGGCGGCGGCGAACGCCTCCGGGGCCGAGGTGTAGACGAGGTGGTCGGCGTCCACCTGGGCCGCGGTGGTGCCGGGGCGGCGATCGACCATGGCGCGCACCTGCTCGGCGGGGATGACGCCCCTGGTCGCATGGACGAGCAGGGCGGGGCAGCCGCTCTTCGTCCAGTCGGCCCAGTGGTCGCCGTGCACGTGCTCCTCCGACTCGTACATCTCCTTCGGGTGGAACGGCAGGCGCCAGGTGCCGTCGGGGTTCTCCCTCAGCCGGTCGGCGAAGAAGGGCGCGGCCTGGCCCAGGCCCGTGACCAGCGCGTCGCGGGTCGCCGCCTCGTGGGGCAGGTCCAGCAGGAAGCCGAAGGGGTTCTTGCCGTCCAGCCCCAGTTCCGCCGGTCCCTCTGCGTTGACGAGCGCGCTGACGCGGCCGGGGTGGCGGGCGGCGAACTGGTAGGCGTTGATGGCGCCCAGTGAGTGCCCCAGGAGCGCGACGCGGTCCAGATTCAGGTGGTCAAGCAGGGCTTCCAGGTCGGCCAGGTAGCCCTCGCGCGAATAGTCCGCGGCACGGTCGGACTCGCCCTGTCCGCGCTGGTCGGGGGCGATCAGCCGCCGGCCGGGGCCCAGGTCGGCGGCCAGGCGGGCGAACGTGGCGCCCTCGGACAGGTGTCCGTGCAGCGCGACCAGCGGGCGGCCGGGGCCGCCGAAGTCGAGATAGGACAGGCGGCGGCCGTCGATGGTCAGTTCGGCGCGGTTCTCCATGAGGTGACCCCTTTCGCGGTGATGGTGGCAGAACCGTAGCCTCCGTTTGCGCAAACGCGCAAGACAACCGTCTAAGACAGATGTTCCGCTACGATCGCGGCATGGGAAATCGCGAAGACCTCCTCGCCGGGGCCCGCCGATGCCTGGAGGAGAGGGGGTGGGCGCGCACCACCGTCCGCGACATCGCCGCGGCCGCGGGCGTCAGCACGGCCGCCATCGGCTACCACTTCGGCTCCCGCGAGGCGTTGCTCACCGCCGCGCTCATCGAGGCACTCGACGACTGGGGTACGGAAACGGGCCGCACGCTGGCCGCCTACGGAGCCGGAGACGCCACGCCCGCCCAGCGCTACGAGGCCATGTGGGACCGGGTGATCGAATCCTTCTCCGCGCACCGGACGTTGTGGCTGGCCTCCATCGAGGCGCTCGTCCAGGCCGAGCACTCCGACGAGCTACGCCGCTACCTGGCCGGCGGGCAGGCTCAGGGACGGCAGGGGCTGGCCGCCATCCTGGGCGGCGTCGAAGAGGGCGCCGCCGGTGACGCCGAGGCGCGTACACTCGGCGCGGTTCAGATGGCCCTGCTCACCGGACTGGTGACACAGTGGCTCACCAATCCGGGCCAGACCCCGGCCGGGGCCGACGTGGTCGCCGGCCTGAGGGCGCTGGCCCGCATCGTCTCTCAGTAGGGAACGCCGGTCTCCTCGGGCTTGCGTTCCTCGTCCGGCCAGCCGGTGCCCGTGTCATGGTGGTTGAACCGCGACAGGAACGGAACCCGGTCGCCGACCTTGGCCTTCGTCTTCGAAGCCGCCTTGGAGACCTGTGCTCCGAGCAGCCCCGCGGCCTCCTGCACCGTGGGACTGTCGGCCACCCGCTGGGCGGCCCGCTTGATCTGCTCGTAACGCTCACGACCGGCGCGGCTGCCCAGCACATAGCCCACAGCCAGGCCAATCGCGAATGTCATCCGATAACGCATCTTGCACCTCCGCTGTCTCCCGGCCTACCCCACTATCGATGCGACACGCACTCCCGGAGTGCGCTAATCTATTCATGCGCCGAACGAGAGGCCCAAAGCCCCGCCGATCAGCGCGAAGTTCGATCCCGTGTAGCTCAACCGGCAGAGCAGCCGGCTGTTAACCGGCAGGTTATAGGTTCGAGTCCTATCGCGGGAGCAGGACAGTGCCCACCGAGGCACAGCTCAGGCCCTCTACCCAGACAACAGGTAGGGGGCCTGAGCCGTTCCGGGGGCCACTACCCCGTTTGCTCGTCGTTGCCGAAGATGATCTGGGCGCCATGCCCGCCTTCTTGGTGGTCACCCGTAGGCCCCGCAGGGCATCGAGCAACGTTCCGTCATCGCGGGTGAAGACCAGTCCGTGTTCCTGCCACAGTTCACCGGCGGCGAGTCGCCGAGCGGTCTGACGGGCTCGGTGCTTCTCGAGTTCCTCGACCACGAGCACCGGCAGAGCGAGGGCACGGCGACTTCTTGATCTTCGGCGATAGGGGCGTTGGGGAGTTGCGGTAGATAGGTGGCTAGCCGGGACCGATCAAAACGGTGGGATCCTGGTTCGAGCCGATTACATCGCCAGTTCGGGGATGAATGCCGCCAGGGCGCTTGATACGAGAGGCGCCAATGCGGTCAGCATGGTCAGCGGTGAGCCCAACAGCGACACGTCCAGATGCAGCAGCCGTTCGAGGTGTTTACGCTGACCGTCCCAGCCCTCCTCGAAGCGCAGCCCAGTTGGCACCGGTATCGCCGCCTCTACCAGCCGCGCCGCACTCGTCCGCCAGTACGCCAGCATAGGCACCATGAGTATGAGAAGGAGAAAGGCAAATGTTGCGCCGTAGAGCAACACGTAGACCGACGGATACCAGTCGGGCTGACCTTCCGTGACGGGGGACGCCTCGATGTATACGCCTCGGAGAGCACCGGTGGTCAAGATCGTGGCGACCACGAGGACCGAAAGAGCCAGTGCGCACCGTACTATCGCTTCCCACAGCACGGCTAAACGGCGAAAAGCAGGTAAGAGTGGCGATTCGCCGCTGGTTTCCGGCGCCACTGCTGCTGCGGCCGTCGCCTCGATCTCCGCTCGCACATCGCGGCTGGCGGAGTGGATCAGCCAAACCATCGCCAGCCAAGGTATCGCGGCGACGGCGCCGACAATGACCAGAACCCCGGCGCGGACATCGAGGCGCGTGACAGGCAACCGTGGCATATGGCTGAACGCTGTGCCGGATGCCTGCGTCACAGCCCCGACCCCGATGGTCACGAACACCACTGCTAGCAGAACGTAAACAACTATCTGAGCATGCTGCGCAGTATCACCCGCGTTCCACTCGTGCCGCAGTTCGGCGATCCCCCGAAGCAGCACGATGAGAAAGAGCAACACGCTGGCCGACGCGGTAACTCGCCACAGGAGCCAGCTCATTGAATGAACCACTGCCTGGCTGGCCGGAGTGCCTTGGCCGGCCCCCCACGACAGAGCGAGCACCACGACCACGAGCACCACGACGGCGAGCACACTTTTCAGCGCGGGCGAGAACCGGACCAGCTTCGAAGACATGTCAACCCCTTGGCCGATTGGCTGCCGGCGAACACTCAAGGATTAGTTTTGAGCGTCCGTCGAACCTGGTCAACGCAAAAGGAATCAGGTGAGCTCAAGGCCGAGATCAGCGCTCAGCCCCAGGTCAACGAAACCTTTGAGAACAGCGACCGAGTGGCGATGTGAATGACATCAGGGGTGCGCAAAGTGGCGCTTGCACTCCATCACGACCGCAGCGAAGCTCAGCGCAGGCGCACACAAGGGCCCGGCGCGAGGCAGACTCCGAACCGGAGGTTCCATGGCACTGAGAGACCTTGAAAGCGGTGAAGGCTGGCTTCCCCCAACTGCTCGACTGGTTCGGGATTCAGGTGAGCTCCTGTTCATCCCGCCCAACCTGGGCGAGTCTGAATCTGAGGCCCACGCCTACGCGAGGGAGTGGTTTCGGCGACGCTTCGCGCCCGCGATGAACGCGTTCGAGATCGGGCAACGCGAGGATCTTGATTCCGAACAGGATGCGGATCTGATCGCGCAGCTCGGGCAGTATCCCCCAGGGACGAGGGTCGCCTTCGGTGTGGCCTACATCGACGGCTTCCCGCCTCTACCGGAACTCGATGACCCCAACGACGGTGAGTTCTACCGTAGAGGCGGCCTCGCAAGCCGTTGAGCCGGATCGCCACTCTGTCGAAGCCAGCGGGCACGGGGCACAGCTCAGACTTTGATGACAGTGACGCGTACGCCGCACAGCGCGGCAAGGTCCTCAGGGTCGGACGTGAGGACCGTGACGGGTCCTGGAGCGGCGAGCGCGGTGGCGCTGAGCATGGCGTCGATGGCGTGCTTGTGCCCATGCAGGCCGGCGTCGGACAGGAGCGTGGCGGCGTGGCGGGCGACGGTCTCCGTGATCGGCTCGACGACGAGACGGGACAGCGTCCACTCCTGGGCGGGCCGATTGGCGCGGGGGTGGACCACCTCGACGAGAGCGGCGGCGGAGGTGATGACGCGGAGGTCGTCGGCACGAGCGAGAGCGAGCCAGGTAGTGACCGTTCGATCACGCAGAACCGCCTTGGCCAGCCCCTCGCTGTCGAGGACAAGAGTGCCGCTGGGAACCGCGGGGGAACGGGTCACGCGGCTGACCCACCAGCGGCCCGTCCCCGCCGGGCCTGGTGAAGCTGGTCGCGCAACGCTTGGACCTCGTCGTCGGTGATGGGGCCATGCTCGGCCTCCGCGACCTGGATGAGTTCGTTGAGGTTGTCGCGCTCGATCTGGCGGGCCACGGCGGCGGCGACGTAGGCGGACAGCCCGGAAGGGCCACTCCGGGACCGGGCGGCCTCGGCGATGTCACGCGGCATCGTGATCGAATACTTGCCAGTAGGCTCGCTCATGCTCTTTATCTTGGTGCATCGCGATCGCCTGAATCGTGGGCAGGAACGATCTGTTCGGCACTGTCCTTCCGCGTCTACCCCGGCTGTGCGCACGCCATTGACCAGGAAAGAAAGCCTGGACGGGTGATCGGATCAGTCACGCACGTCCGGTTCCGATCCACGTCCCGCAGGGAAGCAGTGCTAGACAGAGGCACCGTGAGGGAGGCGGCGATGGACCAAGGCACCCGCGGCGAGCTCATCAGCCGGCTGGCCGAGGCGATCGCGGCCGTCACGACCGCGCACCCGCTGCGGGTCGCCATCGACGGGCCGCCCGCCGCCGGCAAGACCACGCTGGCCGACGAGCTCGCCGTCGTCCTGCGTGCGCGGGACTGCGACGTCATCCGGGCGACCATCGACGATTTCCTCGTCCCCCGCGCGCAGCGCTACCGTCGCGGCCGGTACTCGGCCGAGGGCTGCTACTTCGACGCCCACGACCATGCCGCGTTGTGCCGGGTTCTGCTCGATCCGCTGGGTCCCGGCGGAGACCGGAGGTTCCGGCACGCGGTCTACGACGCGGACACCGACACCCCTTCTTCCCCGCCGGCCATGGCCGCCTCCGCGGACGCCGTACTGCTCTTCGACGGCGTCTTTCTCCTACGCCCAGAGCTCATTGACCGGTGGGACCTGCGTATCTTCGTGTCCGTCCCTTTCGAGCGGACGGTGGACCGCGCCCGGGCCCGAGGCGCAGCGCTGGCCGGATCCACCGCCGAAATCGAACGGTCCTGGCGCCACCGCTACATCCCCGCCCAGCAGCTCTACTTCGCCACAGCCCGCCCGACCGACCATGCCGACGTCATCGTGTACAACGACCAGCTTCAGCAGCCGGCCTGGGAAGTCCGGCCACACGTGGAGCGCAGCTTTTAGAGGCGGCCGAGGGCTTTGGCCAGTTCGGTGGCGGTGGTGGCGATGACCTTCTGGTCGGGGGAGACGCCGTTGGTGTTGCGGTTGGTGAAGATCGAGATGATGATCGGCGCCTTTGACCTGGGTGGCCAGGCGATCGCGATGTCGTTCGCGGTGCCGTAGTTGCTCGCGCCGCCCGTACCCGTCTTGTCGCCTACCGTCCAGTCCTTGGGGAGTCCGGCACGGATGCGCTCGGCGCCGGTGACGGAGGCGCGCAGCCAGCCGATCAGCCGGTCTCTGTCGCCGGGGTGGAGGGCTTTGCCCGCGGTGATTTTGGACAGGCTGGCGGCGGCTGCCGCCGGGGTGCTGGTGTCGCGTACCTCGCCGGGCTTCCATTCGGTGAGGTGGGGCTCGAAGCGGTCCAGGCGGCTGGCGCGGTCTCCCAGGGAGCGGAAGTACGCGGTCAGGCCGGCCGGGCCGCCGATCTGCTTCAGCAGCATGTTCCCCGCGAAGCCGTCGCTTTTGGTGACCGCGGCGCGGCAGAACTGGGCCGGGGTCATGCCGGTGTCGGTGTATTCGCGGGTTTCCGGGGAGTTCTCCAGCACCTCTTCCGGCTTCCAGCGCTGGACGCGGTCCAGGAGGCCGGGGTCGGTGTCGCGGGCCTTTCGCAGGACGGCGGCGCACGCGTACGCCTTGAACATGGAATTGAAGGGGAACCGCTCGTTCGCCCGATATCCGATGGTCTTGCCGGTGGCCAGGTCGATGGCCGCGGCGCCGATGCGCCCGTCGTAGGACTTCTCGAGCTCCCGCAGTTTGCGCTCCAGCTCGGTCTGGGCGGTGCGCGCGTGCACCGGGGAGGCGGAGGCGAGCAATGCGGCCGCGGTGAGCACCGCCGTGGCACTCCGGAAGGGAAATCGCATAGCGGAGAGCAGAGCAGAGATCGCCGCCGCATGTCCAATAGCGATATGGATCATGGATTGATGGCGAAACGGATATGACAGCTCGATGTGGAGTCAGAGGGGCGGGAAGCCGGGGTCGCGGCGTTCGAGGAAGCTGGCCACGCCCTCGGCGAAGTCGGGGCGGCCGAACGAGGCGAGCATCTCCTGCACGGCGGTCTTGGTGGAGGCCTCCAGTGTGACGTCCCAGTCGTTCCACACCTGGCGCTTGATGACGGCCATCGAGGCGGGTGAGCTGTGCACGGCCAGTTCGCGCGCGTACGCCTGAGCGCCGGCCAGCAGTTCGCCGGCGGGCAGGACGCGGTTGACCAGGCCCATCTCGTACGCCTCTGCGCCGGTGAAGACGCGGCCGGACAGCAGCACGTCCATCGCCCGCTGCTGGCCCATCAGCCGGGGCAGGATCCACGACAGCCCGTACTCGGCGACCAGGCCGCGCCGGGGGAAGGCGGTGGTCCACTTGGCCTCGGCCGCGGTGAAGACCAGGTCGCAGACGAGCGCGTGGACCATGCCGAGCCCGGCGCAGGCGCCGTTCACCGCGGCGATGACCGGCTTGCGGATCGTGGTGGGGAAGGTGTTGGGGCGTGGGTCCGGAGTCTCGTCGTAGTCGCCGGTCTGCAGCGCGGTGAGTGTCTGGAAGTCGGCGCCGGAGCAGAAGCCCTTGCCCGCTCCGGTCACGACGACGGCGCGTACCGCGGTGTCCTTCTCGGCCTGTTCGAGCAGGTCGAAGTAGCGGCGGCCGAGCGCGTCGGTCCAGGCGTTGAGCCGCTCCGGACGGTTGAACGTCAGCGTCAGCACGCCCCGGTCGAGCGAGGAGAGAACGAGTTCCGGCATGCCGTAACCGAATCATGTTCTAGGGCGCGCGCGCAAGGACCCCGCTCAATGGCGCGGGACGTAGGCGGGGGTGAGCGTGGACTGGTCGTAGTAGCGGTGGAAGACCGGCGTGGCCGCCCCCGAGATCGGCGGGACGATCCACGACCAGTCCGCCGGGCAGACCCGCCCGGCCTTCTCCTCGCGCTCCAGATGGGTGAGGAAGCGGCGCGATTCGGTGTGGTGGTCGGTCATCGTCACCCCCGCCCGGTCGAAGGAGTGCAGCACCGCCACGTTCAGCTCCACCAGCGCGTGGTCACGCCACAGTGAGCGCTCGGTCGAGGTGTCGAGACCGAGGCGCTCGGCCACCACGGGAAGCTGGTCGTAGCGGGCGGCGTCGGCGAGGTTGCGCGCGCCGATCTCCGCGCCCATGTACCAGCCGTTGAAGGGCGCGCACGGGTAGCAGATCCCGCCGATCTCCAGGCACATGTTCGAGATGGCCGGTACGGCGTGCCACCGCAGCCCCAGATCCGCGAACCACCGGTACTCCGGATGCTCGATCGGCACCTCCAGCACCGCGTCCCCGGGCAGATGGCATAACAGCGGCTCCCCGAACCCCGGCTGGATGACCAGCGGCAGCACGTCGAAGCGCCCCAGGCCGCCCCGCCAGCCCAGTTCGCGGGCCAGCGCCGTCAGCCCGGCGGCACGCGGGTCGCCGATCACCGAGCCGTCGCGGGCGCGGTGGCCGGCGTACCGGATGAGCTGCTCGTTGAGGATGCGCGGACCGGGGCGGGCGGGCGCGTCGGGGGCGAACACCGTGATCGTGGGCCGGATCCTGCCGTCGCCGGTCGCCTGGCGCAGGTGCTCGACGCATTCCAGGGCCACGCCCTCGGCACTGGAGATCGTGCGCCGGTCGCGGACCTTGAGCGATCGCCAGTAGAGGCGGCCGATGCAGCGGTCGTTGTTGCGCCAGGCGACCCTGGCGCCGAACTGGAGCTCCTCGGGGGTGTGGGTGTAGGTGCCGTGGCGGGCCACGTCGGTGGCCACCTGGCGCAGGCGGGGCAGCAGGTCGCCGGCGCCGGGGTTCTCGGCGTGGAAAAGCCTGATGAAGCGCTCCGCCTCGCGGAGGTCGACCGTTCGCTCGATGATCGTGTGGATGGAGACGGCATCGAAGGGACGCAGGGACCTGATCCAGGTACGCACGCAGTGAACCAACGCATTCCGCAACACGGATCGCCTGGCCGGTTCCGGGCCGGCCTGACGTCCTCGTGGCGGCGCCCTCTCCACGCCGCCCCGTTTCCGCAGCAGTTCACATCCTTTACCGACAGGCGGGGATTTGTCCCACAAAATCGAAAACTCAGTGATCTTATGGCTACATAGAGTGATGTTCAGGCGAGCTTGCGGGCGCCCTGTGCTGGGGTGGCGCGCAGGTAGCGGGGCTCCTGCCAGCCCTTTTCCGCGTACGCGGCGGTGACCGTACGCTGAACCGCTTCGACGCGCTCGGTGGCGGTCAGGGCGATCACCGAGCCGCCGAAGCCGCCGCCGGTCATGCGGGCGCCCCGGGCACCGCCCCGCACCGCGGCCTCCGCCGCCACGTCCAGCTCGGGCACGGTCACCTCGAACTGGTCGCGCAGCGACAGGTGGGAGGCGTTGAGCAGCGCGCCGATCTCGGCCGCCTTGCCCGCCCGCAAAAGCCCGATGAGCGCCTCGACCCGGTGGTTCTCGGTCACGACGTGCATGGTCCGCTTGCGCTCGTTGCCCGAGAGCCTGCCCAGCGCGTCCGCCAGGTCGATGACGTCGCGCAGCGCGGGCACGCCCAGCGTGCGCGCGGCCGACTCGCACTCCGCGCGGCGCTTGGCGTACTCGCCGTCGGCCAGCTCGTGGTGGGCGCGGGTGTCGATGATGAGGATCTCCAGGCCGTCGGCGGCCAGGTCGAGCGGAACGTTGCGGGAGGCCAGCGAGCGGCAGTCGAGGAAGAGCGCGTGGCCCTCCTTCGACAGCGCCGACGCCGCCTGGTCCATGATCCCGCAGGGCATGCCGACGAAGTCGTTCTCCGCCTTCTGGCCGATCAGGGCGATCTCCATGGGGGTCAGGCCCAGGTCGTACACCTCGTTGACCGCGGAGCCGACCGAGACCTCCAGCGCCGCGCTGGAGCTGAGCCCCGCGCCCTGCGGCACGTCGCCGTCAACCGCGATGTCGGCGCCGCGCACCCGGTCGCCGAGGATGGCCAGCACCCCGGCGGCGTACCGCTCCCAGCCCCGGGTGTCGTCGAGCCGCTCGCGGGTGACCGGGCCGCCCTCGGCCTGCAGCGACAGGAGGCGCACGACGCCGTCCGCGCGCGGGCTGACCGCGGCCGTCACGCCCCACGGCACCGCGAAGGGCAGGACGAAGCCGTCGTTGTAGTCGGTGTGCTCGCCGATCAGGTTGACCCGGCCGGGCGCGTGCCAGACGGTCAGGGGATCGGCGCCGAACGCCGCACGGAAAGCTTCAGTAACCCGCATAATCGAACACTCCTCAACAACGGCCCGTCCGTAGACTAGCGCCATGCGGACGCTGGCAGATCCGTCGCTGGGCTCGGTACGGGTCATGCTGAAGGCCGACGACAACAAACCGCGCAAGCTGAAGTACAACCTCGGCCACCCGCGCATCCTCACCTTCGGCGGCGCCTACTCCAACCACATCCGCGCCGTCGCCGCCGCGGGGCGCGAGCGCGGCATCGAGACGATCGGGATCATCCGCGGCGAGGAGCACCTGCCGCTCAACCCGTGCCTCGCCCACGCCGTCGCGTGCGGCATGCGCCTCGGCTATCTCGACCGGGCCACCTATCGGCTCAAGCACACGCCGGCCGTACAGGAGATGCTGCGGGAGCGGTGGGGCGAGGTGGCCATCCTGCCCGAGGGCGGCAGCAACGCGGCGGCGGTACGCGGCTGCGCGGAGCTGCCGGGCGAGATCGGCGAGCCGTACGACGTGATCTGCTGCGCGGTCGGCACCGGCGGCACGCTGGCCGGCATCTCCGCCGGGCTGCCCGAGGGGCGGCGGGCGATCGGCTTCCCGGTCCTGAAGGGCGGCGGCTTCCTGGCCGGCGAGGTGGAGCGCCTGCAGCACGAGGCCTACGGCCGCATCTGGCCCAACTGGCGCCTGGAGACCGGCTACCACTTCGGCGGCTACGCCAAGACCACCCCCGAACTCGACGCCTTCGCCGCCCACCACGGCGTGGAGAAGATCTACGTCGCCAAAATGCTCTACGGCGCCCTCGATCTGGTACGGCAGGGCGCCTTCGCCCCCGGCACCCGGATCGTCGCCCTTGTCACCTCGGGCATCCTGGAGCGATGACACGAAGCGACACCCCCGGCACGTGGGACGAGCGGACCACGCTCGACACCTTCCACGACTACGCCCGCGCCACCGTCGTGCACAAATGCGCCGGACTCGACGACGAGGCCGCCACGAAGGCCCCGCTGCCGGCCTCGCCGCTGATGACGCCCGCCGGAATCGTCAACCACCTGCGCTGGAACGAGCACTACTGGTTCGAGGTGATGTTCCTCGGCGGCACCGACCTCGGCCCCTACACCCAGGACGACCCGGACGCCGAGTTCACCGTCGCCCTGCGGGTGCCGATCGCGAGGCTGCTGGCCGAGTACGAGGAGCAGTGCGAGCGGGTCCGCCGGAAGATCGCCGGGATCGGCCTGGACACCATGTCCCACGGCACGATCGACGGCGACCGGCACGTCACGCTGCGCTGGGTGATCGGCCACATGACCGAGGAGACCGCACGCCACAACGGCCACCTCGACATCATCCGCGAACTGATCGACGGCACCAAGGGCGACTAGCGCTCGGCGCACGCCTTCGAGCGCCCGGCCGAGTCCGGCGCGCCGCCCGGCTAGCCGAGCTGGTCGAGGATCGGGGAGACGAGTTCGTTGAGCTCGCGCACCAGTACCGCGACGGCCCGCTGGGCGCTCTCCTCGACGCGCTCGTGCGGCCCCTCCGGCTCCGGCGGCAGCCCGGCCAGCGGCACCGGCGCCTCCACCAGGAGCGTCGCGCGCAGGAACGGGCTTCTGGCGAAGTCCTGCTGGGTCGGCTCGACGTACTGGCCGAACAGCTCCTGCCAGCCCTGCCAGCCGCGGTCGCGCCACCAGGCGCGCGAGCGGGTGAGCGGCTCGGGCAGCGGCGAGACGATCCGGACGCGGGCGATCAGCGTGCCGTCCCAGGTGTTGCGCGCGCAGGTGGCGTCGAGCACGCGCCGGTCCCAGCGGACGTAGCCGGGGTCGAGCGACGGCGGCGTGGCCAGCCTCCAGGCGGCACAGGCGAAGCGCACCGGAGCGATGTCGCCCCATTCGAACTCCGGCAGGTTCTTCTCCACGTGCGCGGCGTAGCGCCCGTGGCGGTCCCTGTCGAAGTCCTGATCGATCCAGAAGGCCTTGGCCATGGGATCTACCGTACGGCGCGGCGCGGGCTCGGGGGCTGAAGATCCGGGAACGTCCCTTGTGCTGAATTTTCTGACCGATTACGCTTATCTGGTCATAGAATGGAGAACGCGCATGGCCAGGCCGCCCGCCGATCCCGCGCGGCAGCGGGAGCGCGCCCACCGCGTGCTCGACGCCGCCGCCGAGCTGATCCTGCGCTGGGGCTACGACAAGACCACCATCGCGGACGTCGCGCGCGCCGCCGGCGTCGCCAAGGGCACGATCTACCTGCACTGGAAGACGCGCGAGCTGCTGTTCGCCGCGCTGCTGCGCCGCGAGCGCGTCGCCACCCTGGAGGAGGTACGGCGGGCCGATCCGGGCACCCTGCGCGAGCTGGTCGGGGTGGTGGCCGCCGAGATCATGCGCCGGCCGCTCATGCGCGCCGTGCTGCTGGCCGACACCGACGTTCTCGGCAAGCTGACCACGATGAAGGGCGCCCGTCCCCACGACCCCGGCCAGGTCGAGGCGCTGAACCGGCTGCTCGGCGCGCTCAGGAAACACGGCGCGATCCGCCCCGACCTCACCGACGCCGAGCACGTGAGCGTGCTCGCCTCGGTCGTCTTCGGGTTCCTGACCGCCACGCGGCTCACGCCGGAGCCCTACCGCGTGCCCGCGGAACGGCTGGCCGAACTGCTGGCCGACACCGCGCACCGCGCGCTCGGAGCGGGGCGCGAACCGTCGCCGCGCGAGGCCCGCGCCGTCGCGGAAGCCGTCCGCGCCTACGTCGCGCGGGCCGCGGGCATGGCCGGGCACAAGCTTGAGACCGCTCTCGAAGGGCAACTGCCATGAACGTTCTCCCTCTCGACGACGCGGCCGCCGATCTCGCCGTCGCGGGCGGGAAGGGCGCGTCGCTGACCCGGCTGAGCCGCGCCGGGCTGCCGGTCCCGCCGGGCTTCCACATCACCACCGACGCCTACCGCGCGTTCACCGCGCCCTTCCGCGAGCGGCTCGGCGCTCCCGGCGCGCGGGAGCTGTTCGCCGCGCACGAGATCCCGCCGGACCTGGCCGCCGAGATCCTCGCCGCCTACGCCAAGCTCGGCGACGGCGCGGCGGCGGTGGCGGTGCGCTCGTCGGCGACCGCCGAGGACCTGCCCGGGATGTCCTTCGCCGGCCAGCAGGACAGCTACCTGAACGTCCACTGCGTGGACCTGCTCGACGCCGTCCGCCGCTGCTGGGCCTCGCTCTGGAACCCGCGGGCCGTCGCCTACCGCGAGCGCAACCACGTCCCGCACGACGACGTGGCGCTCGCCGTGGTCGTCCAGGAACTGGTCGACGCCGACGCCGCCGGGGTCATGTTCACCGCCGACCCCGTCACCGGCGCGCGCGGGCACAGCGTGATCAACGCGGCCTGGGGACTCGGCGAAGCCGTCGTCGGCGGCCAGGTGACGCCCGACAACGCCGTGGTCGCCGGCGGGCGCGTGCGCTCGTACACCGTGGCCGACAAGGCCGTCATGACCGTGCGCGAGCCCGGAGGCACCCGCGAGCGGGAGGTCCCTGCCGCGCGCCGCTCCCAGCGCGTGCTCTCCGACGAGCAGGTCCTGCGCCTCGCCGCGCTGGGCGAGAAGATCCAGCGGCTGTACGGCACGCCCATGGACGTCGAGTGGGCCAGGCGCGGCGAGGAGTTCTTCGTCGTCCAGGCCCGCCCGATCACCGGCCTGGCCGAGGAGGTGGAGGAGTGGAACGACAGCCTCACCGGCCAATACCTGTGGACCAGCGGCAACCTCGGCGAGGCCATCCCCGACGTGATGACCCCGGTCACCTGGTCGCTGGTGCGGCTGTTCATCCGCGAGGCCATGTCCGCGTCGGCGATCCCCGGCTACCGTCTGGTCGGCAACATCGGCGGGCGCTTCTACCTGAACCTCAGCATCGCCATCTCCGCCGCCAAGGCGTTCGGCATGAGCAGCAGACTCGGCGCGATCGAGCAGGTCTTCGGCAGGATTCCGCCGGGTCTCGACGTGCCGCTGCTGCCCGCCTCCCGGTGGCAGCTGATCAAGGCCCTGCTGCCGATGGCGATCAGGGTGCGCCGCCGGGTCGCCGCCAACGTGAAGCGGCTGCGGCCCTTCCTCGCCACCGCCCGGTCGCGTTGTGAGGAGTTGCGCGAGGGCGCCGGGCTGATCTCCGAGAGCGCGGAGCTGGCCGCCTTCTGGGAGGAGGCGCTGCGGCCGTACGTCGTGGAGACCTGCCAGATGCTGGAGGCGGCCGGACGCCAGGGCGGCGCCGCGCTCGTCATGACCCGCGACAAGCTGCGCAAGATGGTCGGCGACAGCGACGCCGAGGCCATGCTCACCGGTGCCAACGCCGGCGGCGAGCTGGCCAGCATGGGCCCGATCATCGGCCTGGACAAGCTGGCCAGGGGCGAGATCGACCGGGCGGAGTTCGCCGCCGTCTACGGGCATCGCGGCGCCCACGAGTTCGAGGTGAGCGTGCCCAGGCCCGGCGAGGACCCCGGCTGGATCGACAGGCGGCTCGCCGAGGTCGCCTCCGGTGCCGCCCGCGACCTGCTCACCCGGCAGGAAGAGGCGCGCGCGGCGGCCTGGGCCCGCTTCGACCACCGCTACCCGCGCAGGGGCGCGGCGATGCGCGCGCGGGTGGACAGGTGGAACGCGATCGTCAGAGACCGGGAGGACACCCGGTCGGAGAACATGCGGGTCTTCTGGGCGATGCGCGCGTTCGTGCTGCGGGCGGGGGAGCTGACCGGCCTCGGCGACGACATCTTCTCCCTGGAGATCGACGAGATCCTCGACGTGCTGCGCGGCGGGCGCACCCCACTGGCCTCGATCCCGGTACGGCGCGCCACCTACCGGAGGTACGCCGCCCTGCCGATCTACCCCATGCTGATCGTCGGCCCCTTCGACCCGGTCCGCTGGGCCGCCTCGCCCGACCGGCGCGTCGACCTCTACGACGCCCGCGGCGGCCAGGCGCCCCCGGCGGACACGGTGTCCGGCTTCCCCGGCGCGCCCGGCGTCGTCGAGGGCGTGGCCCGCGTGCTGTCGGGTCCCGAGGAGGGCGAGCGGCTGAAGGCGGGGGAGATCCTGGTGACGACGCTGACCAACATCGGCTGGACGCCCATGTTCCCGCGCGCCGCCGCCGTCGTCACCGACATGGGCGCGCCGCTCTCCCACGCCTCGATCGTCGCCCGCGAGCTCGGCATTCCGGCCGTCGTCGGCACCGGCAACGCCACCGCGCGCATCCACGACGGCGACCGCGTCCGCGTCGACGGGGAACGGGGGACTGTGGAAGTCCTCAACGGATGACAAGACGCGTGCGAACGATCACCTCTTGTGGCCACGATGGCGGTCATGACCGACGAGATGGAATGGGAGGCACGGTGCGTCGTCTACCGGCGCGCCAAGCTGGCCCTCGACCGGGCGCCGGCCGCCTCATGCGACGACGGATACGCGCCTCGATTGCTGACCGGTTGCGTGGCACCGGTTGTCTCCTCCCCGTCAATGCTTCACCCCGGGCCGCGGGCCGATCTACAGTGCGGGCGTGACGACGGACAGTGACGGTGATCGCCGTGCGCTCGTACGCGCGCTGGTGGCCGAGTTCGCCCCCCAGGAACTCCCCGACTTCGACCTGATGACCGGCGTGTACTTCGCCGCCCCCGGAGCCGCCCGCCGCGCGCGCAGGGCCCGCGACGAGCCCGGTGCCTCCGGCATCGACCTGGGCGACCCCACCCTCACCAACCTGCTGTGGGCCGTCGTCGGCGGCCTCATGACCGAGATGGTGGTCGCCGGCGTGCGCGACGGCAGGTCCAGGCTGCGGCGCCGCCGCGAGCGCCGCGGGGCGGGCGGCCCTGACGCGCCGGTGCCCGATCTGGGCGAATCCGGCGACCAGGCCAGGCGGCGCATCGCCAAGGATCTGGAGGCCGCCGGCCGCGACCACGCGGAGGCCATCGCCGAACGCGCCGTGGACCGCTGGCGCCGCCGAGACTGGACCCCTCCCCAGTGAGCGGCGGGGAGCGTCCCGGCAACCCGTTCCTGTTACCGGCGGCGACCACCTCCCGCTTCGTTCTGCTGGTCACGATCGTGCTCGCGGCCGCGGCCTCCTCCTTCGACCTGGTCGCGGGCGGCGCCTCGCAGTGGAGCGCGGCCTACGCGCCCTGCGACCTCGCCGCCGACGCAGCCGCCCGAGCCGGCACCCGGGACGCGCGGGCGCTGGCCGCCGGCTACCTCGGCTGCCTGCGCGCGGTCGGCCTGGAGCGGGCCGCGGTCGCGCTGGGCGCCATGCTCGCGGTGGCCGTCGCGATCCTGGTCCTGTACCTGGTCAGGCCCCGGCTGACGATCGCTCGCCAGCATCTGGTGCCCGCGGGAGAGGAGCTGTCGGGCCTGGTCGCGGGGCTGGCGGCAGAGGAGGGGCTGCGCCGTACGCCCGAGGTGCTTCTCGACGCCAACCGCGGCACGCCGGGCGGGCGCGCGTTCGGCCGCTACCCGCGCTACTACCTCCGCCTCAACATCGGAACGCTCCACGAGGCCAGGCGGCGCGGCGACCGGAGCGAGCTGAAGGCGATCGTCCTGCACGAGCTCGCCCACCTCCGCAACCGCGACGTGGACCTGACCAACCTCACGCTGTCGGCCGTGTGGGTCTTCGCGGTGCTGGTCGGCGCGCCGCTGCTGGTCCACACCGCGATCTTCGATCCGGTACGGCTGGCGCCCCTGTCGATCAGGACCCTGGTCGGCGTCGTCCTGGTCGTCCTGCTGGCGGCGTCGGTGCTGCGCGCCCGCGAGCACTACGCGGACGTGCGGGCGGCGATGTCCGGCGGCGCCCCGGTCAGCTCCTGGGGCGATGTGAAGGGCAGCCTGGTCAGGCTGCTGCGGCTGCATCCGCGCGCGGCCGACCGGGCCGAGGTGGTCCGGCAGCCGGGGCGGTTGCTGCGGTGGATGCCGGGCGAGGCGCTGGGCGCCGGGATCGCGGCCGGGCTGGTGCTGCCGCACCTGATGGAGTTCGTCAGCCTGTGGCTGAGCAACCTGGATCGGCTGGCGTACCTGGCGAGCGCCTTGCTCGCGGGGCTGCCGGTGGCGGCGATCCTGCTGGCCGGGGCGTTCCGTGCGACGCTCGCGGCCATGGCGGCCGGCCGGCCCGCGCCCAGGGGCGTCGCGGCGGGGGTGGCGCTGGCGGCGGGAATCGTCCTGGGCCTGCTGGGCGCGCCGAGCCGGATGCGCCTGTCCTGGGCGGAGTCCATCGCCGCCGCGCCCGTGGCCGCCGCCGTCATGGCGGTCTTCCTGCTCGCGCTGTGCGTGACGTACGTGCGCTGGCTGTCGGCGTGCGCCGGCGCGTGGCTGCCCGTGGCGAGGTCGCGCACGCTGTCGCCCGTCTATCTGGGCGCCCTGGTGCCGGCCACGTTGCTGTTCGGGCCCTTCTTCGGCGCCTGGGTCATGTCCGCCGCCATCGGCATCGAGACGCGCGCGCCCGGCACGGCCGTCTGGGCGATCCTGATGTCGGTGTTCGATGCCGGGAAGCTGACCGTCCTGCTCCTGGCCGCGCTGTATCCGCTGGGCTCCTGGCTGCTGTACACCTCGCGAGCGCGGGGGCGGCGGCTGTACCTGGACTCGCCGCGGGAGTACGCCCTGCCGGCCGCCCGGGTCAGGCCGCTCGTGGCGCTCGCCCCCGCCGCGGTCCTGACGTCGCTGGTCGTGGCCGCGGAACTGGCCACGACGGAGCCGATTCTGCTGTCGCTGATCGCCGGGTTCGGCCCGGGTGTGCGTACCGACTCCCTCGGCGACATGATGGCCGTGGCCGCCGCGATCGTCGTCGTCCTGGGGCTGCTGCAGACGCTGATCGCGGTCGTGGTGTCGGCGTTCACCGGCCGCGGGCTGGGTCCTTCGCATGCCGTCCTGGCCGCGGTCGCCGGAGGGCTGGGCTGTTCGGTGGCGATCGTCTGGGAGCCGCTGGCCAGGACGTGTGCCACCGGGCAGTGCGTGGCCGCGGACCTCCTGTCCCAGTTCGCCGCGCTGTGCATGGGCGTGCTCGGCTTCGGGGTGCCGGTGAGCCTGCTGGGAGCGGGTGCGGTGAGCGCGGTGCGCGCCCTCGTGGCGTTGACGTCCCCGGCTCCCGTCCGGCCCCTGGTGCGCCCGGCGCGTGCGTGGCTGCGCCGTACGCTGGCGGCCGGCGCCCTGGGGGCGTCGGCGCTGTGGATCGCCGGGACGGCGCCGAACTGGCTGCTGCAGTACGGCTTCGTCGACCTCCGGCAGAGCAGCAGCTTCGTCATCGCGGGGAACGCCGTCTCGCCGGGCCCGCCCGGCACGGTCACCGACCGCGAGGCGTGCGCGGCGATGGCGAACGCCTCGCTGGCGCCGAACATCGGAGACGGTTACTACACCGCGTGGGCGACCGCCTTCGTCAGGCTCGGCGCCGGCCGGAGCCCTTTCCTGGTGACGCTCGGGCAGGTCGGCTACGCCGACGCCCGTGCCGCCCAGTACCGTTTGCGGGACTTCACCACCCCGCTCAACGCGTACTGCGTGCGGGTCAGTTAGTGGAGAAGGTGAACCAGTTGACGTTGACGAAGTCGGCCGGTTGGCCGCTGCTGAAGGTCAGGTAGACCGTGTGGGTGCCGGTCACCGGTGCGATGTTGGCGGGTACGGTGCGCCAGCTCTGCCATCCGCCGGTGTTCGCCAGCGCGAAGTCGCCGATCGGCGGCGCGGTCGGGCTGCCGAGGCGGACCTGGACGAGCCCGCTCACCCCGCCCGCGGCCCCGGAGGCCACCCGGGCGCGGAACTGGGTGGCGGCGGTGCCACCGAAGCGGACGTTGTCGAAGCGCAGCCAGTCGCCGTTGGTGATCGCGCCGACGTTCTGGCCGCCGCCGGTGTCGGTGGTCGTCTCGACGATGGTGCCCGACTGGGCCTGGTGGCGCTCGGCCTGGATGGTGGAGCGGGCGTCGACGTCACCCGGCGGATCGGTGGGGGTGGGGCCGGTGGTGCCGCTCTGCCAGACGGCCACGTAGTCGACGACCATCGGCCGGCCCGAGACGGTCGCGGCGGTGGGGGTGGAGAATCCGGCCACGCCGTCGGGGAAGGCGCCGCCCATGGCCACGTTCAGCAGGATGAAGTAGCCGGCGTGACCGGTCATGTTGTTCCAGGTCGCGGCGTCGAACTGCGACTGGCTGACCGAGTGGAACTGCTGGCCGTCCACGTACCAGCGCAACTGGTTGGGCGAGACGCTGCGGTCCCACTCGAACCGGTAGGTGTGGAAGGCCGACTGGCAGGAGGCGCCGGGGCAGGCGCGGCTGGCGCCGAGGCCGCTGAACTCGTTGCACGGCCCGCCGGGCGCGACGCCGCAGTGGAGCACGGCCCACACCGAGTTGATGCCGTTGACGTTCTCCATGATGTCGAACTCGCCGATGCCCGGCCAGTTCCAGTAGTTCCCCCGGTACGGCGAGCCGAGCGCCCAGAACGCCGGCCAGTAGCCGAGCGCGGCCTGCCCGGTCACGTTGGGCATCTGGATCCTGCCCTCGATGCGCAGCACGCGGCCGTCGGCGGGCTTGAAGTCGGAGCGGCGGGTCTCGATGCGGGCGGAGGTCCAGTCGCGGTTGGCGCCGTGCGGGGTGATGCGCAGGTTGCCGGTTCCGTCGAGGCTGAGGTTGGAGGGGCTGGAGGTGTAGTTCTGGATCTCGCCGGTGCCCCAGTTGGCGGGGCCGCCCGGGTAGGAGTGGCCGGTGTCGATGATCCAGTTGCCGGAGTCCGGTAACGATCCGGCGGGGCCGTTGAAGTCGTCGGCCCAGACCAGCGACCACCCGGAGGGCGGGGGCGGCACGGCGGCCGAGGCGGCGAGAGCGGCGTACAGGACGAGGGAGAAGGCGGCCGACAAGGCGGCGGCGGCGACGGCGAGACGGCGGCGCGGCATCACTGCTCCTAGCGGGGGGTGAATGGTGCAGAGAGCGCTCTCACACCTGAAAGAAACATACGGTTAGCGCCGTGTCAACCTGGATGAGAGCGCTCTCGCGTCTGGGCGGTTCGCATGTTGTTCGACGTCCCGTCACCTGACCGGCCTAGGGTGCGCGCCATGAGACGTTTCGCCATCGTGATGTGCGCCGGCGCGCTGGCCTTCGGGACTGCCGCGGTCCCGGCCACCGCCACCCCCGAGCGCGGTTTCGGCAGGGCCGCCCTGGCCGGGTTCGCGTCGTTGCCCGCGCAGACGTACGTGCCGGGCAGCGAGCGGTCCGGCGCGCAGCTGGGCACGGCTCCCGTCAACGGGCTCACCCCGCCCTTCCCCGGTCAGCCCGTGCAGGGATTCAGCGGCATCGCCCGCCGCCACGACGGAGGCTACGACGTCCTGTCCGACAACGGCTTCGGCGCCCAGGCCAACAGCGCCGACTTCCTGCTGCGCGTGCACCACGTACGCCCCGACTTCCGGGCGAAGAAGCTGAGCCTGCGCGGCGGCTTCAACCTGTCCGACCCGCGTAAGCTCGTGCCCTTCCCGCTCACCCGCCCCGACCGCAAGCTGACCGGCGCCGACTTCGACGTCGAGTCGATCGTGCGCTCGCTCGACGGCACCTACTGGTTCGGCGACGAGTTCGGCCCGTTCCTGCTGCACGCCAACGCGCGCGGTGAGCTGCTCGACGCGCCGGTCCCGCTGCCCGGCGTGAAGGCCCCGGAGAACCCCGGCCTCAACGGCGAGCAGCCGAACCTCGGCCGCAGCAAGGGCTTCGAGGGCATGGCCAGATCCGTGGACGGGCGCCGCCTGTACCCGCTGCTGGAGGGGACCGTGACCGGCGACCCCGCGGGCACGCTGCGCATGTACGAGTTCGACCTGCGTAAGCGCTCCTACGGCGAGCGCCGCTGGACCTACCGCCTGGAGGACCCCTCGCACGCGATCGGCGACGCCATCGCCGTGGACCGCCACCGCTTCCTGATCATCGAGCGGGACAACCTCCAGGGGGCCGAGGCCCGCTTCAAACGCGTCTACCTGGCCGACACCCGCGACAGGGACCGCGACGGCGCCCTCGACAAGACCCAGGTGGCCGACCTGCTCGACCTCGCGGCCCCGGGCGGCGCCACCTTCACCTTCCCGTTCCAGACCATCGAGGACGTCATCATCCTCGACGACCGCACGCTGGGCATCCTCAACGACAACAACTTCCCGTTCTCCTCCGGCCGCACCGCGGGCGCGCCCGACGACAACGAGTTCATCAAAGTACGGCTGACGCGCGGGCTGCGCGCCGACCCCCGCGTCTACCTCTGAGGAACGCCCAGCCGGGCCACCCGGTTGCGTACCCCCTCGAAGTGGGCGCGGACGGCGGCGATCGCGGCGCTCTTGTCACCGGCCGTCACCGCGGCGTAGATGTCGCGGTGACGGCGGGCGACGTCGGCGGGCGGCTCGTCCGGGGCGCCGATCTGGTCGCGTAGCTGGTGGTAGACGTCCCAGAACGCGCCGAGCAGCTGACTGACCAGGGGGTTGCCCAGCGGGCGGTAGAGCACGTCGTGGAAGAGCCGGTCGATCTCGGGGGAGACCCCGCCGCGCTCGGCCTCGTCCTCCATCCTGGCCATGACCTCGGCGGCGGCCGACAGGTCGGCCTCCGGGCCCAGGTCGATGAGCTTCTGGACGAGGCCGGTCTCCAGCATCTCGCGGATCTCGACGAGGTGGGCGATGTGGCTGCGGCCGTCCTGCAGGGTGATGCGGCTGTGGAAGGTCAGCTCGTCCACGAGGCCGGCCAGCGACATCCGGCCGACGAACATGCCGAAGCCGTGGCGGATGTCCACGATCCCGACGGCCTGGAGCGCCTTGAGCGCCTCCCTGACCGAGTTGCGGCTGATGCCGAGCTCCTCCATGAGCTCCGACTCGGTGGGCAGGGGATCCCCAGCGGCCAGGCCGCGCCCGAGAATGATCTCCTTGACGGCCTCCTGGGCCTCGACGGCACGGCTGGGTCGTGAACGCATGTAGAGCCCCTTCTTGGCGATCACTGCGTAACATTCCGGAAACCATCCGTTGACCGCAAGCTGTCTCCCGGCTTAGCGTCCACGTTACGCACAAGATAGGACATGGGATGTCCCACGTTCTACCCCTGGCCATTTCCGGCCAGCGTATCCCCCAGGAGGCATCCGTGAGCCCTGAGTTCAGCCGCCGCGACTTCCTGCGCTACACCAGCGCCTCGGCGTTCGTCGTCGCCACCGTCGCTGCCTGCAGCGGCGGCCCCGCCTCGACCGGCTCCGTCGGCGCCGGATCGGACAAGGACCTCATCACCGCCGTCATCGGCTACGGCAACGACCAGAGCTGGGACCCCACCCAGACGGCGTCGGCCTTCGCCATGGCCGGCATCACCCACATCTACGAAGGCCTGCTCGACACCGATCCGATCACGCGCGAGCCGTACCCCGCGCTGGCGACGGCGCTGCCGGCGGACCTCAACGCGACGAGCTGGACCTTCACCCTCCGCGAAGGCGCCACGTGGCACGACGGGCAGCCCGTGACCGCCGACGACGTGGTCTTCACCTTCGAGCGGGTCCTGGACCCGGCGGCCAACGTGCTGGTCGGCAACTTCTTCAAGGCCTGGCTGAAGGAGGTCAAGAAGACCGGCGAACGCAGCGTCGAGCTGGTCTTCAACTTCCCCTTCCCGGACGCGGCGCCGCGCCTGACCATCGCCAAGATCATGCCCAAGCACGTGTTCGGCGCCGCCGGTGGCTGGGACGCGGCCAAGGGCGGCAAGGCGGTCGGCTCCGGGCCGTACAAGATGACCGCGCACAACCCCAAGTCCAACACCGCCTTCGAGGCCTTCGCCGGCTACAACGGCCCGCGCCCGGCCACCGCCAAGCGCATGAACTGGCTGACCATCGTGGACGCCGCCGCCCGCGTGGCCAAGATCTCCGGCGGCGGCGCCGAGGCCCAGATCGCCGACAACATCCCCTACGCCAACATCGACCGGCTCAAGCAGCAGGGCCTGAACGTCGAGGGCGGCAAGGGCATGAACCACCTGTTCCTCATGTTCAACACCGCCGCCAAACCCTTCGACGACGTGCGCGTACGGCAGGCGCTCCACTACGCCATCGACCGCGAGAAGATGATCGACGTGGCGCTCAAGGGCCACGGCACGCCCTCCAGCTCGTTCCTCAACGAGGGCCACCCCGACCACAAGCGCGCGGCGGTCGTCTACGACCACGACCCGGACAAGGCCAGGGCGCTGCTCAAGGAGGCGGGCGTCACCAACCTGACGGTCAACCTCATGGCGGTCAACGTGAGCTGGCTGGCCGACTGCCTGCCCACGATCGCCGCCTCCTGGGAGGCGATCGGCGTCAAGACCACGCTGGAGCCGCAGGACACCGCGGCGCTGTTCGCCAAGATGGACCAGATGCAGGACTACCAGGTGGTCGCGGCGGCCTCCAACCCCAACCAGTTCGGCATGGACGCCGACCTGATCCTGCACTACAACTATGTGCCCGACGGCCTGTGGATGAAGTACTCCCACTGGGAGGCGAGCAAGGACGCCAAGGCCCTGTTCCGCATGATGGACGAGGCCACCCGCGAGCCGGACAAGGCCCAGAAGACCGCCCTGGTCCAGAAATATCTGGATGTGATCGCTGAGCAGGCCGTCCTCTACCCGGTCGTCCACACCGAGCTGATGACGGCCTGGGACGCGAAGAAACTGTCGGGCATCCGCGCCCAGGCCTACCCCGGTATCAACCTCCTGCAGGCCAAAAGGACATGATCCTCGTCGCCCGGATGCTGGTCCGCCGCGTCCTGATCCTCGTCCCGCTGCTGCTCGGCGTCATCGCGTTCGTCTTCATCGTGATGCGCTTCTCCTCCAGCAAGCCCGAGTACGCCTACTTCCAGGGCGCCAACCCGACCGCCGAGCAGATCCGCCAGTTCCAGCTGGAGAACGGCCTGCTCGACCCGCTGCCGGTGCGCTACCTGCGCTTCGTCGGCGAGCTGGCCACCGGCGACATGGGCACCAGCGTGCTCACGAAGAAGCCGGTGCTGGAGTCGGTGCTCACCGCGCTGCCGCTGACGCTCCAGCTCACCCTGCTCGGGCTGGCCGTCGCGACCGTGCTGGCGCTGGTGTTCGGCGTCACCGCGGCGCTGTTCCGCGACCGCTGGCCCGACCAGGTGATCCGGCTGGTGTCGCTGGTCGGCGTGGCCGCTCCGGCGTTCTGGCTGGCGCTGCTGATGATCCAATGGCTGGCCGTGGGGGAGGGGCTGTTCCCGACCGGCGGCTACATCAACCCCGCCGACTCCACCGCCGGCTGGCTGCGCTCGATGACGCTGCCCGCCCTGTCGCTGTCGCTGCCCGTCGCCGCCCAGCTCATCCGCATCGTACGCACCTCGATGGTCGAGGAACTCGACCGCGACTACGTCCGCACCGCCATCGGCAGCGGCCTGCCGCCGGTCGTCGTGGTCGGCCGCAACGTGCTGCGCAACGCCCTCATCAACCCGCTGACCGTGCTCGGCCTGCGCATCGGCTACCTCATCGGCGGCGCGGTCGTGATCGAGCAGATCTACGGCCTGCCCGGCATGGGCCAGCTCATGATCAACGCGGTGCGCGACGGCGACCCCGCCGTGGTGCAGGGTGTGGTGCTGACCATCGCGGTCGGGTTCATGCTGGTCAACCTGCTCGTCGACATCCTGTACCTGCTGGTCAACCCCCGCCTCAGGAGCGCCGCATGAGACGAGGACTCGCCGATCGGCTGGCCCGGCCGGGCATCGCCTTCCGCCGCCTGCCACCGCTGTCGTGGGCGGCCGTCGTGATGATCGCGCTGGTCGTGCTCGCCGCGTTGTTCGCGCCGCTGCTGGCGCCGCACTCGCCGTACTTCCAGGAGGCCGCCGGCGGCGGCCCGTCGGCCGCGCACTGGATGGGGCTCGACAGCGCCAACCGCGACATCCTTTCGAGGCTCCTGTACGGCGCGCGCTTCTCCCTGCTCATCGGCCTCGGCGCCACCGGACTGGCCCTGCTGGCCGGTGCGGTCGTGGGCGCGATCGCCGCCACCTCCCGCAAGGCCGTCGACGAGACGCTGATGCGCCTGCTCGACGTGGTCATGGCCTTCCCCGGCATCGCGCTCGCCGCCGTGCTCGTGGCCGTCTTCGGCGGCAGCGTCCCGGTGCTCGTCATGGCCATGGCCTTCCTGTACATGCCGTCCGTGGCCCGCGTCGTGCGCGCCAACGTGCTGGCCCAGTACGGGGAGGACTACGTCGCCGCGGAACGGGTCATCGGGGCGCGCACGCCGTACATCGTGATCAGGCATGTCGCGGTGAACACCGCCGCGCCCGTGCTGGTCTTCTGCACGGTGATGGTCGCTGACGCGATCGTGTTCGAGGCGTCGCTGTCCTTCATCGGCGCCGGGGTACGCCCGCCGGACCCCTCCTGGGGCAGCGTCATCGCCGACGGCAAGAACATGGTGCTGCTCGGCGGCTGGTGGGCCACGGTCTTCCCCGGCCTGCTGATCCTGCTCACGGTGCTCGCGCTCAACATCTTGTCCGAGGGCATCTCCGACGCCTGGGCCGCGCCCGCCGCCCGCACCGCGCCGCCCGCCCGCGACGAGGACGCCTTCGAGCGGGCCGTGCCCGGCTCCGGCCAGGTCACCGAGCTGCCCGGCCTGGAGGAGGCGGCGCGCCGCCTGGCCGAGCGCGCCCGCCCGCTGCCCACGGGGCCGCCGATCCTCGCCGTGGAGAACCTCGCGATCGGCTTCGAGCACCGGCACGGCGGCGTGGACATCGTCGACGGCATCTCCTTCGACGTACGGCCCGGCGAGGTGCTCGGCCTGGTCGGCGAGTCCGGCTGCGGCAAGTCGCTGACCGCGCTGACCATCATGGGCCTGCCGCCGCGCGAGGCCAGGGTCCGCGGGCACATCCGCTTCGACCAGCGCGAACTGATCGCCCTGCCGCGCCGCGCCCGCAGGCGGCTGCTCGGCCACGAGATGGCGATGATCTACCAGGACGCGCTCTCCTCCCTGAACCCCGCCATGACCATCCGCGCCCAGCTCAAACAGCTCACCCGGCGCGGCGGCCGGCGCACGCCCGCCGACCTGCTGGCCCTGGTCGGGCTCGACGCCGCCCGCACACTCTCCGCCTACCCGCACGAGCTGTCGGGCGGGCAGCGGCAGCGGGTGCTCATCGCCATGGCGCTCTCGCGCGAGCCCAAGCTGATCGTCGCCGACGAGCCCACCACCGCGCTCGACGTCACCGTGCAGGCGCAGGTCATCGAGCTGCTGCTGCGGCTGCGGGAGGAGCTCGGGTTCGCGCTCGTGCTCGTCTCGCACGACCTCGCGCTGGTCGCCGACGTCACCGACCGCGTGGTCGTCATGTACGGCGGGCAGATTGTCGAGACCGGCGCCACGGCCACGCTGGTCGGGGCGCCCGCGCACCATTATGCCCGCGGCCTGCTCGGATCGGTGCTGTCACTGGAGTCGGGGGCCGAACGGCTCACCCAGATCCCCGGCGTGGTTCCCTCGCCGGCCGGCTTCCCCGCCGGGTGCCGCTTCGCCGACCGCTGCCCGATGGCCAGTGCGGTCTGCCACACCTCGCGGCCGTCGCTGGAGGGCGACGCGCACGCGCACGCCGTGGCCTGCCACCACCCCGCGCTCACGCCGGCGGGAGTCCGAGGAGAAGAGCATGTCTGAACCCGCCGTCTCCGTTCCGGTAGCCGAGGTTTCGGGCGTCCACGTCGTGCACAAGGCGCGCTCCGGCGGGTTGTTCTCCCGCGACCGCGTCTACGCGCTGACCGCCGCCGACCTGGCCGTCGCGCCCGGCGAGACCGTCGGCGTCGTGGGCGAGTCGGGGTGCGGCAAGTCCACGCTGGCCAGGGTGCTGGTCGGGTTGCAGCGGCCCACCGAGGGGACCGTACGCGTCCAGGGCCGCGACCTGTGGGCCACGAAGGAGCCGGAACGCCGCGAGCTGATCGGCACCGGCGTCGGCATGATCTTCCAGGACCCGTCCACCGCGCTCAACCGCCGCCTGCCCGTCGCCCAGGTGCTGCGCGACCCGCTCAACGTGCACCGCCGTGGCACCCCGCGCCAGCGCGACGAGCGCGTACGCGAGCTGCTCGACCTCGTCGGCCTGCCGCAGAGCGCCGCCGACGCGCTGCCCGGCCAGCTGTCCGGCGGGCAGCGGCAGCGGGTCGCCGTGGCCAGGGCGCTCGCGCTGGAGCCCGGCCTCGTCGTCGCCGACGAGCCGACCAGCGCGCTCGACGTGTCGGTACGCGCCCAGATACTCAACCTGCTGCTCGACCTCAAGGCCCGGCTGGGTCTGGCGCTCGTGTTCGTTTCGCATGACATTCAGACCGTGCGGCGGATGAGCGACCGGGTGGTCACCATGTACCTCGGCAGGATCGTCGAGCAGGCTCCCGCCGCCGGCGTGCCCGGCGGGGCGCGGCACCCGTACACGCGGGCGCTGTTCTCGGCCACCCCGGGGCTCATCTCGCCGATCAACCCGATCCCGCTGGTCGGCGCGGTGCCGTCGGCGACCAGGCCGCCGAGCGGCTGCCCGTTCCGCACCCGGTGCTGGCGGGCCGACGACGCCTGTGCCGCGGAGATGCCGGCCGTACTGCATGAGGGCGGTCATCTCTTCCACTGCCACCACCCCGTGACCGCGGGGGCGACAGACCTCGACCTGATCCAGGAGCGCGCATGATGTTGACCGGTGTGATTCCGCCGGTGTGTACCCCGATGACGCCGGAGCACGAGGTGGACGCCGCCTCGCTCGTCCGGCTGATCGACCATCTGCTGGACGGGGGCGTGGACGGGTTGTTCGTGCTCGGCTCCTCCTCGGAGGTGGCCTACCTGACCGACGCCCAGCGCGCGCTCGTGCTGGAGACGGTCGTGGGCCACGTGGGCGGGCGGGTGCCGGTGCTGGCCGGGGTGATCGACATGACCACGCCGCGGGTCCTGGAACACGCCCGTGCCGCCCGCGCCGCCGGAGCCGACGCCCTCGTCGCCACCGCGCCCTTCTACACCCGCACCCACCCCGCCGAGATCCGCACCCACTTCCGTATCCTCGCCGAGCGGGCCGGCCTGCCCGTCTACGCCTACGACCTGCCTGTGTCCGTCCACACCAAGCTCACCGCCGACCTGCTGCTCGACCTGGCCGCCGACGGCGCGCTCGCCGGGCTCAAGGACTCCAGCGGCGACGACGGCGCCATGCGCCAGGTCATCCTCGGCCGGCCCGCGGGCTTCAGCGTGCTGACCGGTTCGGAGATCACCGTGGACTCCGCCCTGGCCATGGGGGCCGACGGCGTCGTACCCGGGCTGGGGAACGTCGACCCGCACGGCTACGTCCGCCTGACCGCCGCCGCGGCGCGCGGCGACGCGGCCGCGGCCAGGGAGGAGCAGGAGCGGCTGGTGCGCCTCTTCCAGATCGTGCGCGTCGGCGGTTCGCGCATGGGCGGCAGCTCGGCCGGGCTCGGCGCCTTCAAGGCCGCGTTGTGCCTGCGCGGCATCATCGACCACCCCACCACCGCCCCGCCCCAGACCCCGCTCAACGCCGACGAGACCGGCCGTATCGGCAAACTCCTCGCCGCCGCGGGCCTGATGTGACCTCGTGATGGTACGGCCCGCGCGGCCGTCATTGGTCTTGCCGATCGGGCGGGAATCGCGGCAGGCTGGTGGGCCATGTACTTCCAGCACTCCGCCGCCATGTGGTCGGCCCACCCCGGCCTGGCCGCCGGCGTCGTCCGCGCGGACGGCGTCACCGCCACGGCCGAGGTCGGCGCGCAGGTGGCCAGGTTCAGCGCGATCGCCGCCGAACGGCTGGCCGGCCGTACCGAGTCCGACCTGCCGGAGATCCAGGCCTGGCGGCGGACGTTCGCCGCGATGGGCCTCAAGCCCACCCAGTACCGGTGCGCGTCGGAGGCGTTGCTGCGGCGCTTCAGGAAGGAGGGCGAGCTACCCCGCATCCACCCGCTGATCGACCTGTGCAACGCGATCTCGCTGGCCTTCGCGGTGCCGGTGGCCGCCATCGACCTCGCGCGGGTGACGGGCGACCTGACCGTGCGGCACGCCGCCGGAGACGAGACCTACGAGACGTTCTCCCGTGAGGTGGAGAACCCTGAGCCCGGCGAGGTCGTCTTCGCAGACGCGGCCGGGCGGGCGCACGCGCGGCGGTGGACGAACCGGCAGAGCGGGTATTCGGCGGTGCGGGCCGGGACGTCGTCGGTGCTGATCGTGGCGGAGGCGCTGCACGCCACGGCGGCCACGGACGTCACCAAGCTCGCCCAGACGGTGTCCGACGAGCTGACGGCCATCTGGCACACCACCCCCACCTCGGCCACCCTCACCGCGACCCACCCCCGCTTCCCCCTCACCTGACCCACCCCCGGAGCCGCCTTGATTCCCCGGCCACACGCGCTCCGCTCACCCGGGAAAGCTCTGCCCCGGGCCGCCGCCTTGGTTCCCAGCCCTGCGCGGCTCGCCCCGCCGCCCATCCGGCTTAGGCCGCTTCCGTTCGCCCGGGAGTCCCGGGGCTCTGCCTGCCGGTGAGAGCGTGGCTCACCTCCCAGGGCTCGTCCCGTCCTGCCCGAGGTACGGGGAGTGGGCTAGGAGGGGAGGCGGCCGTGGAAGCGGGGGGTGCCGGTGGCGTGGAGGTCGGTTTCGATGCGGGCCGCCGTCGCGAGCAAGGAAGGCAGGAGGTCGCGCCGGGCCGACTCCGGGGTGGTACGGCTGGCGTGCGTGGAGACGTTGACCGCGGCCACCACCTGGCCGGTCGAGTCGCGGATGGGGGCGGCCAGCGACCGCAGGCCCTCCTCCAGTTCCTGGTCCACCATGGCCCACCCCTGCGCGCGTACCCGATCGAGCTCGGCGCGCAGCTGGATCGGCGAGGTGAGCGTGCGTGAGGTGTGACGCCGCAGCTCCGCCCGGGTGAAGTAGGCGTCGAGCTCGGCGGGGGGCAGCCAGGCCAGCAGGACCCGGCCCATCGAGGTGACGTGCGCGGGGAAGCGGGTGCCGATGTTGATGGTGACCCGCATGATCCGCGAGGTGGCGACCCTGGCCACGTAGACCACGTCCTCCTGGTCGAGCACCGCCACGGACGCGGATTCGTGCACCTCGGCCACCAGCCGTTCCAGGTGCGGCTGCGCGACCTCGGGCAGTGACATGCTCGACAGGTACGCGTACCCCAGCTCCAGGACCCGCGGCGTGAGCGTGAAGAACCGCCCGTCGGTCCGCACGTAGCCGAGGTCGGCCAGCGTCAGCAGGAACCTGCGGGCCGCCGCCCGGGTCAGTCCGGTGGCCCTGGCCACCTCGGCGAGCGTCAGCGCGGGGTGCTCGGAGTCGAACGCGCGGATCACCGACAGGCCTCTGGCCAGCGACTGTACGTGTTCCGGCGCCCGGTTTTCGGAAGTGTCCCTACTTACCATGAAGTAACTATAGAACGTGTTCGCCATCCGTACATTCGTATGGACAGCGAACATCTATCCATTGACGTGACCCCGATCACCGCCTACCGTCACGGAAACGCACACTGTGCGAACGACTGTGCGGCATACGAACATCGAGGCGATGATGCAGACGGTCCGAGACGCCACCTTTGACGTGCTTCGGCGCTATGCCATGACCACCCTTTTCGCCAACCCGGGTTCCAGCGAGGTGTCCCTGCTCACCGGGCTGCCCGACGACCTGGCGTTCGTTCTCGCGTTGCACGAGGGTTCCGTGGTGGGGATGGCGACCGGCCACGCCATCGCCACCGACCGCCCGGCGCTGGCGATCGTCCACACCACCGCCGGGCTCGGCAACGCCGTCGGCGCCCTGGCCACCGCCCGCGTCAACCGCGCGCCGCTGGTCGTGATCGTCGGCCAGCAGGACCGCCGCCACCTGGCGCTGGAGCCGTTCCTGACCGGCCGGCTGGACGGCCTCGCCGGCGACTACCCCGTGTGGCGGGCGATGCCCGCGCGGGCCCAGGACGTGCCGGGAGCGGTGGCCCGCGCGTGGCACGAGGCGCAGACCGCCCGCGGACCCGCCCTGGTGGTGGTGCCCATGGACGACTGGCTCAGCGTCATGCCGCCCGACCAGGTCGTCGCCGCTCCCCGTACGCTGCTGCGGCCCAGCGCGACCGCGCTCGACGCCGCGATCGAACTGGCCGCGCTCCTCAACGAGTCCGCCTCCCCGGTGATCGTCGCCGGCGCCGGCGCCGACCACCCGCGCACCTGGGCCGCCCTGGTCGCCCTGGCCGAACGGCTGGCCTGTCCGGTCTGGCAGGAGTCGTTCGGCGCCAGGGCCGGTTTCCCCCAGCACCACCCGCAGTACGCCGGAGTGCTGCCGTCGGGCCGGGCCCAGCAGCGCACGATCCTGTCGGGCCACGACTTCGTGCTCGCGGTCGGCGCCCCCGTCTTCCGCCACAACCCCTACCAGCCGGGTCACCTCGTCACCCCCGGCACCCGGATCGCGGTGATCACCGACGACCCGTCCGAGGCCCACCGCGCCCCCGCCGACCTGGCCATCCTCGCCTCGCCCGCCACCGTCTGCGAACACCTGCCCACCCACCTCCACCCCCGCCCCACCCCGCACCACCAGGCCGAGCAGGAACCCGCCGAACCGCGCGACACCGCCTTCGAGCCGCCCGCGCCCGTAGACCCGCGACGGGCCATCGGTGGGCACCCTGCCCCAAAGGGCACGGGCGACGGCGGACCCGCACAGAGCGCGGGTGACATCGGGCCTGTGCGGAGCGGGGGCGACGGCGCGCCCGTGCGGAGCGGGGGCGACGTCGGGCCCGCACAGAGCGGTGGCGACGGCGGGTCTATGCAGAGCGGGTCCGTGCTGAGCGGGGGCCGGTGGGCGACGGACGAGTCCGCGGAAGGAGCGTGGGAGCCGCGCTGGGTGGTGCCCGCCCAGCAGAACCGCGCCGACGCGCACGGCCTGGTCGACCCCGGCGTGGGCGAGCCGCTGCGGGCCGCGCACGTCCTGTCGGCCCTGGCGGTACGGCTGGCGCCCGAGACGATCGTGGTCGAGGAGACCCCGTCGTCCAGGCCGGAGCTGCACCGGCTGCTCCCGGCCAGGCGCCCCCTGGGTTTCGTGTCGGCGGCCATGGGCGGCCTGGGCTTCGCGCTGCCCGCCGCGGTGGGGTTGCGCATGGCGCTGCCCGACCGTCCGGTGGTGGCGGTGGTGGGCGACGGGTCGGCGATCTACGGCATCCAGGCACTCTGGAGCGCCGCCCGCTACCGGGTGGGCGCCCTGTTCGTGGTGCTGGCCAACGGCAGGTACGCGGTCATGGACCAACTGGCCGAGGCGGCGGACGCGGGCAAGCCCCCGTGGCCCCCGTTCGAGGAGGTCAGCCTGAGCGGCCTGGCCACCGCGTTCGGCTGCCCGGCCCGCCGCATCACCGGCCACGACGAGCTGCTCGACGTCCTCGACGGCGTCATCCCCAGCCTCCTGGACCGCACCCAGCCACTTCTCCTCGACATCGCCGTAGCCCCCTGACCCCGACTCCCCCCGCAACGTTCAGCAGGAGGCCACCCCATGACCCTGCTCGACCCGTCCACCTGGACGGGACGCCTGTTCGGCGGCACCTGGACGCAAGCCGCCGCCACCGCCCCCGTCACCGAGCCCGCCACCGGCGCCCGCCTCGGCACCATCGGCCTGGCCACCCCGGACGACGTCGCGGCCGCCGCCCGGCGCGGCCGGGCCGTACAGCCGGAATGGGCCCGCACGAACTTCGAGGAACGCGCCGCCGTGCTGCGCCGCGCGGGCCTGGCCTTCGAGCAGCACGCGGCGGAACTCCACGAGTGGATCATGCGCGAGTCCGGCTCCATCCGCGGCAAGGCGGGCTTCGAGACCCACATCGCCGCCCAGGAGTGCCACGAGGCCGCCGCGCTGGCCTCCCGGCCGATCGGCGAGATCCTGCCCACGGCCAAGCGGCGGCTCAGCCTGGCCAGGCGGGTGCCGTCGGGCGTGGTCGGGGTGATCGCGCCGTTCAACGCCCCGCTCATCCTGGCCATCCGCTCCGTCGCGCCCGCCCTGGCCCTGGGCAACGCGGTCGTGCTCAAGCCGGACCCGCGCACCGCCGTGTGCGGCGGCGTCTCGATCGCCCGCGTCTTCGAGGACGCGGGCCTGCCCGAGGGACTGCTGCACGTGCTGCCCGGCGGCCCCGACGTGGGTCAGGCCCTGGTCGCCGACCCGGACGTCAGGGTGATCTCGTTCACCGGCTCCACGGCCGCCGGCAGAAAGGTGGGCGAGGCGGCGGCCCGCCACCTCAAGCGGGCACACCTGGAGCTCGGCGGCAATTCCGCGCTGATCGTGCTGGACGACGCCGACCTCGACCGGGCCGTCTCCGCCGGTGCCTGGGGCTCCTACTTCCACCAGGGTCAGATCTGCATGACCGCCGGCCGTCACCTCGTCCACACGTCCGTCGCCGCCGAGTACGTGGAGAAGCTGGCCGCCAAAGCCGCCGCGCTGCCGGTCGGCGACCCCTTCACCCAGGACGTGGCGCTCGGCCCGCTCATCGACGCCGGCCAGCGCGACAAGGTTCACGCGCTCGTCGGCGCCGGCGGCGAGGTGGTCACCGGCGGCACCTACGACGGCCTGTTCTACCGCCCGACCGTGCTGACCGGCCTCACCCCCGCCAGCCCCGCCTACGCCCAGGAGGTCTTCGGCCCGGTGGCGCCCGTGCTCACCTTCCGCGACGAGGACGAGGCCGTGGCGCTGGCCACCGGCAGCGAGTACGGGCTGTCGCTGTCCATCCTCACCCGCGACGCCATGCGCGGCCTCGACCTGGCCGAGCGCATCCCGACCGGCATCGCGCACGTCAACGACCAGACCGTGGACGACGAGGCAGTCGCCCCGTTCGGCGGCGTGGCCCACTCGGGCACCGGGTCCCGCTTCGGCGGCGCCGCCGCCAACGTCGAGGCGTTCACCGAGACCCGCTGGATCACCGTCCAGGGGCCGATCGAGACCTACCCGTTCTAGGGAGACGGCGTGAAGCGTGTCTTCGGTGTGGACGAGTTCGGCGTCGTCGTGGTGCTCGTCGTGCTCGTGGTGGCCATCGGGCTGTTCCATCCCGCCTTCCTCGACCGCGCGCAGCTCATCGACGTGGTACGGCAGGCCTCCTTCATCGGCGTGCTGGCCTGCGGCATGACGTACCTGCTGGCCATGCGCGAGCTGGACCTCTCGGTCGGATCCACCTACGCGCTCAGCCTCATCGCGGGCAGCATGATGATGCGCTCGGGCGTGAACCCGTGGCTGGCCGCCGTGATGGCCGTGGCCGTGGGCGCCGTGCTCGGCCTGGTCAACGGGGCGCTGTGCAACACGCTCGGCATCCCGTCGATCATCGCGACGCTGGGCACCCTGTCGGTCTTCCGCGGCCTGGCCCTGGCGCTGAGCGAGGGCCGCCAGGTGGCCGGGCTGCCGCGCGAGGACACCTTCTTCACCGTGGTCGGCGGCGACCTGCTGGGGCTGCCCACCTCGATCTGGGTGCTGGCGGCGGTGGCGATAGCGCTGACCGTGGTCTTCAAGGCCACGCCGTTCGGCTACCGGGTGCGCGCGATCGGCTCGAACCCCGACGCCGCGCGTTTCTCCGGCATCTCGATCCCGCGCGTCCGCCTCCAGGTGCTGGTGCTGTCCGGCGCACTGGCCGGGGTGGCGGGCGTGCTGACGCTGGGCTTCTTCGCCTCCGGCCAGCCGACCATCGGCCAGGGCTACGAGCTGCAGGCCATCGCCGCCGCGATCATCGGCGGCACCCCGCTGCGCGGCGGTTCCGGCACGGTCTGGGGCTCCGTCCTCGGCACCGTGATCCTCGGGACGGTCGCCAGCGGCCTCGTGTACTTCGGCGTCCCCATCAACTGGAGCCTGTTCGCCACGGGCATCGTCATCCTCCTCGCCGTCGCGCTCGACGCCCTGTTGCGCCGCCGCGGCTCCGCCAGCTCTAGGGAGTCCCTGTGAGGAACTCTGTGAATCGCGCCCTGATCGCCGCCGTCCTCGTCCTGACCGCCGCCTGCTCCGGCGGCGGCCCCACCTCCTCCGGCGCCCCGAAGATCGGGTTCTCGCTGGCCACCACCGACGCCGACTTCGCGCAGGAGATGGCGGCCGGCGGGCAGTTCGGCGCCGACGCGGTCGGCGGCGTCGAGCTGCAGATCAGCGCACCCAACTCGGTGGACCCGCCGGCCCAGGTCAAGCTCTTCGGCGACCTCGGCCGCACCGCGCCCGACGGCATCGCGATCGAGGACCTGGCGCCGGAGTTGTTCGTCCGGCCGCTGGCCGACCTGGCGGCGCGCAAGATCCGGCTGGTCGGCGTGGACACCGTGCCCGCCCCCGGCAGCAACGTCGGCCTCTACGTCGGCAACGACAACCGGGGCGCGGGCAAGCAGCTCGCGCTCGAAGCCATCAAGCTCCTGCCGCCGGACGCCTCCGGCGAGGTGGTGCTCGGCACGCCGAACCCGGGCGTACCCGTGCTGGACGAGCGGGCCAACGGCATGAAGGAGGCCTTCGCCGAGAAGCTGCCCGGGGTGAAGGTGCTCGGCCCCTTCGAGACCAAGAACGACCCGGCGGCCAACTTCGAGATCTGGAACGGGCTGGTCAAGGCCCATCCGAAGGCGCTGGCCTTCCTCGGCACCGGGGACCAGGACGCGTACAACCTGGCCAAGGCCAAGCAGACCGCCGGGGGTTCGTACCTGGTGGCCGCCTTCGACCTCGACCCCAAGACGCTGGCCGCGGTCAAGGACGGCACCAGCTTCGCCGCCATGTCCCCCGAGCACTACTTCAAGGGATACGTCGCGATCCGCATGCTGGCCGAGGCCGCCAAGGCGGGCAAGCCGCTGCCCGAGGGCTGGGTCGACCCCGGCCACCTGCTCGTCACCAAGGCCAACGTCGACGAGATCACCGCCAGACAGGCCTCCGACCAGGCCAAGCGGGAGTGGCTGAAGAGCCGCGCCGACGAGTTCTTCAGCGGCATCCAGGGCAGGCTGCGGCCGATGAGCGAGGCGAAATAGCCCATGTACCTCGCCTCGGGCATCGGCAAGCGTTTCGGCGGCGTGCGCGCCCTCGACGGCGCCCGCATCGAGCTGCGCCCCGGCAGCGTCCACGCCCTCCTCGGCGAGAACGGCGCCGGCAAGTCCACCCTGGTCAAGATCCTGGCCGGCGCCCTCCCGCCCGACGAGGGCGAGCTCCTGCTGAACGGCGCGCCCGTGCGCTTCTCCACCACCCGCGACGCGGTACGGCGGGGCGTCGCCGTCGTCTCCCAGGAGCCCAGCCTCTTCCCCGACATGGACGTGCTGGCCAACCTGTTCCCCGCCTGCGACCTGCGCCGCGGCGGCCTCCTGCTGGACAGGAAGGCCATGGCGCGCAAGGCCGGACCCGTCCTGGACGAGCTGGAGCTCACCCGCCCGCCCACCACCCGGGTCGGCGAGCTCACCCTCGCCGAACGCCAGCTCGTCGAGATCGCGCGGGCGCTGCTGGAGGACCCCGCGGTGCTCATCCTCGACGAGCCCACCTCGGCACTCCAGGCCGACGCCGCCGCCCGGCTGCTGCGCATCCTCGCCGCGCTGCGCTCGCGGCAGGTCGCCGTCGCCTACGTCTCGCACGTGCTGGAGGAGGTGGTACGCCTGTGCGACGAGGTCACGGTCCTGCGTGACGGCCGCAACGCGCTGAGCGCCGTCCCGATGGCCGAGCTGACGCTCGAGAAGATCGTGCGCGCCATGGTCGGCGAGCGTCCCACGGCCCCCGCCGTCCGTCCCACCCGCCCAGCGGCCGCCGGTACGGCCGGCCTCCGCCTGCGCGGCGTCCACGTGCCCGGCCACCTCGACGGCGTCGACCTGGAGGCGAGGCAGGGCGAGATCGTCGGCCTGGCCGGCATCGCGGGCGCCGGCCAGACGGCGGTCCTGGAGGTCGTCTGCGGCCTGCGCACCCCTTCGGCCGGCACGCTCGCCTACCCGGGAGGCGGCCCGCGCCCGCGCGGCCTGCGCCAGGCCGTCAAGGCGGGCGTCGCCGTCGTGCCCAGCGACCGCAAGCGCCTCGGCCTCATGCTGGACAAACCGCTCTGGGAGAACATCGCCCAGGTGCGGACCGTCGCGCTGGGCCGTACCGGGACGTGGGTGCGCGCGAAGGACCTGCGCGAGCGCGCGGCCGCGGCCACCGCGCGGCTGCGGATCCGGGCGAGCGGCCCCGGCCAGCTCGCCGGCCGGCTGTCCGGCGGCAACCAGCAGAAGGTCGTCTTCGCCAAGTGGCTGGAGGCGGCGCCCGGCGTCGTCCTGCTCGACGACCCCACACGCGGCGTCGACGTCGCGGCGAAGGCCGAGATGCACGCCATCGTGCGGGAACTGGCCGCGGAGGGCCGGGTCGTGCTGCTCACCTCCACCGACCCGGCCGAGCTGGCCGAGGTCTGCGACCGGGTGCTGGTCTTCCGCAAAGGTCGCGTCGCCGCCGAACTGGCCGGCGAGCGGCTCACCGACCACGAGATCCTCCACCTCGCCCATGGAGCCAACAGTGAGTGATCGTCTCGCCGGACGTACCGCGGTGGTGACCGGCTCGGCCGGCGGGCTCGGCCGGGAGTTCGCCGCCGCCCTCGCCGCGGCCGGGGCGCGGGTCGCCGGGTTCGACGTCGCCGCCCAGAGCGCGACCGCCCGGCGGATCGGCGCCGCGTTCCTGCCCGTCACCGTCGACGTGACCGAACCGTCGCAGGTCACGCGGGCCATGGCGCTGGTCGCCGCCGAGGCGGGCGGGCCGCACATCGTGGTCAACAACGCCGGCGTCTACCCGCCCATCCCGTTCGAGAAGACGACGCTGGACGACCTGCGGCGGATCCTCCGGGTCAACGTCGAAGGGCCGTTCACGGTGACGCAGGCGGCGCTGCCGTACCTGCGCGAGGCCGGGTGGGGGCGCGTCGTCAGCATCGCCTCCGGCGCCGTCTTCGTCGGCCCGCCCGACCTCGTCGCCTACACCGCCTCCAAGGCCGCGCTCATCGGCATGACCCGCTCGCTCGCCACCCTGCTCGGCCCAGAGAACATCACCGCCAACGTCATCGCCCCCGGCCTGACCAGGACCGAGACCGCCGCGCGCAGCACCGGGGCGGACGGCGGGTTCGAGCGGGTGGCGGCCACGCAGCGGGTGCCGCGGGTCGCTGAGCCGGGCGACCTGGTGTCGACGCTGCTGTACGTGTGCGATCCGGCCAGCGGGTTCCTCACCGGGCAGACACTCAACGTCGACGGAGGGGCGGCCTTCCTGTGAGCGTCTTCGACCGGCTCGTGCCGGGATCGGCTGACATCGGGGTCACCGAGTACGCCGCCAGGATCGAACCGCCCGGTCTCGCCGCCGCGCTGGCGGCACTGGAGCGCGCCGACCTCGCGGGACAGGTGGGCAGTCCCGCCTTCGACCTGGCGCGGGCGGTCGCGGTCGAGGCCTACTACGGGGACTACGCCGCCCCCGGGCACACCGGGCCCACCGGGCACGAGGCGATCGGGTTCCTGCCGCCGCAGGGGGCGCGGCTGCGTAAGGACTGGGACTTCCTGGACGAGCGGCGGGAGCCGTACCGGGGAGACGACACGGCGGATGTGATCGTCGTCGGGTCAGGCGCGGGCGGCGGGCTGATCGCGGCCGAACTCGGCCGCGCCGGGCTGGACGTGCTGGTGCTTGAGGCCGGTGAGCTGCGCGGCGCGGCCGACCACACCCGCTTCGAGCTGCGCGCCAACCACCGGCTGTGGTGGCCCACGCGCTTCGCCGACGTCGAGGGCGAGCGCCCCCTCGCCCTCCTGTCCGGGCGCTGCGTCGGCGGCACCACCGTGATCAACACCAAGGTCGCGCTGCGGGCGCCCGCGAGCGAGCTGCCGTTCGACCTGACGCCCTACTACGAGCGGGTGGAGGCCGCGCTCGGCGTGCGGGTCCGCGCCGACTGGCCGCCCAGCGTCCACCGGGTACGGCCCGGCTTCCTGGCACTCGGCACCGACCTGACCCCGGTCGAGTCCTACACCGACTACAACTGCAGCCGATGCGGCTCCTGCCTGCAGGGCTGCCCGACCAACGCCGGCCGCAACACCCTCAACACGTGGCTCGCCCCCGCCCTGGCCCGCGGCGAGATCCGCCTGGCCACCGGCGCCGAGGTGGACCGGGTCCTCATCGAGAACGGCAAGGTCACCGGCGTCGCGCACGCGGGCGGCGTGGCCCGCGCGCCCGTCGTCGTCCTGGCCGCCGGGGCGCTCAACACCCCGCAGATCCTCCGGCGCAGCCCCGGCTTCCCCGGCCTGCCCGGCACGCTCGGCCTGCATCCCGCCCGGCTCGTCTACGGCCTGTTCGACGAGCCGCAGGACTGCCACATGGTCTACCCGATCACCGCGCACTGCCTCGACTACCAGGAGGACTTCGTCGTCGAGGGCACCACCATCCAGGACCCGGTGGCCTTCGCCATGAGCCTGGTGGACGCCTCCGGCCTGCCAATGTGGGGCGAGCCGCTGGCCGAGACCGTGCGCGCGTACCGCCATTGGGCCGGGCTGCTCGTCATGGCCAACGACCTCAACACCGCCACGGCCGAGCCCGGCGACGTCTTCCGCAAACGCTTCGCCCCCGTGGAACGCCGCCGCCTGGCCGACGGCCTGGCCTTCGCGGTCGAGGTACTGGCCGCCGCCGGGGCCAGGCGCGTGGTGTGGACCGGCCTGACCACCTCGCACGTCCAGGGCAGCGTCCCCATGGGCGGCGCCGTCGACCTCGACGGCGCCGCGATCGGCGTCTCCGGCCTGTACGTCGGCGACGCCTCCCTGATCCCCGTCTCCCTGTCGGTCAACCCGTCGCTCACCGTCATGGCCCTGGCCACCAAAGTCGCCGACGCCATCCGCTCCGCCCGATAATCAGCACATGACGCCCACTCCGACGCTGCCGATCGTCATCGCGGTCATCGCGATCGTCCTGGCCTTCCTGGTCACCTCGCCGCTGCTGATCGCCGGCCTGTGCGTGCTCGGCCTGGTCTGCCTGGCCTGGTGGTTCATCCTCGACCGCCGCAACCGCCGAGGCTAACCGCGCGACCTCGCCCGGCGGGCCAGCCCCGCTCCGGCCCCGGCCAGCATGACCAGCCCCGCGAGCACCACGACCCGCCCATCCGGCCCGGCCGCACCACCACCACCCGTCTCCGCTCCACCGACAGGCGTCTTCACCTCATCCACCGGCTCCTCGTCCACGGGCTCCTCGGTCTCCGTGATCTCCGTGGTCTCGGTATCTGCGGGGGCCGTCCCTTCCACGGCGAGCGGGTACCCCGGGCCTCTCTCGCTCTCTGGAGCCTTACACCTGATCGCCGGAGCTGTGTTCGTGGTGCCGAAGTTTATGGCGGCCGGGCGCACCAAGCCGCGCCCCGTCTCGCTGGGCGTCGTCTTCAGCTCGACGACGCTCTCGGGTAACGGGAGAGGCTCCCCGGCGGCGATCTCGGGCAGCGTCGCCACCCCGGTAGCGGAGGTCAGTTTGTCGATCTTGCTGATGCCCGCGTAGAGATACAGCTTGAGCCCGGGTATGGGTGCGATCAGCTCGCCGCCCCCCACATACGAGCCACGCCAGCCGATCGTCATCTGCTCGCCCACCTTCGCGGTGGGCGGGACGGTCAGCTCCACGTTCACCCGGATCTCCTGGGCCTGTCCGGTCGCGGTCGTGGTGCACGTGTACGCCATCTCCCCGGCGCTCTCACCGCCCATCGGGACGCCGGACGAGACGGCCAGCAGGACGACGGCGGGGACGAGCAGGTGGACGCGCATGGTGGCCCCCTCGGGATGGGTGGGACAGAAGAGAGGACGGGGGAGAGGCGGGTTTGGTTGGCATGGGGAGAAAACCCGTGGTGGGGCGGGCAGGGGCGCTGATAACGTCGCGATGTCCGTGAAGGTGAATCAACCGGGCCCCCGAGCCCCAGGAAGCAGTGATGTATGCCCCGGTCCGCGCCGAGCGCGCCTACCGTGTCTCGGGCTTTCATGCTGTCCCGGGGCTGCCGCATCGCATGCTGAGCTAGGCGGCTCGGCGCTTCCTTGCTGTCGTTCCACGTGGTTTCTCGGCAAGGAGCACCTCCAACGTGTCCGAATACTTTTCCTGTCCGGGGTGCGGGGTCACCTCGGACGACCGGCGTCATCACTGTCCCGAATGCCTGACGGCCGTACACGAGACCGACGGGGGCCGCATGGCGCCCATCGCGGTCGCCGTGCCGTCCGAAGGCGACTGGGTGGTCGTGCACCGGTGCGAGCTGTGTGGTCAGCTCGTCTCGTCGCCCGCGCGCGGCGATGACAACGTCCTCATCCTCATGCGGATGGCCGTACGCCCGCTGGCGTCGCCGCCGTTCCCGTTCGAGCTGTTCGGGAGGCTGTGATGCGCGGGCGGGTCAGGAGGCCGCAGCGGCGTAAGGAGCCGCGGGCGGCGACCTTCCGGTGCGCCTCGTGCCGGATGGACGTGTCCATGCACGCGCCGGGCACGGCGCACCGCAACCACTGCCCGTCCTGCCTCGGCAGCCTGCACCTCGACCGGCGGGTGCCGGGCGACCGTGCCGCCGGGTGCGGCGGGCGGATGGAGGCGCTGGGCGTGACCGTACGCGACGACGGCGAGTGGCTACTGATCCACGAATGCCGCCGGTGCGGCGTGCTCAGCGCCAACCGGATCGCGGGCGACGACAACGCGCTGGCTCTCCTGCGGCTGGCCATGCGGCCGCTGTCGGGGAGCCGGCTGAGCATCTGAGCGGGCCGCTACGCCCGGGGCGGAACCGCTTCCTCACCCCACGCGCGCCTCCCTAAAGTCGATCGTGAAGGGAGGCGCGACGTGGCACTCCGGCGGCTGCTGGCCAGGCACCTGCGCCCACGTCGCCGCGTGGTCGCCGCCGTCGTCCTCCTGCAGGTGGCGCAGACGGCCGCCCTGCTCTACCTGCCCACGCTCAACGCCGTGATCATCGACGACGGCGTGTTCACCGGCGACACCGGGCTGATCCTGCGCCTGGGCGCGGTCATGGCCGGCGTGTCCCTCGTGCAGGGCGGTGCCACGCTCGCCGCCGTCCACCTGAGCGCGCGTACGGCCATGGGGGTGGGCCGTGACCTGCGGGAGGCGGTTTACCTGCACGTCCAGCGCCTGTCCACGCAGGAGGTGGGCGCGCTCGGCGTACCCTCGCTGATCACCCGCACCACCAACGACGTCCAGCAGATCCAGACGCTCGCGCTGTCGCTGCTGACGGCGATCGTCGCGGCACCGGTCATGGCCGTGGGCGGGATCGTGATGGCCGTCCTCCAGGACGTCGCGCTGTCATGGCTGCTGGTCGTGCTCGCGCTGGTCCTCGGTGTCGTCACGGCGGTGCTGGTCGGCAGGATGCGGCCGTTGTCGCGGGCCGTACAGGAGCGTATCGACGCCGTGAACCGGGTGCTCAGGGAGCAGATCGCGGGCGTCCGGGTGACCCGCGCGTTCGTCAGGCAGGACGCCGAGCGCGCGCGCTTCGGGCGGGCGAACGAGGAGCTGACCGGCGTCTCGACCCGCCTGGGCTACACATCGGCCGCGCTGATGCCGCTGGTCGTCAACCTGGTCAACGTCTGCGGCGTCTTCGTGATCTGGGCGGGCGCGCAGCGGGTCGGCGGCGGCGGTCTGGGCGTCGGCGAGCTGACCGCGTTCCTCACCTACCTGGCCATGATCCAGACCGCCGTGCTCACCGCCGCCTTCGTCATCATGAACCTGCCCAGAGCCGAGGTCTGCGCCGTCCGCGTCGCCGAGGTGCTGGACACCGAGCCCGGCCTTGCGCCGCCCGCGAACCCGGTCCGCCGGATGCGCGCCCCCGGCCGCGTCGAGCTGCGCGGCGTGCGCTTCCGCTACCTCGGCGCCGAGCACGACGTGCTCCACGGCGTCGACCTGGTGGCCCGCCCCGGCACGACGACGGCGATCGTCGGCTCCACGGGCAGCGGCAAGAGCACGTTGCTCAGCCTGATCCGCCGCCTGTCCGACCCCACGGAGGGCACGGTGCTCTTCGGCGGCGAGGACGCCACCACCCTCGACCCCGGCCTCCTCGCCCGGTCGGCGAGCCTGGTCGAGCAGCGCCCGCACCTGTTCTCCGGCACCGTGGCCACCAACCTCCGCCACGGCCGCCCGCGCGCCACCGACGACGAGCTCTGGCACGCCCTCGGCATCGCCCAGGCCCGCGACTTCGTGCCCGGCCTCGACACGCCCGTCGCCCAGGGCGGCGCCAACCTCTCCGGCGGCCAGCGCCAGCGGCTGTCCCTGGCCCGCGCGCTGGTCCGCCGCGCGCCGGTGTACCTCCTCGACGACCCCTTCTCCGCCCTCGACCACACCACGGAGTCGCGGGTACGGCAGGCCCTCGCCGCCGAGACCGCCGACGCCACCGTCATCGTCGTGGTCCAGCGCGTGCGCGCCATCCTCGACGCCGACCACATCGTCGTCCTCGACGAGGGCCGGGTCGCGGGCGCGGGCACCCACGACGAGCTCGTCCGCGACAGCCCCGTCTACCGGGAGATCGTCCGCTCCCAGCTCGGCGAGGAACTGGTCGGATGAGCTTCGGCCGCACGGCCTGGCGCCTGCTGACGCTTCTGCGGCCGTTGCGCCGGTTGTGGGGCGTGGCGGTGCTCGGCCTGGCCAGCATCGTCCTCAACGTCACCGGCCCCCTGCTTCTCGGCCGCGCCACCGACCTCGTCGTCACCGGCGCGATCACCCGGCCGGAGCAGGGGATCGACGGCCGCGCCCTGGCCCTCACGCTGCTGAGCGCGCTCGCCGTGTACGCCGGTTCCGCGACGTTCTGGATACTCCAGCGGCGCTACACCACCCGGCTCGTCCAGGGCGCCATCTTCCACCTGCGGCGGGAGGTCGGGGAGAAACTCGGGCGGCTGCCCGTGCCCTACTTCGACCGGCAGCCTCGGGGGGAGGTGCTGAGCCGTACCACCAACGACGTCGACAACCTCGCGCAGAGCATGCAGCAGAGCATCGGCCAGATCACCAACTCCGCGTTCCTGATCGTGGGGACGCTGGGGATGATGGTCTTGATCTCGCCGTTGCTGGCGGGGGTGGCGCTGGTGACCGTACCGCTGTCGGTCCAGCTCACGCGGGTGGCGGGGCGGCGGGCGCAGGCGGAGTTCGCGCGGCAGTGGCAGGCCACGGGCGAGCTGAACGCGCACGTCGAGGAGGCCTACACCGGCCACACCCTGATCACCGCCTACGGCCGGGGCCGGGAGGCGGCCGATTCCTTCCGCGAACACAACGCCCGCCTGTACCACTCGTCGGCCCGCGCCCAGTTCGTCAGCGGCATCATCGGCCCGGCGACCGGGCTCGCCGGGAACCTCGGCTACGTGCTCGTCGCGGTCGTCGGCGGCCTGCAACTGGCCGCCGGAGGGCTGACGGTGGGGGCCGTGCAGGCGTTCGTCCAGTACTCGCGCGAGTTCGGCGGGCCGTTGACGGCGCTGGCCGGTCTGGCGGGGGTGATCCAGTCGGGGGTGGCGTCGGGCGCGCGCGTCCTCGACCTGCTCGACGCCGCGGAGGAGCCCGCGGACCCGCCTGGTACGGCCGCGCCGGTGCGGGGCCGCGTCGTCTTCGAAGCGGTCTCCTTCACGTACGGCCCCGCGGTAAGCAAGCCCGAGGCGGCGTTGGAACGCGCGGTCGCCCTCGAAAGCGCGGGAGTGCCCGGAGCTGTGTCCGCCGAGGCGGTCATCCGGGACGTTTCGCTGGTCGTCGAGCCGGGCACCACCGTGGCCGTCGTCGGCCCGACAGGCGCGGGCAAGACCACTCTGGTCAACCTCCTGATGCGGTTCTACGACGTGACGTCCGGCCGTATCACCATCGACGGGGTGGACATCCGCGACATGAACCGCGACACGCTACGCGCGGCCACCGGCATGGTCCCCCAGGACAACTGGCTGTTCGGCGGCACCATCCGCGACAACATCGCCTACGGCCGCACCGGCGCGACCGCGGCCGACGTCGAGGCCGCCGCCCGAGCCGCCCACGCCGACCACTTCATCCGCACCCTCTCCCACGGCTACGACACCGTCATCGACCAGGACGGCGGCGCCCTGAGCGCGGGAGAACGCCAGCTGATCACCATAGCCAGGGCCGTTCTCGCCGACCCGGTCATCCTCGTCCTGGACGAAGCCACGAGCTCGGTCGACAGCCGCACCGAACTCCTCATCCAGCAGGCGCTGACCCGAGCCCGCCGCAACCGCACCAGCTTCGTCATCGCCCACCGCCTGAGCACGATCCGCCAGGCCGACCTGATCCTGATGCTGCACAACGGCACCATCACCGAACAGGGCACCCACGAAGAACTGCTCGCCGCCAACGGCCCCTACGCCGCCCTCCACACCCCCCGGCCCTGAGACACAGCACAGTCACCAGCCACGGCACAGTCACCAGGCACAGTCCTTCCGGCGCTGGACAACCCTGCCCATCCGATCCGGGGCTGCGCACCCGGCCTCCGGCCGCGTCTCTCGTGCCGGGGCGGTATCCCCGCCGCGTCATTGGTGCCGAGGCGGTATCCCCGGGCACGGGGTCGTGCCCCGGGGGGCACGCGCGCTTGTGGGCATCCGCGCCCGTGCACCCGGTCTCCGGCCGCGTCACTCGTGCCGGGGCGGTATCCCCGCCGCGTCATTGGTGCCGAGGCGGTATCCCCGGGGCACGGGGTCGTGCCCCCCGGGGGGGACACACGCGTCTGTGGGTACCCGCGCCCGGGAGCACGCTCGCCTGTGGGGTACCCCGCGCCTGTGGCCTCGCGGGCTTGTGGGCGCTTGCGTGTGTGGGGCTGGCGGCATGGGGGCGCCGTGGGTCGGTGGGCGTGGGAGACTCGGGGGAAATCGATTTCCAGGGGACTGGAGGTGCGGTGGCGCAGATCACGATCAAGGATGTGGCCGGTCGGGCCGGGGTTTCTCCGGCCACGGTGTCGCGGGTGCTCAACCATGGGCCCACGGTGGCCGAGGAACTGCGGGAGCGGGTGCTGGCGGCCGTCCGGGAGCTGGGGTATCGGCCGAGTTCGCAGGCCAGGTTCCTGCGGACCCGTGCCACCACCGTCCTCGGGCTGATCATCTCGGACATCACGAACCCGTTCTTCACCTCGATGGTGCGCGGCGCGGAGGACGCCGCGAGCAAGGCGGGGTACTCGGTGATGCTGGCCAACACCGACGAGGACCTGGAGAAGGAGCAGCGCTCCATCGAGGTGGCCGCCGCCGAGAACATGGCTGGGGTGATCCTGTCACCGGCCTCGGCGACGCGTACCTCGATCGCGCTTCTCGCCGAACGCGGCATACCTGTCGTCACCGTCGATCGGCGGCTGCAGACGGCCAAAGTCGACCGGGTCGGGGTCAACAACGTCAAGGCTGCCCAGGACGCGGTCCTGCGGCTGGTGGATCAGGGGTGTCGGCGGATCGGGTTCATCGCGGGGCCGACCGAGGTGGCGACCGCCGTGGACCGGCTGGCCGGGTACCGGCACGGGCTGCGGGCCGCCGGTCTCGCCTACCGTCGCGAGCTGGTGGTGCGGGGCGACTACCGCATCGAGGGCGGGCGCGCCGCCGCCGCCGGACTGCTGCGTCTCAAACCCGGGCCGGACGCGCTGTTCGTGTCGAACAACCTCATGGCGCTCGGCGCGGCGACCGCTTTGCGGGAGTACGGCCTGCGCTATCCGGAGGACATCACGCTGGCGGTGTTCGACGACATGCGGTGGGCTCTGGGGCTGAGTGACGCGATGACGCTGATCTCGCAGCCCACGTACGAGATCGGGCGGCTCGCTGTGGAGCTGCTGTTGCGCCGCGTGTCGGGGGAGGGGTTCCCGCCTCGGCACGTGGTGCTGCCTGCCGTACTGGTATGACACGGTTCTTGACGGCGTCGCCGGGCCGCTTGACAATGCGGGAAATCGATTTCCCGAGGAGGCCGGGCACATGGACACCCGCTTACGTACCTGGACGGTCACGGGCAGCCTGCTCGCCCTGATCACCACCACCGCCCCCCACCTGCCCGCCGACGCCGCGTCGCACGGGGAGCGCGCAGCTCCCGGCCCGCTCCCGGCCGCAGCGGTGATGCGGGAAGGCCCCGCTCCGGAACCCCGGCAGGCGGCGCCGGGCCGGGAAAGCGTCTCAGCGGGACACCCCGAGGCCGCGCCGGGAAGGCGGCACTCGGGTTCGACGGTCTCGGGCGGGGAGGTTGCCCGGGACAGGCAGGGGGAAGCGGCGCGAGGAAGGTGGGGCGTGGGGGTCGCGCCGGGAGGGCGAGACCCGAAGGTGTCGGGAGGGTGGGGTGGGGGAGAGGGGCGGGGTGTCGTGGGGGTGGGGCGGTCGCCGGGGGTGGTGGTGGCGAAGGTTACGGGGGCGGGGTCGGGGACGGATCTGGCTTGGAAGGTCAATGCCACTGATCTTGGGATCATGTGGGACAACGGAGCCGGGGAGGTGCTGGCCGCCTTCGGGGACACCTTCGGGGACGGGTGGGCGCCACCGGGGGCGAACGGGGGTGACTGGCGGAGCCAGGTGCTCCTGCGGAGCGGCGACCGGGATCTGGCTGACGGGATGACCTTCAGCAGCGCGGCCACCGATCGGGCGGGGCATGCCAAGGAGCTGATCCCCAGCCGGAAGGTCGACGGTGACGAGATCACCGTCATTCCCACGGCGGGCGTGTCGGTGGGGACGCGGCAGTACATGGGGTACATGTCGGTACGCCACTGGGGCCCGCCCGGCCAATGGGACACCAACTACGCCGGCATCGCCTACTCCGACGACAACGGCCAGAACTGGACGGCGGCGACCACTCCCCGCTGGGACAACCCGGACGGCGGCAACCACTTCCAGATGGCGGCGATGGTCCGCCGAGACGGCTACGTCCACCTGTTCGCCACCCCCAACGGCCGGAGCGGCGCCGCCTACCTGGCCCGGGTCCCCGAGCGCCAGATCCTCGACAAGTCCGCCTACCAGTACTGGACCGGCTCCCAGTGGCGGCAGGGCCAGGACACCCTGGCCGCCCCGGTGGTGAACGCCCCCGTGGCCGAGCTGTCGGTGCAGTTCAACGCGTACACCGGCAAGTGGCTGATGACCTACCTGCAGGGCAGCGACGTGGTCCTGCGCTCGGCGGCGGCCCCGACGGGACCGTGGAGCGCACCGGCGCTCGTCGCGAGCTCCGCCGACTACCCCGGCCTGTACGGCGGCTTCATGCACCCCTGGTCGCAAGGCCCCGATCTGTACCTGACGCTGTCGGAGTGGACGCCGTACAACGTCTACCTCATCCGGATCACCCTGACCCCGGACGCCGCCGTCACCAACGCCAACCTGGTCCGCGACCCGAGCTTCGAGCGCCAGACCACCGGCACGGTCGCCACCCCGTGGGCCTGCCACGGCAACTGCGGCATCGACAACGGGACCTGGTCCTTCACCGCCGACCGCAATGCGTTCGCTCGCTACAACCGGGGCTGGCATGACCTGTACCAGGTGGTGCCGGTCGCGCCGAACACCCGCTATGTCCTGACCGGCTGGCTGCGGACCTCGGACAACAACGACAACGGCTTCTTCGGCGTCAGGGATCCGGGCGGCGCGCCGTTCAGCGAGACGAACTTCCGGGCGGTGGGTTCGTGGACCCGATACCGGGTCGCGTTCGACAGCGGCCCGCGTACCTCGGTGGAGGTGTTCGCCGGGATCTGGACCGACAACGGCGACATGTGGCTCCAGCTCGACGACGTCTCGCTCGTCCGCGGCTGAGAAATCGATTCCTCCGACAAAACCCCAGTACAAGACCGCAATCAGCCACTCACCGCGTCAGGGAGCCTCTTGACGCGTCCCGCCAACCGAGGTACGACGTCAGCAATCGATTTCTCAAGGAGGAACGACCGTGACCTACGGCCAGCACGGCAGCAGCCTCCGCGACCTGCCGAGGTTACGCGCGTACCGCCGCCGCCGGTCGTCGAGCTGGGACCGCACCGGCGGCAACGACGACAGGATCACGATCGAGCCCGGCCAGACCGTGACGCTGGCCGACCTGCGCGGGGCCGGCTCGGTCAACCACATCTGGATGACCGTCGCCCCCCGCGACCCCGCCACTCCGGAGACCGCCGACCGCGACTTCCTGCGCAAGCTCGTGCTGAAGATCTACTGGGACGGCTCCGAGCACCCCAGCGTGTTCGTGCCGCTCGGCGACTTCTTCGGCATGGGCCACGCGCGCACCGCCGACTTCGTCTCCGCCCCGCTCCAGATGAGCCCGCAGGACGGCAAGGCGTTCAACTGCTGGTTCCACATGCCCTTCGCCGACGGCGCCCGGTTCGAGCTGGTCAGCGAGTGCGCGTCGGAGGTGCTGTGGTTCTACTACTACATCGACTACGACGAGTTCGGCGAACTGGGTGACGGGCTGGGCCGGTTCCACGCCCAGTGGCGGCGCGAGTGCCCGGCCGACGGCCTGGAGCAGGGCGAGCTGTCCAACTCCGCGTGGCTGTTCGACGGCGCCAACACCGACGGCGCCGGGAACTACGTCATCCTCGACGCCGAGGGCCGCGGCCACTACGTCGGCTGTGTGCTCAACGTGACGAACCTGCGCCGGACGGCCGACTGGAACTGGTACGGCGAGGGCGACGACATGATCTTCATCGACGGCGAGGCCTTCCCGCCGAGCCTGCACGGCACCGGCACCGAGGACTACTTCAACACCGCGTGGTGCCCCAGCCGGCCGTACCACGCGCCCTATCACGGGATCACGCTCCCGGGCGGCGAGAACTGGAGCGGCCAGATCTCCCTGTACCGCTTCCACATCGAGGACCCCGTGCCCTTCACCACCTCGATCCGCGTGACGATCGAGCACGGGCACGCCAACCGGCGCAGCGACGACCTGTCCTCGGTCGCGTACTGGTACCAGGAGCTGCCGCACCGGCCGTTCACCCTGCCGCCCGTGAGCGCCCGGCTGATCTGAGGAGCGGGAAGGAGGAGACGTGCGAGTCATCCGGCTGACCGCGTGCCTGGCGGGCGCGGCGGTGCTGGCGCTCGGCTGCGGATCCGGCGCGGACACGCGGCCCGGCGGCAGGACCGAGATCACGCTGTGGCAGCAGAAGTTCACCGACCAGGAGGACGCCTGGTACAAGAAGGCCGTGGCGGCCTACAACAAGGCGCAGGACAAGGTCGTACTCAAGCACCAGATCGTCCCCGCCGACGCCTGGGACCAGAAGATGAAGGCGGCCCAGGCCGCGGGCAAGGCGCCCGACCTTTACACGCTCAACTACAGCAAGGCGCCGGGTTTCGCCCGCACCGGCCAGATCCAGGCGCTCGACCCGCTCATCCCGGCGGGCAAATGGACCGGGCTGCAGGAGCCCGTGCTGCGCTCGGTGGAGTACAAAGGCCGCAGGTTCGCCTACCCGATGCTGGTCGAGCCGTCGGCCGTCCTGTTCTACCGCAAGGACCTGTTCGCCAAGGCCGGGCTCGACCCCGACCGGCCGCCCGCCACCTGGGCCGAGCTCATCGCGTACGGCAAGCGGCTCACGACCAGGGACGTCTCGGGCGTGGTGACCGCCGGCAACGCCATCGACATGGCGTGGTCCACCTGGGGCCTGCAGTGGAACGCCGCCTCCCACCTGCCCATCAGCGACGACTGGGCGGCGCCGCGGGCGAGCGACCCGGCGTACCGGCAGCTTCTGCAGGTCTACCAGGCCCTCTACCAGCAGGGCATCATGCCCAAGCAGCCGCTCGCGCCGTACGCCGACGCCAACCCGATGGGCCAGGGCAAGGCGGCGATGATGGTCTGCGGCTCGTGGGCCGCGAGCGTCCTGCTGTCGGACTACCCCCAGCTCGTCCCGAACATCGCCGCCGCCGCGCTGCCGTCCTTCGACGGCGACGCCGCCAAGCCGACCGCGACCCTCGGCGGCTGGACGCTCGTCGTGGACGCCAAGTCGAAGCACGCCCAGCCCGCCGCCGACGCCATCGGCTGGCTGCTGGCCGGCGACACCCGGCTGCTGGTCGACTACTTCAAGATCACGAAGTTCTCCAAGTACTCACCGCGCGCGGCCGTGGCCGACGCGGTCAAGAACGACCCGGCCGCCGCGGAGAACCCCTGGGCCAAGATCATCGAGGATCAGGTGGTGGCCCGCGCCAAGCCGGAGCCGACCTACGACTGGGCCATCAGCCTGGCCTTCGGCAAGGCCATCGAGAAGGCGCTGCAGGGCAAGGACATCGATGCCGCGCTGAAGGCGGCCGACGCCGAGATCAGGGAGTTCATCGCGAAGAACGACCTCGCGGGCCAGGGATCTTGACGAGGCGCGGACGGGACACCGGGGCGGCGCTGCTCATGCTGGCGCCGCTCCTGGCCCTGCTGGGCGTCTTCGTCGTCTGGCCGCTGGTCCACGCGGCATACATCAGCTTCTACACCTGGAGCTTCTACGAGTCGCCCGTCTTCGTCGGCCTCGGCAACTACCTCGACGTGCTGACCGACCAGGCGTTCGTCGACGCGGTGCTGCGCGGCCTGGCGTTCTCGGCCATGGTGGTGCCGGCGCAGGTGGCCGTGGCGTTCGTCTTCGCCGTCCTGGTCAAGTCGCTCAGCCGGCGGATGGCCGCGTTCATGAAGGTCACGATCTACATCCCCGCGGTGATCTCCGAGGTGATCGCCGCCATCGTGTTCTCGCTCATCTACACCCACCGCGGCGGCCTGCTGAACTGGTTCCTCGGCCTGCTGGGCAAGCAGGAGGACACGGCCTGGCTCGGCGAGACCGGTACCGCGCTCGCCGCGGTCGCGGTGCCGGCGGTCTGGCTCGGCGTCGGCGTCGCCTCCCTGATCATGCTGGCCGGGCTGCTCGACATCCCCGAGACCTACTACGAGTGCGCCTCGCTGGACGGTGCCGGCCCGTGGACCAAGATGTTCCGGATCACGCTGCCGCTCATGAAGAACATCATCCTGTTCCTGCTGGTCACCGGGTTCGCCGCGTCGCTGCAGTTTCTCGTGCTGCCGTTGGTCATGACGCAGGGCGGCCCGGTCGACTCCACGACGCTGCCCAACCTGTTCATCTTCCGCCACTTCACCAACGACCTCTACATCGGCTACTCGATCGCCGCCGCCCTGCTGCTCTTCGCCGTCCTGGGCGCGGTCTCGGCGGTCATCTTCCGTCTCGTGCGATCGGAGAAGGCGATGGACGGATGATCGGGCGGATCATCAGGTACGGCACCGCCGCCCTGTTCACCGTGGCGGCACTGTTCCCGCTGGCCTGGATGGCCGTGGCCGGGTTCAAGGCCAAGACCGAGGTCGTGGCGACGCCGTTCCAGTTCTTTCCCGAGATGTGGCGCTGGGAGAACTACGCCCAGTTGCTCGGCGACGCGGCGTTCCTGCGCTCGCTGGCGGTCACGTTCACCGGCGCGGTCCTGTTCGCGGCGCTCAGCCTGGCCGTCAACGCGCTCGGCGCCTACGCCTTCGCCCGGCTGGACTTCGCGCTCAAGCGCACGCTGTGGTTCGTGGTGATCACCACGATGTTCGTCCCCGGCATCGCGATCATGCTCACCTCGTTCGTCGTCGTCACCCAGCTCGGCATGCTGGACTCGCTGGCCGTCCTGGTGATCCCCGGCGCCGCGTCCGGCCTGCAGGTCTTCTTCCTGCGCCAGTACTACCTCGGGCTGCCGGTCGCGCTGGAGGAGGCCGCCCAGCTCGACGGCGCCGGGCCGTGGCGCGTCTTCCTGCACATCTTCGTCCCGCTGTCCAAAGGAGCCTTCGTGGTCGTGGGGGTGACGTCGTTCCTGGCGTTCTGGAACGCCTACATCTGGCCGGTGCTGACGATCACCGATCCGGAGCTGTTCCAGGTGCAGCAGTACCTGGCGGCCTTCCGTTCCGACCGGAGCTCCGAGCTGAGCCTGCTCATGGCGGGCTCGGCGCTGGCCGCGCTGCCGGTCATCGTCCTGTTCCTGTGCTTCCAGCGGCACATCATCGCCGGCATCCGCATCTCGGGGCTGAAGTGAGGGCGCGGCCCATCCCGCACGAGCGGGGGCGGCACGTGGCCATGCCGCTCGGCGGGATCGGCACCGGCAACCTCGCGATCTGCGCCGACGGGGGGCTGCGCCAGTGGCAGCTCCAGAACTCGGGCAACCATCTGGGCGGCCTGCCGTACACCTTCTTCGCGCTGCGGGTGAGCACGTGGGAGCCGCCCGCGAACAGGACCGTCATCCTGCAGGCGCCGCCCCCCGCGCCGGGGGCGGAGGGAACGCCGCTGGTCAACGACGACCACGTGCCCGTGTGGCAGCGGGAACTGCTGGCGCGGCATCCGGGAGTGCCGGGGACGACCTTTCGCGGGCTGTATCCGTTCGCCCGGATCGAGTACCACGGGCTGCCGGTGCGGGCGGAGCTGGAGGCGTTCAACCCGCTGATCCCGCTCGACGTGGAGCGCAGTTCGCTGCCGGTGGCGATGTTCACGTTCACGCTGGCCAACGAGAGGGCCGTGCCGGCGCAGGTGTGGCTGGCGGCGGCCGTGCAGAATCCGGTGGGGCACGACGGGACCACCGCGGTCGAGGGCGTGCGCGCGGCCGGATACGGCGGCAACACCAACCGCGTGCGCCGCCACGGCGGGTGGAGCGCGCTGGTCATGGAGAACACGCGCGTGGATCCGGCCGCGCCGGGCGCCGGGCAGGCGGTGCTGTCGGCCGACTCGCCGCACGCGTCCTTCCTGCCGCAGTGGGCGCATCCGGAGGAGTTTCTGTCGTTTCTCGCCGGACGCGCCGTCTACGGCGACGCCGATCGGGTACGGCACGCGTCCTGGTCACCCGACCCCCAGACCGGCCGCGCCCGGCCGGGCCCCTCACCGGAGGGCCACACCTGGAACGGCGGCCTGGTGGCGCCGGTCACCCTCGAACCCGGCATGAGCGCCCAGATCCGGATGTGCCTCGCCTGGCACTTCCCCAACCGGTACGCGGACTTCATCCAGTTCGGCCCGCCGAACCCCGCCTGGGGCCCGACCCGCTTCTGGCTGGGCAACGCCTACGCCACCCGCTTCCCCGACGCCGTCGACGTGGCCGCCTACACCCAGGAACACTGGACCGGCCTGCGCGACGACTCGCTGAGCTGGACCGGTACCTTCGACGGACTGCCGGTGGAGACCGCCGAGCACCTCGCCGCGCAGGCCGCGATCCTGCGCAGCCCTTCCTGCTTCCGGGCCGCCGACGGCACCTTCTACGGCTTCGAGGGCGTGCTCGGCGCCTCCACCTCGATGTGGTCCGGCGACGTCGGCGGCTCGTGCCCGCTCAACTGCACCCACGTGTGGAACTACGCCCAGGCCGTCGCCAAGCTCTTCCCCACGCTGGAGCGCGACATGCGGGCCACCGAGTTCGGCATAGCGCAGGCGCCGCAGGGCTACCTCCCGCACCGCGTCCTGGCCCCCACCTACCTGCGCCAGCTCTGGGACGTCCCCATCGGCGGACCCACGGAGCCCGCCCTCGACGGCATGCTCGGCGCCATACTCAAGACCTTCCGCGAGGTACGGCACGGCGACCCCGCCGACCACCGCCCCGCCCTCCAACGGCTGCTCGGCCACATCCGCCGCACCTGGGACCCGGAGGCGACCGGCGTGCTGCGCGGCGTGCAACCGTCCACGCACGACATCGACCTGAACGGCCTCAACCCGTACATGGGCGGGCTGTGGCTGGCCGCGCTGCGCGCCGCCGCCGAGATGGGACTCGGCGACGACCTGCCCGAGCTGTTCGCCCGGGGCAGCGCCCTGTACGACGAGCGGCTCTTCAACGGCGAGTACTACATCCAGGAGCCGGAACCCGGCACCGACCACCAGTGGGGCACCGGCTGCCTGTCCGACCAGCTCATCGGCCAGTGGTGGGCACACCAGCTCGGCCTCGGCCACATCCTGCCGCGCGAGCACGTGGTATCGGCGTTGCGGGCGATCGTGCGGCACAACCTGCGTACCGGCTTCGAGGGGTTCGAGCATCCGTACCGGGTCTTCGCCGACGGTGACGACACCGGGCTGCTCATGTGCACGTGGCCGCGGGGCGGGCGGCCCGAGGTGCCGACCCGGTACTGCGACGAGGTGTGGACGGGCAGCGAGTACCAGGTCGCGGCGCACTGCCTGTGGGAGGGGCTGACGGAGGAGGCCGACGCCATCCTGGGCGGGCTCTGGCGCCGGTACGACGGGCGGCGGCGCAACCCGTACAACCAGATCGAGTGCGGCGACCACTACGTGCGCGCCATGGCGGGCTGGTCGGTGCTGGACGCGATGTCCGGCGCCACGTGGGACGCGGGCACGGGGCGGCTCACGGTGCGGGACCGGGGACCCGGCCGCTGGCCCCTGCTGCTGCCGACCGGCTGGGGCCACCTGACCCGCGACGCCGAGGGCGTCCACCTCACCTGCCTGTACGGCGAGCTGCCGGCAGGCGCCTCGGTCGAGGAACCGGTCAGAGGCCCGGCAGCGTGGTGAACGTGATGCGGTCGTACGGTGACCAGTTTCCCGTCTCGTACAGCAGCCCGACCCCCGCGTCGCCCAGATGCACCAGGTCGGAGTAGGCGGCCGGCACCCCGGACACGTGCCGGACGAACTGCCACGTCTGACCCGCGTCCTCGCTGACCCGCAGGCCCATCGCGGCCCGGTCGGTGAGGTGGGACGGGCCGGAGTACAGGAGCCGGCCGCCCGGCAGCGCCAGCACGCTGGCCTGGACGTCGGCGGTGACGATCGTGGCCTGGGCGCGGTAGGAGACCTCGAGGGTCTGGCCGCCGTCGCGGCTGTAGGCGTCGGCGCGGTTGCCGGGGCCGGTGCCGCCGCGGTCACGGCAGTTGAAGTAGAGGCGGCCGTCGGGCAGTTCGGCCAGGGTGGTCTCGTTCTCGTTGACGTAGCCGTTGGGGTTGGAGGAGGTGAAGCCGATCCGCCAGTTCGCGCCCTGGTCGTCGGAGTAGACGCAGTGGCCGCCGTAGTGCTTGGGCTCCGATCCGGTGTCACCGGCGGCGGGCGGGCGGGAGTGGCTGGCGCCGATGACGATCCGGCCGGAGGTGGTGACGATGCCGTGGCCGGGGCCGGTGGCGTACCAGCGCCAGGCCGGTTGTTTCACGGCGGCGGTGATCTCGGACGGCGGGCTCCACGTCGCGCCGGCGTCGTCGGAGCGCTGCAGGTAGACGCGGCGGGGGGCGGCGGCGCCGCGCATGATCTCGTGCTCGGTGGCCGCGCCCGCGTTGCGGCAGGTGAGCAGGAGGATGCGGCCCGACGGCAGGACCACGGGTGCCGGGTTTCCCGCGGTGTCGTTTCCGTGGCTGGTGACCACCTGGAGCGGGCCCCAGCTCCGGCCGCCGTCGGAGGAGCGGCGGCACACCACGTCGATGTCGCCGGTGTCGCTGATCGCCTGCCGTCCTTCGGCGAACGCGACCAGGGTCCCGTCCTGCGCGCGGACGATCGCGGGAATGCGGAACACCGGATAATCCGTGCCTGAGGCGAACACCACCGTCGACATGCGTTCGATCATTCCGCAGGATCGGCCCTCGCCGCTAGAGACCAACCGTCCCGGCGGCCGGGAACGCATGAGTAGGGCCTACTCATGCGCCATACCCGGATATGCCGGACCGTGCCTGGTATGGATGGTTTCCACGACACCACCACGGCCGGGGTGACCGAACTGCGCGTGCACGGGGTCTCCGGCACCCCGCCCGCCGACATCCTCAACCACCCCCACCCGCGGCAGGTCTGCGGCGACGACGAGGCCGGGTTCTACCGGCGGTGGTGGCCCGGCGGGCAGCCGACCGGCCAGGACGCCGACCTGCCCGGAGTCCGGCGCAGGGAGGCGTACGCGTGGGGCGGCCTCACCTCCGGCGGCAAGACGATCGCGCTGTGGTTGTTGCTGCTGCCGTTCGCGCTGGTCAACCTGGCGTACTTCATGCTGCCCCGCCCCGCGCCCGGGTCCGCGGACGGTACGCCGTCCCGCTGGGCGATCCTGCTGCGGGACGTGGCCGAGGCCGGGCTGCGGCTCTACGCGCTGCTGCTGACCGGGGCGCTGGTCGGAGCGGTGACCCGGGCCGCGGTGGACCTCGTCGGCTGGCAGTGCGCCGCGGCCGGCCGTGGCTGCACCCTGCCGGAAGCGCCGTCGTGGGTGCAGTGGCTGAACGCGCTGTGGCCGGAGGAGATCTCGCCCCGGCTCGCGCTCACCGCGCTGGTGCCCTTCGCCGTCGTGGTGCTGCTGTGGGTGATCGGCCGGCGGACCTGGATGCGTGACGAGGGTACGGCCATGCCGTCCAACGGGGCCGAGTCCACCTCCGCCCTCCTTGCCCAGCCGCGGTTGTGGCACGGGGAAGGGCCTGTGGGGCGGCTGCGGGCGCTCCATCTCGCGTTCGCGCTCGGGTCGATCGGGCTGGTGGTGGCGCTGCCGTACACGGGGATCGGGGTGGGGCTGGCCCTGACGCTCGCCAACGCGGGCGTGCAGGTGGCCGCGGTGCTGCTGGTGCTCCTGCCCGGCGTGGCCCGCCGCGTCAACCCCCGGTCGGACTCCGGCCGGCCGTGGCTCGACGGGGTGTGCGTCGTGGTGCGGTGGGCGGGGCTGGGGGCCTTCGTGGTCACGTTCCTGGTGGCGCTGAACGGGCTGCCCAACGGGGCGCCGGCCTACCGGCTGCCGACCGGTGTGCTGGGGCAGGTGACCTTCGCGCTGACGGTGGGGGTGGCGCTGTTGCTGCTGGCCGCCGTGCTGGGCCTGGCGCTGATGGACCGGCAGCGGGAGGCGCGGCGGCCGGTGGGCGGGATGGCGAGCTGGTTCGTGCTGATGGCCGCCACCGCCTGCGTGAACGCGCTCGGGCTCGGGGTCGTGTTCTGGACCGCCTCCTTCTTCGGGGTCCCCGACTCCATGAACACCGGGATCTCCGCCGGCGGTCCCGGCCGCCGCCTCTTCCTGGGTGACGAGACCTGGTGGACCGCCTCGCTGCTGCCCGTCGTGGGGGTGGGCGCGGTGGTCGCCGGCGTCGTCCTGGTGTGCGTCCGGCTCAGGGTGGCCGCGGCGCTGGCGTCCGAGCTGACGGAGCAATACGGGGCGGAGAACCAGAGCACGGTGGCGCGCATGTGGGCGCTGGCCTCGCTGACCGACAAGGCCGGGCTGGTCCTGGGGGTGCTGTCCGGGTTCGGGCTGGCGGGGTTCGCCGTGGTGACCGTCATCTACCAGCTCAACCTGCTCATCCCCGTGGGCGGGGTCGCCGGGCTCATGGCCACCCTCGGTAGCTGGGCGCTGGCCGCGCTGCTGGTCGGGCTGGTTCTGCTGGGCCGGCGTGCGTACAGCGACAACGGGCTGCGCCGGACGATCGGGATCTCGTGGGACATCTGCACGTTCTGGCCGCGGGCCATCCACCCGCTCGCCCCGCCCTGCTACACCGAGCGGGTCATCCCCGACCTGCTGCGCCGCCTGCGCACGCTCGCCCCCGGCGACACCGACCGGGTCCTGCTGTCGGGACACAGCCAGGGCAGCGTCATCGCGGTCGCCGCGATCATGCAGCTCGACCCGGAGATGAAGAAGCGCGTCAGCCTGCTGACGCACGGCTCTCCGCTGCGTCGCCTGTACGCGGCCTTCTTCCCCGCCTACTTCGGCCCCGAGTGCCTGAAGGAGGTGGCGAAGGTGCCGTGGATCAACCTGTACCGCCGCAGCGACCCGATCGGCGGCCCCATCTTCCACCGCATCCCGGACGCGGCCGCGGCCCCCGAGGAAACCGGAGAACCGGCCAGAGCGCCGGGGTCGATCACGGGGCCCGTCACGGAGTGGGCCACGGCGGCGACGACGGCGTCGGACACCGGTCCGCTCATGGGGTCGGTCACCCGCCCGGCGAGCGGCCACGTCGTCGACCGCCACTGCTGGGACCCGGCCCGCCCCGGGCACGGGGAACGGCTGCCCATCGCGTACTGGCACTCCGACTACTGGCTCGACCCCGCCTACCAGGAGTCCGTGGCCTTCCTGACCGCACGGCCCGGCGGCCCGGCCGTCACGGTCACCCGGGTCACGGCCCCGGACCAGGTGGGCTCGTAGCCGCGCTTACCTCCTCCTCGGGAAGGAGGCGGGGTTCGGCATCGGGCCGGAGGCGGGACGATCTTCGAGCTGGGAGGGTCGGAGATGTCCCGCGTTACTCCGTGAAAGGGCTCATCATGCTCGCGAGGAAGCTGTTGACCGCAGTCGTGGCAGGGTCGGCGATCCTGGCCGCCGCGACCGTCACCGCCACCCCGGCCGCCGCCGACCCGGGGCTCGACCGGCGGGCGTTGCGGCAGACGCTGGAGGAGGTGCCGAAGGGCGGCGTCTACGGCATCTACTCCGACGTGCGCTACCGGCGCCAGGAGTGGCGGGGGGCCGCCGGTCGCGCCGACGTGACGACCGGTCAGCAGATGCGGCCGGACATGCGCCACCGGGTGGGCAGCATCACCAAGAGCTTCACCGCCACCGCCGTCATGCGGCTGGTGGAGCGGGGCCGCATCGGGCTCGACACGCCGGTGGAGACGTACCTGCCCGGCCTGCTGCCCGACGCGCGCATCACCGTGCGGATGCTGCTCAACCACACCAGCCACCTCGGCGACTACGACGAGGCGCTGATCACCGTTCCGGAGGACCTGGAGACCATGCGGGTCCGCCAGTACTCCAAGCAGGAGCTGATCACCCTCGGAGTGGGCGTGGGCAAGACCGGCGAACCCGGACAACTGCCGGGCGTGTACTCCAACACGAACTACATCGTCCTCGCGCTGCTGATCACCAAGGTCACCGGCGAGGAGGCCGAGGACCACATCACCCGGTCCGTGATCCGCCCGGCGGGGCTGGTGAACACGTCCTTCCCGCGCACGCCGTACCTGCCGCGCCCGCACGCCAGGGCGTACACGTCGGTGTTCGGGTACTTCGACCCGCCGCGTGACTACACCGTGTTCAACATGTCGTGGGGCTCGACCGCCGGGGCGATCGTGTCCACGATGTCCGACCTCAACCGCTTCTACCGGGCGCTGCTCGGGGGCAAGCTGGTCAGTCAGGCCTCGCTGGCGCAGATGAAGCAGACCGTTCCGGTCCTGCCGGGCGAGGGAGCGCCGTCGGCGGCCGACTACGGCCTGGGCATCTTCTCGCTGGACCTGCCCTGCGGCGGCAAGGCCTGGGGCCACGACGGCGGCGTGATCGGCATGGCGACCAACTCCTTCACCACCGAGAATCTGCGGCGGCAGGTCTCGACCGGCGTCAACCTCACCTGGCACCCGGCCGCCGAGCCGGGCGAGATCGCCCACGCGCGGCACCTGCTCACCGGGTTGTGCGGCGCCGATCAGGCCGCCGCCAAGTCCGCCCCGTTCACGGTGCCGAACCTGGACACGCCGCCGGTTCCGTCACGCTCCTGACGGAGGCTCCTCCAGTACGCGCTGGACCACGGCGAAGGCCGCGTTGGCCGCCGGGACGCCGCAGTAGACCGCGCTCTGCAACAGCACCTCGCCGATCTCGTCGGGGGACAGGCCGTTGCGGAGCGCGGCGCGGGCGTGCATGGCCAGTTCCTCCAGGTGCCCTCCGGCGACCAGCGCGGTCAGCGTGACGCAGCTACGGGTGCGGCGGTCGAGCCCGGGGCGGGTCCAGATCTCGCCCCAGGCGTAGCGGGTGATGAAGTCCTGGAAGTCGCGGGTGAAGGCGGTGGTGCGGGCGACCGCCCGGTCCACGTGCGCGTCGCCCAGGACTTCGCGCCGTACCCGCATGCCGTCCGCCGGGGGCAGATGGGCCAGCAGGGCGGCGGTGACCTGCGCGGGGCGGTCCACGGTGGCCAGGTGGGCGGCCCCGGAGATCTCCACCAGGCTCGCCCCGGGGATGCCGTCGGCCAGCAGCCGGGCGTGCGCGGGCGGCGTGGCCGGGTCCTCGCGCCCGGCGACGATCAGCGTGGGCGCCGCGATCGCGGCGAGCGACCCCCTCAGGTCGTACGCGGCCAGCGCGTCACAGCAGGCGGCGTACGTCTCGGGGTCGAACCCGGCCAGATCGTCCAGCAGCTCCTTGGCCCGCGAGGTACCCGCCCCGGCGGCGAACCAGCGCCGCGCCGCGGTGTCGAGCAGCGGAGCGGTGCCCCGCTCGCGCACCAGCCGCGCCCGTTCGTGCCAGCCCTCCGGCTCGCCGAAACGCGCCGACGAGCAGATCATCGCCAGCGAACGCACCCGCCCAGGGCACGCCAGCGCGAGCTGCGCCCCGATCGCCCCGCCGAGGGAGACGCCCGCGTGGTGGAACGCGCCGATGCCCAGCGTGTCCGCCAGCCCGATCACCGCCTCGGCCAGCTCGCCGACGGAGCCGAGCGCGGGCAGCTCGTAGCGGACCACCCGGAAACGGCGGGCGAGTTCGGGCACCTGGGCTTCCCACAGCCGCGCGGTCGTGCCCACGGACGGGCCAAGCAGAAGCGGCTCGCCGTCCGCCGGGCCGTCGATCCGGTGCCTCATGGCATGTCCTCCAGCGCTCGGGTGACCAGGTCGGCGGCGGCGCCGGTGGAGCCGGGGACGGCCAGGTTGGCGCGCATCCGGTCCGGATGCACGCGCAGGCCGGACACCAGCTCGGCGGCGTCACGGGCGGCCCCGGCCGCCAGGCGCAGCGCCTCGCGCAGCGGTTGCCACTCCGCGTGCCAGGCGCCGGGAGGCCGTTCGTCCTCGGCGGCGAGCGAGCCGTACAGAATGGAGGCCAGCGCGGGGACCTGCCGCGCGGCGGCGGCGATCATGACGGCGCGGACGGGGTTGTGCTTGTGCGGCATCGACGACGAGCCGCCGCCGGCGCCCTCCGACAGCTCGCCGATCTCGCCGCGCGACAGGACCAGCACGTCCGCGGCGAGCTTGCCGAGCGCCCCGCAGGTGAACGCCAGCGCGCCCGCCAGGTCGGCGACCGGGGCGCGCAGGACGTGCCAGGGCAGGATCGGCGCGGCGAGCCCCAGCTCGCGGGCGAACGCGGCGCACAGCGCCGGATCGAGAGTCCCGGTGGGGCCGCCGAGCTGGGCGGGCGGGTCGAGCGCCGCCAGGCGGCGGCGCGCGTCGATCGCGAGCCTGCGCCATCCGGCCGCCTTGAGCCCGAAGGTGGTGGGCACGGCCTGCTGGGTGAGCGTGCGCGCGGCCATCGGGGTGTCGCGGTGGTCGCGGGCCAGCCGGGTCAGCCCGGCGATCACGGTGTCGAGGTCGGCGAGCAGCGGGACGAGCACCCGCCGCGTGACGAGCATGAGCGCGGTGTCGAGGATGTCCTGGCTGGTGGCGCCCGCGTGCACCCACCGCGCGTGCTCGCCGGCCGCCGCGCGCAGCAGCTCGACGAGCGGGATCACGGGATTGCCGCCGGACCGCGCCCGATCGGCCAGCTCGGACAGCTCCGTCGTGGCGGGGAACGCGGCGCACGCCCGCTCGATCGCCGCGACCGCCTCCGCCGGGGCCTGGATCCTGGCCAGCGCCAGCTCCGCCTCCAGCATCGCCCGCAGCACCGCCTGGTCGCCGGTGGCCTCGCCCGCCCCCCGCATGGGCGACAACAACCCCAGATCAGCCGAACTCAAGGAAGACCGTCTCCTTCTCTCCCTGCAACCACAGGTCCCACCGGTACACACCCTCACGCTCCGGTACGGCCAGCAGCGTCCCGCCCCGTTCGATCGAGTCGGGGAACGGGCCGGGCCGCAGGTAGATCCGCGTGAACAGGTGATGCAGCAGCCCGCGCGCGAACACGCACACACTGATGTACCCGTTGCCCGGCGCCACGGTCCGCAGCAGCCAGTGCCCGTCGGCGTCGGTCGAGACACGGCCGAACCCGGTGAAGTCCGCGCCGTGCCGCCCGATGACCGCCCCGGTGGCCGGGTCGCGGCGCAGGCTGCCCGGCGCGCCGCGCAGCGAACCGGCCGCGTCGGCCTGCCAGAACTCCAGCAGCGCGTCGGGCACCGGCTCACCCGCGCCGTCGAACACCCGGCCGTGCACGGTGATCCCGCCGCCGGCCAGGTCGCCGCCGCCGGGGAAGGGCAGGGCGTAGCCGTAGAAGGGACCGACGGTCTGGGAGGGGGTCGGCGGGAGCGTCATGACTCCGTCCAGGTGGCGGCGGGCCCGTCGAGCACGATGTCCCAGCGGTAGCCGAGCGACCACTCCGGCCGCGACAGCGCGTGGTCGTAGGCGGCGACCAGCCGTTGCCTGGCGGCGGCGTCGGTCACCGAGCGCAGGACCGGGTCGTAGGGGAAGAGCGGGTCGCCGGGGAAGTACATCTGCGTGACCAGGCGCTGGGTGAAGGCGCTGCCGAAGACGGAGAAGTGGATGTGCGCCGGCCGCCAGGCGTTGCGGTGGTTGCGCCAGGGGTAGGCGCCGGGCTTGATCGTGGTGAACCGGTAGGCGCCGTCGTCGCCGGTCAGGCAGCGGCCGATGCCGGAGAAATGGGGGTCGTGCGGGGCCGGGTGGTCGTCGCGCTGGTGGGGGTAGCGGCCGGAGGCGTTGGCCTGCCAGATCTCCACGAGCTGGCCGCGGATCGGGCGGCCCTGCCGGTCGGTGATCCGGCCCTCGACGGTGATGCGCTCGCCCAGCGGCTCGCCCGTGTGCTGCCTGGTCAGGTCGGCGTCCAGGGCGGTCACGTCGGTGACGCCGAAGACGGGTCCGCGCAGCTCGGCGGCGTCCGGGTCCTTGACCGGCACCAGCGGCTGCTTGGGGTGGCGCAGCACGCTGCTGCGGTAGGGGGCGTAGTCGCGCCGCGGGTGGCCGGAGGGCTCGGGCGGCGCCGCCCACTCGGCGATCTCGCGGTCGATGTCGTCCTGCGTCAGCATGCGGGTCACCTTTCGAGCACGACGGCCAGGCCCTGGCCGACGCCGATGCAGAGGGAGGCGAGGCCGGTGCCCGACCCGGCCTCCGCGAGCTGGTGGGCCAGGGCGCCGGTCAGGCGGGCGCCGGACATGCCCAGAGGGTGGCCGAGGGCGATCGCGCCGCCGCGCGGGTTGACGATGCCGGGGTCGAGCTCGGGCATTTCGGCCAGGCAGCCGAGGACCTGGGCGGCGAAGGCCTCGTTCAGCTCGGCCACGGCCAGGTCGCCGAAGCTCCGGCCGGCCTTGGCCAGGGCGCGGCGGCTGGCCTCGACCGGGCCGAGTCCGAAGGAGGCGGGTTCGAGGGCGCTGACGCCGGAGGCCACGATCCGGGCCAGGGGCTCGCGGCCGCCGAGCCCTTCCTCGTCGGTCAGCAGGAGGGCGGCGGCGCCGTCGTTGAGGGGGGAGGAGTTGCCCGCGGTGACCGTGCCGCCGGGGCGGAAGGCGGGTTTGAGTTGGGCGAGGGCCTCCAGCGAGGTGTCGCGTCTGATGCCCTCATCCGCCGAAAAATCGCCTATCGGCACGATTTCTTGGGAAAAATCGGCTTTTGCGGCTTTCTGGTGGCTCTCCAGGGCGAACGTGTCCTGGGTCTCGCGGGCGATGCCGTACCGGTCGGCGATCAGTTCGGCGCCCTCGCCCAGCGGCACCGTGTGCTCGGCCGGCATCCGCGGGTTGACCAGCCGCCACCCGAGCGTGGTCGACACGAGCTCCGCGCCCCCGGCCGGGAAGGCGCGCGAAGGCTTCGGCAGCACCCAGGGCGCGCGGGTCATCGACTCCACGCCGCCCGCGATGACCGCCGAGGCGTCGCCCAACGCGATGGCGCGGTAGGCCTGGATCACCGCCTCCATCCCCGAACCGCACAGCCGGTTGACCGTGGCGCCCGGCGTGCTCACCGGCAGCCCCGCCAGCAACGCCGCCATGCGGGCCACGTTGCGGTTGTCCTCACCGGCGCCGTTGGCGTTGCCGAACAGCACCTCGTCCACGTGTTCGCGCCCGGTGCGCTCGGCCAGCGCCCTGACCACGTGCGCCGCCAGGTCGTCCGGGCGGGTCTCGGCCAGCGCCCCGCCGTACCGGCCGATGGGGGTGCGCACGGCGTCGGCGATGTAGACGGCTCTCATCCGATCACTGCTCCTGTACGGCCGCGCAGTTCGTCCACGCTCACGCCGGGCGCGGTCTCGACCAGCGCGAAGCCCTCGGGGGTGACGTCCAGGACGCCGAGGTCGGTGATCACCCGGTGCACGCAGGCCCGCCCGGTGAGCGGCAGCGTGCACTCCCGCACCAGCTTGGGGCTGCCGTCCTTGGCGGTGTGCTCGGTGACGACGAGCACCCGCCGCGCGCCGTGCACCAGGTCCATGGCTCCACCCATGCCCTTGACCAGGCGTCCGGGAACCATCCAGTTGGCCAGGTCGCCGCCCGCGGACACCTGCATCGCGCCGAGCACCGCCACGTCGATGTGCCCGCCGCGGATCATGCCGAACGACAGCGCCGAGTCGAAGAAGGCCGCGCCGGGCACGACGGTGACGGTCTCCTTGCCCGCGTTGATCAGGTCGGGGTCCACCTCGTCGGCCGCGGGGTAGGGGCCGACGCCGAGCACGCCGTTCTCCGAGTGCAGCGTGACCGTGATCCCGCGCGGCAGGAAGGACGGGATGCGGGTCGGCAGCCCGATCCCGAGGTTGACGTAGTCGCCGTCGCGCAGCTCCGCCGCCGCCCTGGCGGCCATCTCGTCGCGGCTCCAGCTCATGCCCGCACCGTGCGCCACTCGATGCCCTTGGCCGCGGCCTGCTCCGGGGTCAGCGGCAGCACGCGCTGCACGAAGACGCCCGGCAGGTGCACCTCGTCGGGGTCGAGGTCGGTCAGCTCCTCCACCTCGGCGATCGTGATCCGCCCCGCCATCGCGGCCAGCGGGTTGAAGTTGCGCGCAGCCTTGCGGAAGGACAGGTTCCCGTGCCGGTCGCCGCGCGCCGCCCGTACCAGCGCGAAGTCGGTGGTGATCGCGCGTTCCAGCACGTACGGCACGCCGTCGAACTCCCGCACCTCCTTGGGTGGCGCGGTCAGCGCGACCGAGCCGTCGGGGTGGTGGCGCAGGGGCAGGCCGGACTCCGCGACCGGCGTGCCCACCCCTGCGGGCGTGTAGAAGGCGGGGATGCCGCAGCCGCCGGCGCGCAGCCGTTCGGCGAGGCTGCCCTGCGGGGTCAGCTCCACCTCGACCTCGCCCGCCAGGTACCGCCGGCCGAACTCCTTGTTCTCCCCGATGTAGGAGGCGGTGACGCGGGCGATGCGCCCGGCCGCCAGCAGGAGCCCGAGGCCGCCGCCGTCGGTGCCGCAGTTGTTGGAGACCACGCCGATGCCGGTGACGCCGCTGTCCAGCAGGGCCTCGATCAGCACGGCCGGGATGCCGCTCAGGCCGAAGCCGCCGACCGCGAAGGAGGCGCCGTCGTGCACGCCGTTCAGCGCCTCCGCGGCGGAGCCGACCACCTTGTCCATTGTCGCTCCAAGCGTTCGCAGAGTGAACTAAAGTTCACTATGAGCCGGTTTCGAGTATGGGGACCGCCCCGCCGGGCTGTCAAAGGAGGGCTCATGGAGCCGAGCGGAGCGCTGGAGCGCGGACTGACGGTGCTGCGGGTGGTGACCGCCGCGCCGCAACGCCGCTGGCGCGCCACCGACCTGGTGCAGGCCACCGGGCTGGCCCGCGCGACCGTCGACCGCGTGCTGGCCACGCTGGTCACCCTCGGCTACCTGCGGGCCGACGGCCGCGACGTGCTGCTCGCGCCCCGGCTGCTGGAGCTCGGCGCCGCCTACCTCGCCGCGAGCGGCCTGCCCGCCACGCTCGGCCCGCACGCCGAGGCCCTCGCCGAAGAGCTGGACGAGTCGGTCTCCCTCGCCGTCCCCGACGGCGGCAGCGTACGCTTCGTCGCCCGCTACACCCGGCGGCGCACGATGACCGTCGCCCTGCGCGTCGGCGACGTGCTGGCCGCCGGGCGGTGCGCCGCCGGGTTCGTGCTGCTCGGGGCCGCCGTGCCCTGGGCCGTGGACGACCAGCTCGTCGAGCCCGGCCTGGTCGCCGTCGCCATGCCGGTCCACGAACCCGGCGGCGAGGCCGTCTGCGCGGTCAGCGTCATCAGCCACACCAGCCGGCACACCGCCGACGGCCTGCGCGAACACGCCCTGCCCCACCTGCGGCGTGCCGTCGCCGCCATGGAGGCCGCGCTACGCCTCGACCCGCCCCGGCGGCTCGTGCCGGGCGCCGACCTGTCGCGCGTGCCCAAGGACGAGCTGGGCGCCGCCTACCTGCAGTCGCTGGCCCGCGGGCTCGGCGTGCTCGTCGCCCTCGGGGCCGCGCCCGGCGGGCTCACGCTGGCCGAGGCGGCCCAGGTCACGGGGCTGGCGCGGGCCACGGTACGGCGGGCCGTACAGACGATGGAGCGGTTCGGCTACGTGAGCGCGCGGCGCGCCCGCTTCGTGCCCCTGCCGCGCGTCCTGGAGCTGGGGTACGCGCACCTGTCGGCGCTCACCCTCGCCGAAGTCGTCCAGCCGCACCTGGCGGCGCTCGCCGAACGGGTGCGCGAGTCCGCCTCGGTCGCCGTGCTGTCGGGGGACGACGTCGTCTACGTCGCCCGCGTACCGACGGCCAGCATCATGAGCGTGGACATCACGCTCGGCACCCGCTTCCCCGCCCACGCCACCTCGATGGGCCGCGTGCTCCTGGCCGCCGAGCCCGCCGCCCGCCTCGCCGCACTGGAGCTCAAACCCCTGACCTGCCGCACCGTCACCGACCCCAAGCTGCTGGCCGAGGCGGTACGGCAGGCGGGCCGCGACGGCTACGCGCTGGTCGACCAGGAACTGGAGGACGGCGTCCGCTCGATCGCGGTGCCCCTGTGCGACGGCGACGGCAACGTGGTCGCCGCCGTCAACGTCGCCACGCACGCCAGCCGCGCCACCACCCAGACCCTCGTGGAGCGCGTCCTGCCCGAACTCACCTCGGCCGCGGCCCGCATGACCGCCGACCTGTCCCACCTGCCGAGCTACGGCTCGATCTCCTGAACATCCGACACCACGACGAACCCCTCCTGCTGAGTGACGGCCACACCCACCAGCCCCGCCGCCACCAGCACGGCCGCCACCCACCGCCACGGCCCTGCGACCCGCCCCCGCCCCACCTGAGCCTGAGCCCGCACCTGAGCCCGTGCCTGCGTGTGCGTCCGCGGTGTTTCCTCCATCGCCACCCGCTTGCGCGCGGCCACCCAGGCCGACGCCTGCTCGGCCCCGAGCCCGCACCCGCGCGCGAACGCCTCCACCGCCTGCTCGCGCGGCAGCGTCTCACGCTTCAGCATCCCCGCCGCCGTCGAGTACGGCAGCGCGTGCCCGGCCCGCCGCGCCTGCGCCTGGATCTCCCGGTAGCTCCGCCCCGACCACGCCTTGAGCCGGCGCAACCCGCTCATGAACTCGGCACCGGTCCGCAAATCCGAAGGATCAGTTGTGTCGCTCATAGCCTGGCAGTACAGCCGACTCGCACAGACCCGCACAACCCGGAACAGCCTTCCCGCCACCTCCGAGCCACCCGGCGGGCCAGCGTCGAAGGCATGACTTCCGTATGGATCCACGCCGCCCTCGCCGGCACGCTGCTGGCGCCGGCTCCCGTCGACAAGGAGATCGTGTCCTTCCTCGCCCGGACGCTGCCGGACGGTCCCGGCGGCACCGTCGCCGTCGTGCGCGACGGCAGGCTCGTGCACTGCGCCGGTTTCGGCCTGGCCGACCGCGAACGCGGGACGCCCGCCGGGTGCGAGACCGTCTACGACATCATGTCGATCACCAAGCAGTTCACCGCCGCGGCCATCATGAAGCTGCAGATGATGGGCAAACTCCGCACCACCGACCGGATCAGCGCCCATCTCGGCCGCGTCCCCGCGGACAAGCGCGCGATCACCCTGCGCCACCTGCTCACGCACACCTCCGGCCTCGGCGATCTCGGCGATCTCGGCGACGACTACGTCCCCGTCTCGCGGGACACCATGATCAGGCGTGCCCTGGCCGCGCCCCTGCGCCAGGCCCCCGGAGCCGGGTTCCGCTACTCCAACCTCGGCTACAGCCTGCTGGCCGCCGTCGTCGAGCGCGCCTCCGGTCTCGGCTACGAGAGGTTCCTGGCCACGCACCTGTTCGCGCCCGCCGGAATGACCCGCACCGGATACGTGCTGCCGCGCTGGTCACCCGGAGACCTGGCCGTCGAGTACGACAGGCGCGGCAGGCGGCAGGGCCGTCCCACCGAGCACCCCTGGGCCAAGGACGGCCCGTACTGGTACCTGCGCGGCAACGGCGGCATGCTCTCCACCGCCGCCGACATGTACCGCTGGCACCGCGCCCTGGAGGGCGGCACCGTCCTGTCGCGCCGCGCCAAGGCCGAGATGTTCACCCCGCGCGTGCTGACCGACCGGCGCGAACGCCACTACTACGGCTATGGCTGGGGCATCGTCCCCCGCACCCGCCTCGGCCGGGTCGCCGAGCACGACGGCGGCAACGACTGGTCCTTCGGCCAGTACGCCCGCTTCACCGGCAGGCGCGTGATGGTCTTCTGGATCACCAACCAGGCCTACAGCACGGGCGGATGGAACCTGGAGGACCTCAACGGCAAGCTCACCCTGGGCCTGGCCGAGCGCGCCTAACGCGGCGCCGGCGCGTTGCGGACCACCGCGAGCGGGCATTTGGCGTAGTGCAGCATCGCCTGGCTCACCGACCCCAGGATCAGCCCGGTGAGCGCGCTCTGCCCGTGCGTCCCCACGACCAGCAGATCGGCGCCCTCGGAGGCGTTCCTGAGCGCCTGCGCCGGATGGTCGTGCACCACCTCCCACACGACCCGCACGTCGGGATGGCGGTCGCGATAGCCCGCGACCGCCTCCTTCAGCAGCCGCAGCTCGTCCTCCTCCGCGGAGGCCGACGCCAGGACGCCGTCGAGGTCGAGCCGGTTCCAGGCGTGCACCGCCCGCAGCGCCAGCCCGTGCCGGTCGGCGTGCTCGAAGGCGTACGCGAGCACGCGCTGACTCGCCGCGGAGCCGTCCACCCCCACGACCACCTCGCCGCGCGGCGCCGTGGCGGCCGGTTCCCTGACGATGACCACGTCACAGGCAGCCTGCCCGGTCACCCCTGCCGCCACCGATCCGAGCAGCAGCCCGCGGAAGCCGCCCATCCCGTGGCTGCCCATCACGAGCAGGTCGGCGCCGGCGGACAGCTCCAGCAGCGCCGCACGGGCGTCACCCGGTACGGCCCGCCGCTCGACGTCCAGGCCGGGCGCCTCCTGCCGGGCTCGTTCGACGGCGGCGGCGAGCACGGTCGCGGCGCCGTCCCGCATCCACTCGGCCACCCCGGCATACCGCTCGCCGGGAACGGCGGCGTGCGCCCAAGCGGGCATCGCGTGCACGACCAGCAGGGTCCGCCCGCGCGGCGCCGCCTCCCTGGCCGCCCAGCCGACGGCCTCAAGCCCTGCCCGCGAACCATCCACGCCGACAACGATCACGACACATCACCCCGTTCCACCCTCTTCCTATCCCATCGCTCGCCGCGGGCCTGCGGCGGGTGGGCCGGTCAGGAGGGGTACGCTCGCCGCTGGCCTGCGGCGGGTGGGCTGGTCAGGCCGGGTACGCGTGGGTCTCGGTGGCCTTGACCGAAGCCCAGATCCGCTGGCCGGGCGACAGGTCGAGCTCGGCCACGGCCGCGGGGGTGATGTCGGCGAACGCGGAGACGGGGCCGCCGAGGTGCACGCGGACGTTGTCGCCGTGCCGTTCGATGCCGTCGATGCGGGCCTGCCACAGGTTGCGCGGGCTGCCGTCCGGCCGGGAGCGGTACAGGGCCACGGCGGCGGGCGGGAAGGCCACGAACGCCGGCCCGTCGAAGTGCTCGCTGGCGTGCAGCAGCAGCTCGCCCACCTTGACCCCGGACTCGGCGGCCACCCCGCGGTACAGGTTGAGCCCGACCAGGCGAGCCACGTAGTCGGTCCTGGGGCGGCGGGCGACCTCGGCGGGGGCGCCCTGCTGCACGATGTACCCGCCCTCGATCACGATCAGCCGGTCGGCCAGCACCATGGCGTCGAGCGGGTCGTGGGTGACCAGGACGGTGGCGCCGTCGAAGTCGTTGAGGTGGCGGCGCAACTGCGAGCGGACCTCCAGCCGGGTGTGGGCGTCGAGCGCGGCCAGCGGCTCGTCCAGCAGCAGCAACTCGGGCCGTACGGCCAGCGCCCGCGCCAGCGCGACCCGCTGCGCCTGCCCGCCGGACAACTGCCGCGGCTTGGCGGCGGCCTTGTCGGCCAGCCCGACCCGCTCCAGCAGGGCGGCGGCGGTACGGCGCGCCTCGGCCTTGGCGACCCCGCGGCAGCGCGGTCCGAACGCGACGTTCTCCAGCGCGGACAGGTGCGGGAAGAGCAGGTAGTCCTGGAACACCATGCCGATCGGGCGGCTCTCGGCGGGCAGGGCGTCCAGGTCCCGGCCGCGCAGGCTGATCCGGCCGCCGGACATGCCGGTGAGCCCGGCCAGGGCGCGCAGCGCGGTGGTCTTGCCCGCGCCGTTGGGCCCGAGCAGCGCCACCACCTCGCCGGGGGCCACGTCGAGCGCGATGTCGAGCGTGAACGCCGGCCGGCTCACCCGCAACCGGGCCCGCAGACCGACCGCCTCCACCCCCGCCGCACCACGCACGATCATGGGCTGTTCACCCACCGGTCGCGCAGGCTGGCCAGGATGATCACCGAGACCGCGAGCAGCACCAGGCTGAGCACGATCGCCGCCTCCGGCTCGGTCTCCAGCGCCAGGTAGACCGCCAGCGGCATCGTGCGGGTGGTGCCGGGGAAGTTCCCGGCGAACGTGATCGTCGCCCCGAACTCGCCCAGCGCCCGCGCCCAGCACAACACCGCCCCCGCCACCACCCCCGGCATGATCATCGGCAGCGTGACCCGCCGGAACACGATCCACCGGGAGGCGCCGAGCGTGGCCGCCGCCTCCTCGAAGCGCTGGTCGGCCCCGCGCAGCGCGCCCTCCACACTGATCACCAGGAACGGCATCGCCACGAACGCCTCAGCGATGACCACCCCCGCCGTGGTGAACGGCAGCGTGATCCCGAACGCCGACTCCAGCCACTGCCCGACGAGCCCCCGCCGCCCCAGCACGAGCAGCAGCGCGACGCCGCCGACCACCGGCGGCAGCACCAGCGGTACGGTCACCAGCGCCCGCACCAGCCGCCGCCCGGGAAAGCTCACCCGGGCCAGCAGCCAGGCCAGCGGCACGCCGAGCACCAGGCAGATGAGCGTGGCCAGGGAAGCGCTCACCACCGACAGCCGCAGCGCCTCCAGCACGTGCGGCTCGGCCAGCCGCGGGCCGAGCGTGGACCAGGGCGCGCGGATCAGCAGCCCGGCCAGCGGCAGTACCAGGAACACCAGGCCGGCGACGGCGGGCACCACCAGCATCCATGGCAGCCGCCCGGCCCGCTCCCGCGTGGTAGAGCTCATCGGGATCAGGGCGCCTCGAAGCCGGCCCTGGTCAGCACGTCCTTGCCCTGCTGCGACAGCACCAGGTCGGCGAACCGCTTGGCCAGGTCACCGGCGGGCGCCTTGGTCAGGGTGGCGATCGGGTAGTCGTTGATCGCCTTGTCGGCCTCGGGGAAGGGGATCCCGGTCACCTTGCCGGCCGAGGCGATCACGTCGGTCGTGTAGACCAGCGCGGCGTCCACCTCGCCGAGCTCGACCTTGGTCAGCGTGGCCTTGACGTCCTGCTCCAGCGTGACCGGCGTGACCTTGAGACCGGCCGCGCCCAGCGCCTTGACCGCGGCGGCCCCGCACGGCACCTGCTCGGCGCACAGCGCGACCTTGACCTTGGGGTCGGCCAGGTCCTTCAGTTCGTCGACCTTGGCCGGGTTGTCGGCCGGGACCGCGATCCGCAGCTTGTTGCGGACGAACGTGGCGGGCGCGCCGGCCAGGGAGGCGTCGGTGACGGTCTTCATCGTGGCCGGGCTAGCGGCGGCGAACACGTCGGCCGGAGCGCCCTGGACGATCTGCTGGGCCAGCGTGGCGCTGGAGCCGAAGTTGAACTTCACCGTCGTGCCCGGATGCGCGGCCTCGAAGGTCTTGCCGAGCTCGGTGAACGTCCCGGTCAGCGAGGCCGCCGCGAACACCGTCAGCTCCTTGGCCCCGCCCGCGGGGGAGGCCGAGGCGCTCGTCGCGGCGGGCTGTCCGGAACCGCACCCGGACAACACCGCCAGCGCGATGACCCATGGGGAAAGACGCCTGAACATCGAGGGGCTCCTCACGCCGCACCGGCCACGCGCTCGTGACCGGGGATCTCGACGACGACGTTGGTGGACTTGATCACGGCGACCGCCACCACCCCCACCTCCAGGCCGAGCTCGTCGGCGGCCTGACGGCTCATCAGCGACACCACACGGAACGGCCCCGCGGCGATCTCCACCTGGGCCATCACCGCGTCGCGGATCACCTCGGTCACGATGCCGCGGAACCGGTTGCGCGCCGAGGACCGGCCGCCCTCGACCTCCTCGACCTGGGCGCGGGCGAACGCGGCCAGCTCGGCGCCGTCGACCTGCCGGTGGCCGTGCTCGTCGCGCTCGGCGCCGAGGCGGCCCGCGTCCACCCAGCGGCGGATCGTGTCCGCGCTGACCCCGAGCAGCGCGGCGGCTTCACTGATACGAAACGTCGTCACGAACGCCTAGGTTACCCTTCGCAGATTCAAGCCCGCACACCGGCGGCCCCCCGCATCAGCGGACAGGGCCACCGTTTCGTCCTGGCATGCGCGGGAGGTCAGTTCGCCGGGGAGAGAAGGTCGTCGTGCAGCTTGCCGAGCACCTCGTCGAGGGCGGCGGCCACGAAGGAGGCGGCGACCTGCCGGTTGAGGTCGGCGCTCTGGCTGACGAGCTTCTCCGCCACCTGCCCCGACATCTTGGCGGCGATCTTCTGGGGGAAGGTGTTCCATTCGTACACCAGGAAGGCGACGATCAGCGGGATGACGATGAAGCCGACGAGCGCGCCGGCGCCCGCGCCGAACAGCTTGACCAGCAGCATCTTCAGGACCAGCGCGACCCCGATCTTCTTGAGCAGGATGATCAGGACCTTCTGGAACGCCGCGCTGGCCAGCACGGCGCCCACGGCCTTGGCCACCGCGACCTTCACCATGGGCAGCGCGAGCGCCTTGGCCAGCAGGGCGGCGACGGTGGCGCCGAGCGTGGTGTGCATGGCGTGGGTGGCGCTCGCGAGGGCCATGTCGGCCGCCTGCTCACCGACGGTGGTGTGCGTGGAGAGCGTGATGGAGTCCTTCACCTCCCGCTGCACGTGCGCGGCGAGGTCGCGGAACTCCTCCTCCAGGATGCGGTGGATGGCGGCGTTCTCCACGAGCTGGCGGCCGAGGACCTCCGCCAGGTCCGCCATCGTCTCCTCTGACTGGTAGAACTCCGTGGTGGCCGCGACGACGGCGGCCTCGACGACGTCCTCGATCCGGCAGGAGATCGTCGCGCCGCCGGTGCCTTTGACGTAGTGGAAGAGCGACTTGGCGTAGTCGGGGGTGGGGGACGGGCTCACCGTCCGGGTGTGGCCGCCTTCGGTGACGGTCAGCGTGAGCAGCTCCGAGGTCGTGCGCGCGTTGATCGCGGCGGACACGCGTGTCTCGATGGCCGACCGTAGCTGGGGGGCGCGCTCGCCGAGCGCGTCGGTGAGCGCGTTGAGGTCGATCTCCTGCCGCAGGAGGTCCGCGGTCATACCAGATGGGCTCATGCACTCACTGTCGGTTCGGGACGTGGCCGCGGGCCATGACGGCATGGCTGACAGCGCGTCAGCGCGTGCAAACGTCGCGCAAGTCACGGTACGCCGGGCTCTTGGAAAACGCTTGCCCGGAGGCTACGGTTCTCTCAATGCTCCGATGAATACGAGCATTTGACGGCTTTGTTTGCTCTTTTTGAGGGATATTTCCCTTGATTAGTAGGAGGTTTCATGATCAATGCTCCGCGCCTGCTCGCCGCGGCCGTCCTCGCCTTAGGCCTGGCCCAGAGCCCGGCCGTGGCCGAGTCCGCGTCCGAGGTGCTCGTGGCGAATCCGGCCGAGCTCGCCAAGGCCCTGGCGGACGCCGGCCCCGGCGACACGATCGTCATGGCCGACGGCACGTGGGAGAACGCCTTCCTCGACCTCAGCGCCGCCACCGCGCCCGGCAGGCCGGTGACGCTGCGGGCCCAGACGCCCGGCAAGGTCGTGCTCACCGGCCGGTCGGGGATCTCGCTGAACAGTCCCGACCTCGTGGTCAGCGGCCTGACCTTCACCGACGGCACCGTGCCCGAGGGCAAGGGGTCGGTCATCACGTTCAACAGCGACCGGGGCCGGGTCACCGACACGGCCGTGGTGAACTTCAACCCGGCCGAGCCGCAGACCGCCTACTACTGGGTCTACTTCCGCGGCGGCGCCAACCGGCTCGACCACGTCCTGCTGGAGGGCAAGAACCACCAGGAGCCTGTCGTGGGCAACGACCGGGGGCCGCGGGCCACGTACAACAAGGTCGATCACAGCCGCTTCGCCAACGTCCCCAACATCGGGCGCAACGGCATGGAGGCGCTGCGCATCTGGGGTTACGGGCAGTGGGGCGATCTCGGGACGACGGAGGGGGCGTACTTCACCATCGAGAACAACCTCTTCGAGCACGTCGACGGCGACGACGAGATCATCTCGCTGAAGTCCAACCACAACACCGTGCGCCACAACACGATCAAGCAGTCCAGCGGCGGCCTCGTCCTGCGCTACGGCAACTACAACACGGTCGAGAACAACGTCATCCTGGGCGAGCGGTACCCGGCCAGCGAGGGCATCCGGGTCAGCGGCGACCACCACACCGTACGCGGCAACTACGTGGCCGGAGTCTCCGGTTACGGGCTCAAGGTCACCAGCGGCGAGCACATGTTCGACGAGAACAACCAGCTCGACTACCTGACGCCCGGCTTCGTGCCGCAGAAGAACCCGCTCGCCCCCTACGGCTACCTCTTCCACTACGGACAGGTGACCGACAGCCGGTTCACCGGCAACATGTTCGTCGACAACGCCAAGAGCGACATGCACCTCGGCTGGTTCTACAAGAACCACTGGCCCGGCTACCAGATGGTCCTCCTGCCCACGCGCAACACCTTCACCGGCAACCTCGCCTACCGCCCGGCGGGCGGCGTCTCGGTGCAGACCAGCAAGCAGGACACCGCGCCGCCGTTGCAGAAGTTCGTCTTCGAGCCCAACACCTTCCGCGGCAACGTCGTCGTCGGCGGCACGCTCGACGTCAACGCGCCCAACACCGCCGACGGCATCACGGTCGTGCCCCTCGCGGGGAAGGCCGCCCCGAGGGTCCCGCGGAGCGCGAGCACGGCGGACACCGGGCCGGCCTGGCGCGAGTGAGCGGTCAGGCAAGGAAGAGTTCGATCACCGGGACGGCGACCGGGGGACGCTGAACGGGCAGCTGAAGGGTCAAGGTGCCCTCCGGCTGCCCGCCCATCTTGGTGTTCTGCGCGACCTCGCCGGGTTGGGTGACGACCATCCTGATCTCCGAGGCGTCGTCGAGCAGCTGCGCGTAGCGGACCTTGCCCGCCAGCCCCGGCAGGTGCACGTGGCGCAGCGGCCAGCTGAACAGGTGAAGGTAGAGGCGGTCGCCGTTCTGGGTGTAGCGGCAGTCGGCCGGCGGGGTGAACGACGCGGGCCCGCAGCCGCGGATCGAGCGCTCGTGCCGGTCCATCCAGGCGCCGATCTCGCCCAGGATGGCCAGCGCCCTGGGGTCGATCTCGCCCCGGCCGGTCGGGCCCACGTTGAGCAGCAGGTTGCCGCCCTTGGCGACGCCGTCCACCAGCATGCGGATGAGCAGCTCCGGGCTCTTGTAGTCGAGGTTGTCGCGGTCGTAGCCCCAGCTTCCGTTGAGCGTCTGGCAGGCCTCCCACACCTCGGCCAGTGGTCCGGAGGGCTGGTACTGCTCGGGCGTGACGAAGTCGCCCGGCAGGCCGGTGCGGTCGTTGACCAGGATGCCGGGCTGCAGCTCGCGGACCATCTCCAGCAGTTCGGCCGAGCCCCAGTCCGCGGCGCCCTTGCCGCCCCACCACTCCTTCCTGCCGGCGTAGGAGAAGTCGAAGAACAGGTAGTCGATCTTTCCGTAGCGGGTGAGCAGCTCGCGGACCTGCCCGTGCAGGTAGCGCCGGTACTCGGCGATGTCGCCGCCGCCCTCGCCGTCCACCTCGTCACGGCGGGGGTGGGTGCCGTCGACGGGGAAGGACGGGTGGTGCCAGTCGATCAGCGAGTGGTAGAAGCCGACCTTCAGCCCCTCGGCCCTGCAGGCCTCGGCGAACGGCCCCACCAGGTCCTTCCCGTACGGCGTGCGGGTCGCCTTGTAGTCGGTCAGATCGCTGTCCCACAGGCAGAACCCGTCGTGGTGCTTGGTCGTCAGCACCACGTAGCGCATCCCGGCGGCCTTGGCCGCGCGCGCCCAGCCGGCCGGGTCGTAGCGATCGGGGGAGAAGTGGTCGAAGTAGACCTGGTACTGCTCGTCGGTCATCTTCTCCCTGGTCTTGACCCACTCGTGCCGGGCCGGCAGGGCGTACAGGCCCCAGTGGACGAACATCCCGAATCTGTCATGGGTGAACCACGTCATGAAAAATCATCCCTTGAGGGCGCCGGAGGACAGGCCATGAACGAACGAACGCTGGAAGAACAGGAACACGATCACCGAGGGCAGCAGGGCCAGCAGCGAGGCCGCCATGACCACGCCCGGCGTCACGATGGGGTCGATGCGCAGGGTCCGCAGCGCCAGCGGCAGCGTGTAGGACGAGGCGTCCTGCGCCACCAGCAACGGCAGCAGGTACTGGTCCCAGATCATGGTGAAGCCGAACACGCCGATGACCCCGAGCGCGGGCTTGCACATCGGCAGGATGATCTGCGCGAAGATCCGCAGCTCGCCCGCCCCGTCGATCCGCGCCGCCTCCTCCAGCTCGCGCGGCACGTCCTTCATGAACTCGGTCATCACCAGGATGGAGAACGCCCAGGCGCCGAGCGGCACGATCATGCCGGCCAGCGTCCCGATGAGGTTCACGTGGATCACCGGCACGTCGGCCAGGATGATCGACAGCGGGATGGCCAGGATCTCCTCGGGCAGCATGAGCGTCGCGAGAATGGCCACGAACACCAGCGACATGAACCGGAACCGCTTGCGCGCCAGCGCGTACGAGGCCAGCACCGAGACCGTGACCTGGAGCAGCAGCCCGAAGCCCACGACGAGGAAGGAGTTGAGCAGATACTTCAGCACGCCCTGGTCGACGGCCACCGTGAAGTTGTCCAGCGTGGGGCTGGTCGGCACCAGGCTCAGCTGGGTCGGGTCGGAGACGTGGTTGAAGGCGCTGACCAGCAGGGCCAGCAGCGGCCCCGCGAACACGACCAGCACCAGCGAGTAGATCACCAGCTTCGTCGCGCGGCCCGCGGGGGTCGCGTTCTCCTTGAGACCGAGAGCCGTCTCGCTCATCGGTTCTCCTTCCTTCTGAGCAGGTAGACGAAGACCGTCAGCACGAGAGTCGCGACGAACAGCAGGACCGCCCCCGCCGCGCCGACGCCCAGCCGGTTCTGCTCCAGGCCGAGCTTGTAGATGAGGGTCATGACCACTTCGGTGGAGCCGTTCGGCCCGCCGTTCGTCAGCAGGAACACCTCGGTGAAGACCCGCAGCCCGCGGATGGCGGCCAGCACGAACAGGATCGTGAAGACCGAGCGCAGGCCGGGCAGCGTGACGTGCAGGATCCGGCGCCATCGGGAGGCGCCGTCGACGGTGGCGGCCTCGTAGAGGTCCCGGTTGACGCCGGCCAGCCCCGCCATGAAGATCATCATGTCGTACGGCGCGCCGCGCCAGATCCCGGTCATGATCACCGAGGCCATGGAGGCGTCCGGGTCGTTGATGAACCCGGACGGCCCGAGCCCGACCAGCCCGATGATCGAGTTGATCATGCCGTCGGCCGTTGGGTGGTACATGATCCGCCAGAGCTCGGCGACCACCGCCATCGGCACCACGACCGGCAGGAACGCGGCGGACCTGATGAAGCCGAGCTTGCGGCTCTGCCCCTCCATCAGCAGCGCCAGCGCGAACCCGAGCGCCATCGAGCCGGCCGTCTGCCCCACGGCCAGCACGATCGTGTGCCAGGCCGCGCTGTGGAAGCCCTCGGAGGCGAGCATCGTGGCGTAGTTGCCGGTCCCGACCCACTTGTTGCCGAGGAACGGCTGGACGTCCTGGAAGGACATGACCAGCGCGTTGCCCATCGGGATGAACTTGAAGAGCGCGAACAGGATGATCGCCGGAGCCAGGAACAGCCACGGGATCCACCAGCGGCCGTCCCGCCCCCCGTTCTTGGAACGGGGAGCGGGGGCGCCGGTCGTCGCTCGCGCGGCGACGGGACTCAGTTGCTCGACGCTCATGAGGCGGCGATGCCCTGTTCGGTGAGGATGGCGGCGAGCTTGGTGTCGAGCTTGCCGAGTTCGGCCTTGAGGTCGAGGGAGCAGTCCGCCACGAGCGCGTTGACGGTCTCGGCCGACACCTGGCGCACCGGGGTCCAGTTCGGCAGCGACGGCGCGTACCGGCCGGAGGTCTGGTAGGCCTCGGCGAAGGTCTTCCAGCGCGGGTCGGGCCGCACCTGGGCGATGTCGACGGTGGTGTTGACGGGCAACTGCACGATGTACGCCGCTTCGCCCTCCATGCCGATCTTCTGGCCTTCGGCCGAGATGGCGAAGGCGGCGAAGGCGTCCTGCGCGGCCTGGTTGGGCGAGCCGGCCATCAGGTAGACCGCGCCGCCCTCTGCCAGCACCTCGGCGCTCTTGGCGCCCTTGGGCATCGCCATGACCTCGTACTTGTCCTTGCCCAGCGCCTTGTCGAAGCGGGGCAGCAGGTAGGGACCGACGACGTAGAGACCGGCCTTGCCCGCCTCGAACGTCTCGTTCGTCGGCGGCGTGTCCATGGTGACCGCGCCCGGCTGGATCACCTTGTCCTTGCAGCCCAGGTCGCGGAACCACTGCATCGCGGCGACGGACTCGGCGGTGGACATGGCCGGCTTGTACTTGCCGCCGCCCGCGTCGGCCACGAAGTCGCCGCCCGCGGCCCAGAGGAAGTTCGAGAAGTACCAGGACGCGTATCCGCGCTTGGTCGACAGCGGCGCCGCCAGCCCGTAGGTGTCGGCCTCGCCGTTGCCGTCGGGGTCCTTCTCGGTGAACGCCTTGGCCATCGCCGCCAGGTCCGCCCAGCTCTGCGGCGGCTTCAGGCCCAGCTTCTCGCGCCAGTCCTTGCGGATGAGCAGCGCGGTCGCCTGTGCCGAGTACGGCAGGCCGTACTGCTTGCCGTCCACGGCCTTGCCCGCGGCCAGGGCCCGCTCGCTGACGTCCTTGGCGCCGGCGACCTTGGACAGGTCGATCTCGCGCAGCAGGCCCTGGCTCTGCATCGTTCCGAGCTGGGCGACGTCGTTCATGACGATGTCCGGCAGGTCCTTCTGCGCGGCACGCTGCTGCATCTTCGTCTCGAAGTCGTCGAAGATGGCCGTCACCTTGACCTTGTGGCCCGTGGCCTTCTCGAACGCCGCGGCCAGCTTGATCGTGCCCTGCTCACCCGGCCCGCCGGGCGTCGTCCTGGTCCAGAGCTCCAGGGGCGCCGAGGCATCCTGTTCGACGTCGCCTCCCGCCGGACCGGAGCCGCACCCGGTCAGCACCAGCGCGGCAGCAAGGAGACAACTCACCTTGTATTTGGCATGTGTCCGCATATGTGAACGGCTCCCAGTCTCTTGGATAACGCTTTCCGAGAAGCTAGCGTTGCCCCATTGGCACGGTCAATGGTCCGATGACTCCCGGCCGAAATCGATGCGTAACAAGCCGCGTGCTGCCACTGACCCGATGACTCTTGATGACTCTGGAGCGTTCATGTCCGAGCTCGATCCCCGGCCCATCGCCCTGCTCGTCATGGAGGAACGGCGGCGCGGCGACGTCTACCCGCCCGAGGTCCTGCGCGACCTGGACGAACTGGTCAGATGGAGCGCGCCACCGCGCACCCGGGAACACCTGGCCGAGGACCCGGACGTGCTGGCGGAGGTGGAGATCCTGCTGACCGGATGGAGCCCGCCCCGGCTCGACGCGACGCTGCTGAGCCGGGCGCCCAAGCTGCGCGCGGTGCTGGTCGCCGCCGGCTCGGTACGGCCGCTGACCACGCCGGAGTTCTGGGCCCGCGAGATCCCGATCGTCTCCGCCGCCTCCGCCAACGCGATCCCGGTGGCGGAGTTCGCGCTGGCCCAGATCCTGCTCGCGCTGAAGCAGGCCCACCGGATCGCCCGCGAGATCCGGGCCGAGCGCCGCTACCCGCACGATCCGCGCGTCGCCGGCGGGTACCGCTCCCGCGTCGGCCTGTTCGGCCTCGGCGCGATCGGCCGCCTCGTCGCCGCCCACCTGCGGAACTTCGACGTGGAGGTACTGGCCTGCGACCCCGTGGCCGACCCCGCCGGGCTGGGCGTGCGCCTGGTGGAGCTGCCCGAGCTCTTCGCCGCCTGCTCGGTCGTCAGCCTGCACGCGCCGTTGCTGCCCGAGACGGAAGGCCTGGTCGACGGCGAGCTGCTCGACCTCCTGGAGCCCGGCGGCACCCTGATCAACACCGCCCGCGGCGCGCTGGTGGACGAGCCCTCCCTCGTGGACGTCCTGCGCCGCAGGACCGACCTCACCGCGGTACTCGACGTCACCTGGCCGGAACCGCCGCCGCCGGACTCACCGCTGTTCACCCTGCCCAACGTCGTCCTGACCGCGCACGTGGCGGGAGCCCTGGGCGGTGAGCGGGCGCGCATGGGGGAACTGGTCGTGGACGAGCTGCGCCGCCTGGCCGGCGGGGAGGCCTTCCGGCATGCCGTACCGGCTGACCGGGCGCACATCATGGCGTGACAGCCGGGGAGCGAGCGCACGTCCGCGGCGTGACGGCCGGGGAGCGGGCGCACGTCAGGGTGTGACGGTGGCGGGGGGGGGGCCCGCGAGTAAAAAACGGCCACGCCCCCGGCGGGGGGGTAGCGTGGGGGGGGGGTGATGGGGGAGGTCACGCGCCACCACCAGGGTGTGTGTTTGGAGGTGAT